>NZ_JAZAQP010000018.1:0-117711 GCF_036231725.1 Pseudomonas sp. JH-2 | reverse complement strand
TGCGCGGGCCAGACCGTCGGAGGCCGGGTCGATGCCGACCATCGCGGCCATTTCCAGGTGCTGCGCGTTGCGCAGGAGCTTGATCATCAGGTCGGTGCCGATGTTGCCGGAGCCGATGATGGCGACTTTGCGTTTCTGGCTCATGGTCTTCTCTTAGCTCGGTAGAAAGACAGCATCTGGGGTGGCGCTGAAGAAATGGGTAGAGACGCTTCCAATTCCCTCAAGGGTGGCGGTGAATCTGTCCCCCTCCTTCACGGGAATCATGGGGCCAAGAGCGCCAGTCAGGATCAGGTCCCCAGCGAGGAGGGGCGTGCCGAGTGACGCCATTTTGCGAGCCAGCCAGACTGCGGCATTCAGCGGGTGCCCAAGGCACTCCCGCCCTCTGCCGCTGGATACTTCCTGCCCGTTCAATGTCATCCGCATCTGACAATCGAGCAGATCCAACCCTTCCAGCCGACGAAGCGGGCCACCTAGCACATAGGCGCCACAGGAGGCATTGTCAGCGACGGTGTCGACATAACGGATGTCCCAGTTGCGAATGCGGCTGCCGACAATTTCCAGCGCAGGAAGCACCCATCGCACTGCCGCGCATAGCTCATCAAACGTGGTATCTGCCCGAGGCAGGTCGCGCCCCAGGACCAGGGCAATCTCGGCCTCGATCTTTGGTTGCATCACACGCTCGATTGCGATGCCCTGTTGTTCGCCGTAGCACATATCAGCGAACAGAGTCCCGAAGTCAGGCTGATCGACGCCCAACTGGGCTTGCACCTTGGGATTGGTGAGACCAATTTTGCGGCCAACGATCCGGCGCCCCGTGCTTTGCCAATGCTCAACATTGATACGTTGGATGGCATAGGCTGCGTCTCCGTTGTCCGAACCAAGCTCGGTGCGCAGAGGTGCAATGGCCTCCCCATGCAGCTCTGCATGGCGCAGATCGGCAGCGAGCCTCTCAAGCACTTCTGAATCGAGGCTCATGCGGATTTCCTCAGCGGCTGTTGTTCAGTTACAGAGCCGGCGAGTGCAGCGGACCAACCGAGTTGACGACCGAGTTCCTCGATAGCGGCATTCAACTTGTCGCCCGATACGACGGCAAAGGCGAACTTGTCTGGCCGGACGATGGCTACAGCGTTCTGTTTTGCGCCTGATCGCTTAAACCACTTGAGCATTTCTTCGCCGACTTCTTCGACCTCAACCAGACCGCTGGGCGTGTGGCGTTGAACATCTTTCCCCTGGGGCCGGCCGCCGATGGGGAACAGGCTCAGGTAGTTCACCCCCTGCGCGGCGAGCAGTGCACGAGACTGGCCATTGAGGAAGTCCTGAGGGTTCACGCCCAGACCAATAAGCGCAAAGTCCTCGCCCATGAGGCTGTCGAGCAGCACTCTCTTACCCTTGAAGGTTCGGACATGGGGTTGGGGAACCATCTTTCCTTCGACGGATCGACGACCGCGGCGCGGTATGCCCAGGTAGGTGCCGGCCTTATAGGTTGGCGTCGGTTTGAAGCCACCTTCACGAATCCACTTGCCGATGATCGGGGTGGCCTGCAACGTTTTGGCAGTGATGTTTCGCAGGGCCGCCTTCACTGGATGGGCCATCGAAACGAAATCCTTCATCACGACCGAAATGTCGATCATCGCTTTGGCGTGGTGGTAGCGTTCCCGACTATAGGTATCCAGAAGCTGATCACCCGCCCTGCCTTTGAGGACAGCGTCGAGTTTCCAGGCCAGGTTATAAGCGTCGCGCACACCCGAGCTCATGCCTTGGCCCATGAACTGCGGCGTCATGTGCGCCGCGTCACCCGCGAGCAGCACACGTCCCCGGCGCCATTCCTGAGCGACCAGGGCGTTGAAGGTGTAAACGAGGCGTCGCTTGACGTCGAATTTATCCGGATCGACGTGACGACTGATGAGCTTGCGGACGGTTGCCGGGTCCTCCATGTACTCCTTGGTTTGGCCGGGCATGAGCATGAACTCGAAGCGATGGAATCTTCCCGGCTGCGGACAGCTGACGGTGGGGCAGATGGGGTCGCAGACGAAGTTGAAGTAGGGGATGTGTCGCAGAGCTTCCTCACCCTCTTTAAGCTCCAGGTCAACAACCAGCCACGGCTCCGGGAAATTCTTGCCGTCCATCTTGATGCCGAGCGACTCGCGCACGGTGCTTCGACCGCCGTCGGCGCCGACCAGATAGCGAGCTCGAATGATCTGGGGGTCTACGTCAATTTCGTGCTCGCTACGCGCGTCGCTGCTTTCACTGAAGCGGAAGGTCCGCGTGGCCTGATGAGTGACGGTCACCCATTCATCGTTTTGTTCAAAGGCAGTGAGTTCCCGGCCTCGTCGAATCAGGACATTGGGGTAGCGCTGGAGAAGATCGGTCAGGCGCGTTTCCATCCAGGGCTGATACAAGAAGTTGATCACGGGCCAGCCGAACGGACGGTTCAGTTGCCAGTACTGGCCAAGCACGCGACCATCGGCAAAGGTCCACTGGGCCGGCGTGTCGATCTGCATGTCTTCTGCAAGTTCATCTGCAACGCCGGCGGACTGCATGATTCGCATGCATTCATCGTCGGTGTATACGGCCCGAGCATTTCCATAGAAGGTTGGCTCACGCTCCAGCACGATTACCGACAGACCGCGTTTACCCAGCAGGTGCGCCAAGGTGGCACCCGTTGGGCCCAGTCCCGAAATCACGACATCAACGGTTTCGCCATGCAGCTTCTTGTTATTGTCCATCTCCAGCGCGTCTCCCTAGAGCGGTGAATATTCAGTGTTGAAAAGCGAGCGGAAGCCGCGACCGAAATTGCCCAGGTTGGTGGTCAGCTTTTTCCAGCGGGTTTGCTTTTCGGGCTTGTGGCCCCAGAGGCTGATGCCCTTGTAGGAAGTCGTGCGCCACGTTTCTTCATTGACTTCCAAGGCATTCCATCCGAGTTCCATTTCGAACCCTGAAGGGGTCATTACGTAGAAGGACTGCTCGCGATCATTGGGGTGCTCCCCGATCTCATGCGCCATTTCGAAGCCCAACTTGCGGCAGCGGAGGAAAGCGTCAGTGAGCCCACTGACGGACGTCGTCAACAAATTCATGTGCTGAATTCGAGTACGAATCGGGTCCATGGGCAGGTCTTTGACGACAGCAATCGCAATCGAGTGATGTCGTGGATTCACCCGGAAGAAGTCGATGTCCAGCGTGACGCCCGCGATGCGTTCAACGATGTGATCGCTGTGGCGTGCATCGAAGACTTCCTGCCAGAAGCGCCGCATCTGTTCGGGCTTTCGAGATGTGATCGCCAGGTGCCCCATCCCCATCTCTCCAGTTATGAATCCGGGACTAAGCATCTCGAGAGGGCCATCGTCAGTGAGCGGCTCGATGAACAACTCGACCGCAAGCCGTTTCGGGCCGATGACTTCCCAGAACTCACGGACACCCCTATCGGCGGCTTGGCTTACAGACCCTCGCATTGCCTCGATCCCGAGCTTTTTCAGGCGCTGAAGCACCTCATTCAGCGTGTTCTTGTCACGAAGCTGCCAGCCAACGGCGACGAGGTCTTCGGCTGCGCCGCGCTTCACAATGATCCGCCGCTGGTGCTGGTCCATGCGGTAGGCCAATACCTCTGAGTCAGCCTGCGCTTCGTGCAAGCCGATGCCAGCCTTGAGCAGGGCTCGCCAGCGATCCATCCGCTCGGATTCGATAACCGCATAGCCCATGCTACTGGCGCCGAAGATGTCCTGAGCCATATCGATATCCTCCACTCAGGCCTTAGGCGTGTTCACTGCCAGGAAGGAGGTGCTGATGGCATTGAACTGATCGGCACGTTCCCATTGCACCCAGTGGCCGGTCTTGGCGAAGAGGTACAGATCGCAGTTGGGCATGCGCTTGAGGAGGGTGGCACCACCGCTGGGGCGATTCACGAGATCTTCCGTACCCCAGAGGACCAGGGTCGGTACCTGGCAGGTTTTCAGTCGATGATCGCGAGTGAAGTCCATGCGGATTGCCGCACCGAGGCTCGGTGGGCGTCGCAGCGGGGGCTGCTTTACAACTTCCGGATCAATGCTGGAGCGATAGCGCTCTTCGATCATCGCGTCGGATACCTGGCTCCCGTCATAAACCAGGTAGTCACGGATGAAGTGCGTGATCTTTTCCAGAGATGGGCCATCGCCGTTGTAGTAGTCCAGCAGCAGCTTGAGTCCGGGAGTAGGGAGGCTCCGCGTAGTGTTGACTCCACCGGGCCCCATGAGGATCAGCCCCGATACACGGCTGGGTGCCTCCAGAGCCATTCGCAGGCCACAGGCGCCCCCAAGCGAGTTGCCGATGATGTGAGCGCTCTTGATGCCGAGCACATCCAGCAGGGCAAGCATGGCGCTGGCAAGGTCGCCGAACGGGTCGTCGCGATTCACGCCTTTGGACGACTTGCCATAACCGGGCATATCCACCACCAGGACGCGGAATCGCTCAGCGAGGGCGTCGATGTTGCGCGAGTAGTTGGACAGGCCCGAGGCGCCCGGACCACCCCCGTGGAGCATGAGCACCGGATGTCCAGTGCCTTTCTCGGCTACGAATATCTGGCGCTTTCCGACCACGACACTGCGGGTCTGCAGCTCGGAAATGGTTTCTTTCATGTTCACTGCGTTGCTCCTGTTGTTATGGAGGCCTGTCGGCACGTTTCGAAGCATGGACCTACTCTAGGTCAATAATGTCCACTTGTGAACAGTAGTGTTCATTTAATGGCAAAATTTTCCCAAGGACTGTTTCTCGGAAAGGGGATGGCGGCGCTAGCGCACGCCGGAATTGCGCAAGGCGGTGGGGGTGTAATCGGCGGCGCTGGCCTTGAAGCCGAATTCGACTCCGGTTTTTTCTTCGTTGGTCATCCCGGAGACCAGATAGCGGCCGTTGATCAAGTCGTACAGCGCTTCAACGCCCAGGTAGGGGATCTGTTTGTCATACAGCGGCGTCATCGAGCTTTCGCCTACTCGCCAGAGCGTGCCCCTGCCGTCGTAGTGCTCCGCAACCATCGCTTGCCAGGTGTCTTCGTCGATATACAGGACGCGCTTGGCATAAATGTGGCGCTCGCCGGGCTTGAGCGTCCCCTCGACAACCCACACGCGATGCTTCTCGTAACGGACCAGATCCTGGTTCATGTGACCGGGCTGCAGGATGTCGCTGTATTTGTGGGCCGGTGATTCGAGCTCGAAGTTGTTGTATGGGACATAGAGCTCGCGCTTACCGAGCAGCTTCCACTCGTAGCGATCTGGAGCGCCGTTGAACATGTCCAGATTGTCCGCAACGCGCTGGCCATCAGACGCAGGGTAGGGCCCGTCGTAGGCGATTTGGGGGGCTCGGCGCACACGACGCTGACCCGCGTTGTAGATCCACGCCATCCGGGGCTCTTTGACCTGGTCCAGTGTCTCGTGAACGAGAACGACGTCGCCGGCAAGCCGTGCGGGCGCGGTTACCAACTGCTTGTAGTAGAAGAGCACGTTGCTCTCCTTGCCGGGATCGAAGTCACTGAGCTGATCGCGATAGGTGAATTGCTGCTTGAAGTGAACCGGAGTGAAGGTGCCATTGGCGGTCGGCACGGCTTGCACATGATTGCGCTGGGCGCTTCCGCCGCGGTAACGGGTGATATGGTTCCAGAGAACTTCGATGCCGCTCTGGGGAATAGGGAAGGGGATTGCCGTCTGGAAATCCTGCAGACCGTTCCCGCCACCCACGAGGCTCGTCTTGCGAGCATTACCGGCGATAGCCTTGAACACTGCGTCCGGGTATGTCGCCGTGCGATGTGTCGGGTAGATGTTCATGTGATAGTCCGGATAGCGCTTGAACATTGCTTGCTGGCCGGCTGAGAGGTTGGAGGCGTATTGGTTCAGGTTTTGTGCAGTGATGGTGAATACCGGCCTTTCACTGCTAAAGGGGTCGCTGAGGCGACCATCCGTCCCACGTTGGCCCGCAGTAGTCGGCAAGCCACCAGTCCATTGGGGGATGCTGCCGTCGGCGTTGGCTGCTTTCTCTGCCCCCATTGGGGTGAGACTCGTGCCGAGCTTTTGTGCCTCGGCTTCGGAGACAGCGGCAATGGAGTGGAGTGGCATGGACAGAGCTGCGCCAAGCAGCGCAATACGCAAGGAGGCATTTTTCATTGTTGTTCTCCGTTAGAAGGAAACGCCGACGCTCAGCGCGACGAAGTCTCTGTCGACGTTGACGTTGTAATCACCGCCGAAGAAGTTGGTGTACGAGAGGCTCGCGTTATAGGTGTTCAGGTAGGTGGCATCGAGGCCAATGCTTACGGCCTTGGAGCCTTCGTTGAAACCAGGCTCGGGACCGTAGCCGTCAACGTCGTGCGACCAGGCCAGGTTCGGCTTGAGCTCCAGCCCCTGGATGACGTTGGAGTACTCCCAGATGGCTCGCGCGCGGTATCCCCAAGCATCTGAAGTGGTGAAGCCATCGTTGGTGCAGTACTCCGGAGTGGCGCTGGTGGACGTACACACGCTGTTGTCCGGGTAGATTGCGCCGCCTCCATAGGCAGTGCTCCGCCCGTACCGCACACCACCTCGGCCTTCAAGTCCGCCGACGTGCACGTATCCGACCTCGCCGATCAGCGTCAGGCGATCAGCCCCCATTACCTGGTCAAAGAAGTGCGTTGCCGTAACCTGGGCTTGGGTAACCTCTTTGCGCCGATAGCCAGAAATGGCGGTAGAGTTCTGCAGATTGATCGCGCCAGAAGACAACAGTGGGGACAGTGCTGTGACCCCGGTTCCTGCTGTGATCAAATCGTACGGGTTGATCTGCAGCGGCATATTGGGGCGATAGCTGACCTCTCCGGCGAGCGTGGTCCCCGTCGGTAGACTGGTACTGAAGCTCAGGCCGTAAAGACGGACATCCTCGGGATAGTCGATGTAGTACTTCGAAGTGCCGAGCCGATAGGCCTGCGCCAGACTCTGGCCTGCCGCCGTCCCCAATACCGCGGAGCATGCAGCGGCCGGGACGCCCAGGTTTCCGCAGAGCTCCGGAGCGAAGCCCGGATCAGCCGCATGAGGGCTGGTTACAGCGCTGATGTAGGGCATGCGGCTGTGGTAGTTCATGAAATAGGCGCCGAATTCGCTGTCCCACTGCGGGGCGAACCAGCGCAGCGCCATTCCCCATTGGCCACTATCGCGCGGGTCATTGTCATGCGCGCGCGGAATCTCGATGCCTTCGCTGGTTAGCTTGATTCCGAACGGGGACAGAGCCTGTTGGGCGAGCGGGTTCTGGTATATGACGGGGCCCACCGGCAGGCCGCCGCAGCCATCGGCAACGACGTCGTTGCCGGAGAAGAAGGTTCCGCAGTTGTCGATGACTGTCTTGTCCCACCCGAACTGGTAGAACATTTCGGTGGAGAAACTCTCGCTCAGACTTTGAGAGAGATAAAACATGTTGACCGGCACCAGCCCTTCCTTGATCTCCGAGCCAGGGCGGCGGAAGGAGGAGACGTCTATGGGGTTGATGGCGTTGATGCCGCCCTGGATGAAGGTGCTCTCGCCCCAGTTGACCACCTGCCTGCCGACCTTCACGACACCGGGCAGTTCGCGGAGCTCGTAATTGTGGTAGACGAAGGCGTCGAGGAATTCGGCGCCGGCCGATTTGGCCGCCTCTTCGCGGCCACTGTCGCTGATGTTCCTGAAGCGCAGGTCCTCGTCCTTGAGGACGAAGTCGTACCAGTACTTCCCGCGGACGAACACACCGCTATCGCCGTACTTCAGCTCCAGGTCGTGGAGGCCCTTGAACACCCGCGAGATGGCGTCGCCAGAGCGGAAGTTGAGCTTGCCGTCGTCCACGCTGTGGCTGTTCAGCAGCTTGGCCTTGGGGTTCTGCGTCGACCAGCTGGAGCCGATCGACAGCGAAGAGTCGAACTGCCCCTCGATCTCCCCGAGGGTGAAGGTCGCCGCCTGGCTGGTGGGAACTGTCAGGGCATAAAGGGTTAGTGCGGTGGTCAGACGCAGTGGCCTGAGGTGCAGGGGATTTGCCCTTTTCATGTTTAAGCCTCTTTTTGTTGTTGTCGACTTTTCTGCGGATGAGCATCTTCCCGGCGCCCGTTGATACGGGCGCCGTGCAAGGGAGTAGCGCAGGGCTGGCGGCGGCTGCCGCGTTAGCTAGGAGGTCGGCGAGCGACTGCTGGCAAGCAGTGGCAGGTGATAGTGGTGAAGGAGTGCTTTCATTGTTGTTGTCTCCTTTCTTCGGGCTGAGCGCCCCCTGCGGCACGCCGGAAGGGCGCGCCGTTCAAGGCAATGGGGGCTCTGCGTTAGTCGAGAGTTGGTAGTACCGGCAACGGCGCGCTGGCGAATGCATGCGCTTCTTCCGGGGGCACCCCTAGCGCGCGCAGCACCAGCTCGGCGGTGTCGGCGCCGGCATCTCTCCAGGTTTTATGGCCTTCGAGCACCAGGGCGATGGCGATCAGCACCGAGCCGGCAAGCATGCCGATTACCGATACCATCTGCTCCGGGCGGAAGCTGTAGCGATGTTTGGACAGGCCATCGAGCACGTCACGTGCCGGGGGGCCATCCCACATTTTTTGCAGCGAGAGGCTGGTGGCCGAGTAGCGCACCAAGAACGCGCCCCAGTGTGGCTCCTCATGGGCTCGCCGGATGTAGAAGCGGATGCCGTTAGCCAGACGCTGGGCCGGGTCCAGATCGGGGGCTGCACTGAGTCCAACCCGTTCGTTCATCTCCGCTGCCAATTGACTCGCGACGTTCTCGAACAGCGAATCCACCGACTCGAGCTTCTTGTAGATGGTGCCGCGTGCAACACCGGCGGTCTGCGCGAGTTCGCTGACGTTGATTTCGTCCATGCGTCGCTCGGCGAAGATGCGGATGGCGGCGTCATGGATGCGTTTTTCGATTGCGCTCATAAAAGATCCTGTTAACCGTGACTCAGAGTGAACAGTCGTGTTCATCCGGAGTCAAGAGTTATTTGACTGTCCCATGATCGATGAGGGGGCGAAGGATAGGTGATCTGAATTGACACCTTGTGAACATTGATGTTCATATCTTGCTGGTAGTGTTCTTTTCGCCTGTGTGCCCGGGCGCATGCGCTCGCGGTCATTCGAACTCCACCGACGGGGATAACCATGTCCATCCAGCAAGGGCGCCTAGACGTCCATCATCACATCATTCCGCCAGCTTTCGTTGCCACAATGGACAAAATGGGTTTGACGAAAGTGGCAGGGGCGCCGTTGCCGAGATGGACGCCGCAGAAGTCCATCGAGGTCATGGACGTCAACGGCATCCAGACCGCGATAACTTCATTGTCGGCTCCCGGGGTGCACTTCGGCGGTGGTGTGGAGCAGGCGCGGGAGCTGGCGCGGCAATGCAATGATTTCGCTGCGCAGATGCGCGAGGACTTTCCAGGGCGATTCGGCAATTTCGCCGTGCTTCCCACCCCTTTCACCGATGCCGCTTGCCGCGAAGCCGTGCGTGCGCTCGATGAACTCAAGGCGGACGGCGTAGTGTTGCTCGGCAGCACCGATGGTGTCTTTCTCGGTGACCCGCGTTTCGAGGAGCTGATGGCCGAACTCGATCGCCGCCAGGCTGTGGTGTTCGTCCATCCCAACATGCATGCCACCAGCGAACGGATAGGCTTGCAGACGCCAGGATTCCTGCTCGAGTTTCTCTGCGATACCACCAGGGCGGCGGTCAACCTGATCCTTACCGGAACCCTGGAACGCTTCCCGAAGATCCGCTGGATACTGGCGCACTCCGGTGGTTTCCTGCCTTATGTGGCTTGGCGTATCTCCCTGGCGAACGCCCTGCCGGAGTTCAAGGACCAAGCGCCTCAAGGTGTGATGACGTATGTAAAGCGCTTCTATTTCGACACCGCGCTTTCACCGTCGCGCTATTCGATGGTTGCTTTGAAGGAGCTAGTGGATCCTTCGCACATACTTTTCGGTAGCGACTTCCCGTTCGCGCCAGCGCCGATCACCACGCTGCAATGCCAGACCCTGGACGACAATGGCCTGTGGTCGGAGTCGGTGCAGTACGGCATCGCTCGTGGCCACGCGTTGAGTCTTTTTCCGCAGTATCGGCTGGCCGGGGAGCAGGTTACGCCCGCTCCCATCTATGCCGCGGAAACCTTCCCCGCGCGGATACGGCGAGGTATGGCCAAGCCCCTTGGTGCGCTAGCCGAGCGCATTCGCAACCGCTGAGCCGTTTCCACGGCACTGCCTGGAACAAGAAAAGAGGCTGTCATGAATCGTCGTGAACTCGTCACGGCGTCCGGGGTTGGGCAGTGAACGCTCCAACTACATGACGACACGCAATTCATTTTCGCTGGCCACGCGGATGATTACGTTGCTCCGCTGGCCACGGACACACGGCACGGGCACCGTTTCCCCCTGTCATTCACCGAGTTGCTCCAGCAATTCCCGGACGATAGGTCTGGAAGCTCGCTTCCAGACCTAACGCCTCCTGCGCAGCATCGATCAAGGCCTAAGGCCGGCGTATCGCCTACTGCGCTGCTATCGCCAGATGGCGACAATCTCGTCAACCAAGGTTGACATAAAGTGCACTTTTCGCCACGCTGAGATCCTGTCAATCAAGGTTGACTTGATGGCTGGGCTGCGGCGTTCTCACACCCGTCTTGGTCTGGCCTGTTTTTCAGCCCAGTAGGAGTGCATGGCCGATGCGGGTAGCACCCAGCGCCGGTCCGGACAATCCGGATCGATTTTTCATCGAACAATTCATTGCAGGTGGCTGGCACGACCGGCCGGTTCCCGATAGCCCTCTCGCGCAGCAATTGCGCATGCGTCTGGTGCACGCCGAGCGTGGCAGCGTCGAGGCCTCGTTCTCGGTGGACGAAAGCTTCACCCAGGGCGGGGGAGTGATCCAGGGCGGCATAGTCGCCGCGCTGCTGGACTTCGGTCTGGCTTTCGCCGCCCTGTCCGTGCTGGAGGCAGGGTGCACCGCCGCGACCACCGCGCTGACGGTCAATTACCTACGCCCGGCGCCCCATGGCGACTACCGCGTCCAGGGGCAGTTGGAGAAGCACGGCCGCTCGCTGATATACGCCAGCGCGCGGTTGTTCTGCAGCCAGGGGCGGCTGGTAGCCACCGCCAGCTCGCCGATGGCGATCGTCGCGATGTAGCCCGGTTCGTTGCCTGCCGAGCCCGTTCGTCTGTCGTTTGGAGAACCCATGAATAATAACAACAGCTTTCCCGTAACCGGCTTGCCTGCGCCCCTGTCCGCCCACGGCCAGCCTGAACCGGTAGAGGTGGCGGCCCATCGCCTGCTGGCACGGCACGTACCGCGTCACCCGGGGTTACCTGCCACTGCCATCCAGGAAGCCTTGGAGACCAACGCGAAGCGCTTTCCCCACGAAATCGCCATCGACTTCTATGGCACCACCCTCAGCTACCGGGAGCTGCACGAGCGGGTCCAGCGCCTGGCCGGCTACCTGGTGCAGAGCCTTGGCGTGCGCCCCGGCGACAGAGTGCTGCTGGACATGCAGAACAGCCCCGCATTCATTGTCGCCTTCTACGCCATCCTCCGCGCCGATGCCGTGGTAGTGCCGGTCAACCCCATGAACCTCGAAGCTGAGCTGCGCTGGCTGATCGAGGACAGCGGCGCCCGCGTGGTACTGGCCGCCCAGGACCTCGAAGCGGCATTCTCGGGGCTGCTCCTCCAGGGCGTTTTCGAGCATCTGGTGTTGGCCTGCTACGCCGACGACCTGCCAGCGACTGCGTCCGAACTGGTACCGGCGTTCCTCGCGGAGCCGGCCAGGCAGCCGGCCGGTGCCGCCACCAGCACCCTGGGCCAGGCCCTGCGGCATCCGCCCCTGGCCAGCGTCGCACAACGCTGCGGCGAGGACCTGGCGATGCTCGTCTACACCTCCGGCACCACGGGGCGGCCCAAGGGCTGCATGCTCAGCCACAGGGCGGTCAATGCCCAACTGGTCGCGCTGATGCACTGGAACCACTGGTCCAGCGAGTCGGTGGTCCTGGCTACCGCGCCTTACTTCCATGTCACCGGCATGTGCGCCTCGATGCTCGTCCCCCTGGCCCTGGGTGCCTCTATCGTCCTGTTGCCGCGCTGGGACCGCGAGGTCGCACTCGACTGGATCGAGACCCGTGGCGTCACCCACTGGACCAGTATCCCGACGATGATTGTCGATCTGCTCAGCGTGGAGGGTATCGACCGGAGGAACTTCTCGAGCCTGCAGATGATGGGTGGGGGCGGTACCGCGATGCCAGCCGCCGTCGCCGAGCGTCTGCGCCAACTGACCGGTCTGCACTACCAGGAAGGTTGGGGCATGACCGAGGTGTGCGGCGCCATCCACCTGAACCCGCCCGGGTGCCCCAAGCCGCAATGCCTGGGCATTCCCTTGTTCGATGTCGATACCCGCGTCCTCTGCCTTGAAAGCGACGCCGAGCAACCCCAGGGGCGGCAAGGCGAAATAGTCACGCGCTGCCCCTCGCTGTTCAGTGGCTACTGGAACAACCCCGAGGCCACCGCGGAGTCCCTGGTCGAGATCCAGGGCAGGCAGTTCCTGCGCACCGGCGACATCGGCTATTTCGACGAGCAGGGCTACCTGTTCATGGCCGAGCGCCTGAAGCGAATGATCAATGTCAACGGCTACAAGGTCTGGCCCAGCGAGGTTGAGAGCCTGCTCTACCACCACCCCGACATCCAGGAAGCCTGTGTGATCGCCGGGCGCGCCGCGGATGGCCGGGAAGCGGTGAAGGCCGTGGTCGTACTGAGGTCGGCCACGAGTGAAGCGCTCGATGCCGAAAGCCTGATGAACTGGTCGCGCCAACAGATGGCGGCCTACAAGATTCCCCGCCTGGTCGAATTCGTCGACGCGCTGCCGAAATCGGCGACCGGCAAGATCCAGTGGCGGGAGCTGCAGAACCTGGAGAACCAACGATGACGCCTTTCAATCCGCCACTTGCCGACCTGCGCTTCGTGATGGAAAACCTGCTGGACCTCGATGCACTCGCCAGCCTGCCGTCGTTCGAGGGAATGGACGCCGGCTTGCTGGCCACAGTGTGCGAGGAGGCCGGCAAGTTCGCTGCCGGGGTCCTGGCGCCGTTGAACCAGCCGGCGGACATCGAGGGCGTGCATTGGAGCCCGGCCGGGGTGAGGACCGCCAAGGGCTTCGACCTGGCCTACCAGGGCTGTATCGAGTCGGGCTGGAACAACGTCGCTGTCCCGGCTGCCCTGGGCGGGCAGGGCCTGCCTTGCGTTGCCTCGTCGGCCATCACGGAAATGTTCATGGCAGCGAACAAGGCCTTTTCCATGTGCCCGGGGCTCACCTTGGGGGCAATAGAGGCCCTGGAGGCCTGTGCCAGCGAGGCGCTGAAGGCACGCTACCTGCCTCCCATGGTCAGCGGTCGCTGGAGCGGCACCATGAACCTCACCGAACCCCAGGCTGGCTCCGACGTCGGCGCCATCCGCTGCCGTGCTACCCCGGATGGAAGCGGCGGCTACCGCCTGCAGGGGCAGAAGATTTTCATCTCCTGGGGCGAGCAGGACCTGACCGAGAACATCGTGCACCTGGTACTGGCCCGGCTGCCGGACTCGCCGCCGGGGGCCAAGGGCATCTCGCTGTTCCTGGTGCCGAAGTTCCTGGTGAACGAAGACGGCAGCCTTGGTGAACGCAACGATGTGCGTTGCGTATCGGTGGAGCACAAGCTGGGGATCCATGCCAGCCCGACCTGCGTGATGGCCTATGGTGACGAGGGGGGAGCCTTCGGCCACCTGGTGGGGCAGCCGAATCGTGGCCTGGAGGCCATGTTCGTGATGATGAACCAGGCTCGCCTGACCGTCGGCATCGAGGCACTGGGTTTGTCCGAACGTGCCTATCAGCAGGCCCTCGACTATGCCCGCCAGCGCCAGCAGGGCGGTGATCTGGCAGGCAATCGCAACGTGCCGATCATCCGTCACCCCGATGTGCGCCGCATGCTCCTTCGCATGCGTGTTCAGACCGAGGCCATGCGTGCGCTGGCGCTGGTGATAGCCCAGGCCCAGGACTTCGCCCGGCAGCATCCGCAACCCGAGGTGCGGGCCGCGCACCTGGGCTTCGTCGAACTGATGACACCGGTGTTCAAGGGCTGGGCGACCGAGACCAGCCTGGAAGTCACCTCGCTGGCGGTGCAGGTGCATGGCGGCATGGGCTTCGTCGAGGAAACCGGAGTCGGTCAGCACTATCGCGATGCCCGTATAGGCACCATCTACGAAGGCACCACGGCGATCCAGGCCAACGATCTGATAGGCCGCAAGATTCTGCGCGACAGCGCCGGGCACCTCGATGGCCTGCTGGCGGACATGCGCGCGGTCGCGGCCGACCTGGCGGAGCACCCTTGCAGCCTCGGGCTACGCCTGGGCACGGCGGTGCAGGCGCTGGAGCAGGCAGCTCGGCAACTGCGCGAGCGCTTCGCGACGGAGCCTGAGCAGGCGCTGGCCGTCGCCGTTCCTTTCCTGATGCTGTTCGGCCAGGTGGCCGGTGGCTGGCAGTGGGGGCGCATGGTGCTGGCGGCGCGGGCGGGCCTGGAACGCGCCGGCGCGGACCGGGACTTCCTGCGGGCGAAGCTGCTCGCCGGCGAGTTCTATGCCGAGCACATCCTGACCGGCGCGCCGGGCTTGGCTCAGACGGTGTTGCTGCAGCGCTGCCCGTCCCTGGATTGGTCGGAGACGCTGTTCTGATTGGCCGTGCCACGGCCCCACTCACAACAAGAATTGGAATCCGCAATGAAACGTAGACAGGTACTGGTATCCATGGCAACTGCCGCCACCGCCGCCGCTCTTTCCGGGCTTTCACCGGCGCAGGCCGCCTCGCCGAAGAGCACTTCAGGCGCGAAGGCCGCGCGTCGCATCGACACGCACCAACACATAGTTCCGCCCTTCTACGGGCAGTGGCTGGAGTCACGCGGCATTACAGCCGGCGGCCTGCCCATTCCCAAATGGAGCGCGGAAGCCGCGCTGGACCTGATGGATAGCAACGGCATCGAAACCGGCATCCTCTCGGTCTCCACCCCGGGTGTGCACCTGGGCAATGACGCCGAAGCGAGGGTGAAGGCGAAGGAGGTCAACGAGTACTGCGCCGAGGTAGTGGACAAATACCCCGGGCGCTTCGGTTTCTTCGCCACGCTCACCCTGCCTGACGTAGACGGCGCCATCGAGCAGGCCGAATACGCGCTGACCAACCTCAAGGCCGATGGCGTGATCCTGCTGGCCAACGTTCGCGGCACCTACGTGGGCACGCCGGAGTGGGACCCGTTGCTGCAGGCGCTCGATCGGCACCAGGCCCGGGTGTTCATCCACCCCTCGGAGCTTCCCGGCCCGGAAGTACCGGGCATTCCGCCCTATGCCGCGGACTTCCTGCTGGATACCACCCGAGCCGCACTGAACCTGGCCAAGCGTGGCTGCCTGGAACGCTACCCGAACCTGAAGATCATCCTGTCTCATGCCGGCGGCTTCGTGCCCTATGCGGCGGAGCGCATGGCGCGTATCTGCTCGGCGGACGGCTCTACGGAAGGCGGCATTCGTCGCTTGCGCCAGTTCTATTTCGACACTGCGCTTTCCAGCAGTGCCTACGCGCTGCCGGCATTGCTGGCTTTCGCCAAGCCGGAGAACATCACCTTCGGCAGCGACTGGCCCTATGCCAACAAGGAGCGCTCCAGCTACTTCACCGGCCTGCTCGATGCATACGGCTTCACCGACGCGCAGCGCAGCGCCATCAAGCGCGACAACGCATTGCGCTTGTTCCCGCGCCTGGCCTGAGCCAGACAGAAGCCGCCGGGGTCTGAGCCCCGGCGGCTTTCTTTTGTGCCCCACCCGGGGGCGTCTTCACCAGAGCTTGAAACTGTAGTCGATGTTGATCCGAGTCTGGTTCACATCGCGGGCGAAGCTGCTGTGGTAGGAACTATTGCGTACGTTGAAGGCCACTCCGCGTAGCGGGCCTTCCTGTACCACGTAGGAAAGCTGCAGGTAGCGTTCGCTTTCATGACCATCGCCGGACTGCAGGGCGGGTACGTCTATGTTGTCGCCGCGCAGGTAGCGCAGCCGGGCGCTCAGGCCGGGAAAGCCAATGGCACTGAAGTCGTACTGGTAGTTCAGCTGCCAGTGGCGCTCGTTGCGGTTGACCATGTCGCTGACCAGCGCGCCTTCGCTGTGAACGCTCAGCACCGTGCCGGAAATGCCCGGCATTCCGGTGTCGCCACTGACGCGGTAGTAGCCGGCGCCCAGGGTATGTGCCCCCACCGACCAGTTGCTCATCAGGCCGATGTACTGGCTGTCCACACGGCCAGCGTTGGCTTTCCCATCCTCGCCGCTGTCGTAGAAGCGGATGTCGTGCTTCAGCTGGCCCAACGGCAGGGGCTGGGCGATGGTCGCCCCCAGGTAGTCCTGGCGGTAGATGTCTTCCAGTCGGCTGTGATAGTAGCTGAGCCTGATGCCCTTGGCCGGGGTGTACTCTGCGCCGAGATAATCGAAGCGGTCCGCCTCGGCGGCCTTCTGGAAGCGGCCGAAGGGCGAGGCCATCTTCATCTTCTCGAAGCGGTCGTCGTCACGGCCCATGATGCGGTCGAGGCTCGACAGGGTGAAGGTCCAGCCCTCCAGGTCACGGGAGCTCAGTTCGGTACCGCGGAACACCGGCGAGAACATGCGTACCGGTGGCGTGATCAGCACCGGCACCATGGGGCTATGGCCGCCGACCTTCAATTCGGTTCGGCCCAGGCGCAGTTTTGCGGTTGCCACGCCCTTGCTGTAGCCGGATTGCGCCCGGCCCTCGTCGGTGCGCTTGAGCAGGCCGGTGCCGCTGCGCCCGGGGGCGGAATCCAGGCGCAGGGCGCTCATCCCCAACAGGTCGAAGCCCAGCCCGAGCGGGGTGTCGCTGTAGCCGGAGCGGAAGTCGAGAATCGCGCCCTGGGCCCATTCGCGTTGCCGAGACACAGGCTGGCCGATGGTAGGTGCATTGCGATAGTCGGAGTCGAAGTAGTAGTTGCGCAATTGCAGGCTGGCGCTGCTGTCGCCGAAGATCTCGGCGACAGCAGGCAAAGGGCTGGCGAAGACGAGCGCCAGGGGCAGGGTGCAGGAACGCAGTGGATTCATGGGGGGCCTTTTGTCTTTCTTGTGGGCGAACGGGCCCCACGCGCCGATGTGGTCAGCGCGCGAAGCTTTTCAGGGGGATCGCGGGCCTGGATCAGGCCGTGGCGGCTGGTGTCGCTTGCGGCCGCCGCAGCATGAAGGCGGCGAGCAGGGCGGCGATGAGCACGCAGGGCAACGCTGCCACCAGTACCGCGCCGGACCCCAGCCCCTGCAGCAGCAGGTGGCCGACCAGCAGTGGGCCGAGCATGGCGCCCAGGCGCCCGCAGGCCACTGCGCAACCCAGTCCGGTGGAGCGGATGGCGCTGGGATAGACCACCGTCGCCAGGGTGTAGAGCACCAACTGGCCACCGATGGTGAAGAAGCCGGCCAGCGCGCCCGCCGGCAGCAGCAGCTCGTAGCTGCCGGCCAGGCGCAGGCAGAGCAGCGCCAGGAGGATGCCCAGGTACATCAGGCCTACCACCTTCCCGGCGCGCCAGCGGTCCAGCAGGCTGCCGAGCACCAGCGAACCGGCGGCCGCGCCCAGGCCGAAGCCGGCCTGCACCCGCACGGCCTGTTCATGGCTGAGGCCTTGTCCCATCAGCAGGCTGGGCAGCCAGTTGAGCAGGATGTAGACCACCATCAGCGTAAAGAAGAACACCACCCACATCAGCAGCGTGGTGCCGCTGCGTTGCGGACCGAACAGCGCCGCCATGGAGGGCTGCTGCACGTCTTCCCGGCCTGCGGCGCGGTTGCGCTCGAAGGCCGACGACTCCGGAAGCAGCAGGTAGAGCAGCGGCACCAGCACCAGGGGGGCGATGCCACCGACATAGAACACGGTGCGCCAACTGGCGGCCACGCCTTCCATGCCCAGCACCGTAGCCAGCACCCCACCTAGCGGCATACCGCAGAACATCAGGCTGACGGCACGCCCGCGGTGCCGATCGCTGGCCGCTTCGGCGGTCAGTGCGATCAGCGTGGGCAGTGCCGCGCCAAGGCCGATACCGGTCATCAGGCGGGCCAGCAACAGGCTTGGCAGGTTCCAGGCGAAGGCAGTGAGTAGCGAGAACAGACCGAAGACGCCTATGGCGGCGAGCAGCACGATGCGACGACCGTGGCGATCGGCGAGCACGCCGCCGAGCAGCGAGCCGGGCAGCAGGCCGAGAATGCCGGCGCTGAACACTGCGCCCAATTGCTGGGGCGACAGGCTCAGTTCCTGGCGCAGGCCGGAGGCGGCTATGCCGGCCGATTGCAGGTCCAGCCCTTCGAGCAGGGCGACACAGAAGCACAACGAGATGGTCAGCAGCGCACGTGCCGACACGGGTGGATTGCCCATGAAACTATCCTTTTCTTGTGGGTTTTTTCAGGATGTTCATGGCGGAATCGCGCAGATGGATAGGCGTCCGCCACAGGCTGAAAATGTCAACCTGTGGTGACGAATATCTGCGTCCCTGGGGGTTATGTCAACCTGTGTTGACGTATTTTTGTGAGCCGGCCATCGCCGCCGGCCCCGCCTTACCAGGCCTTGGCGAGGATGCGCTTGAGTTCGTCCAGGTCGGCCTGGCCGATCCGTTGGGCCAGGTCCTGCTCGATCTTTTCCAGGTTGCGGGTCGCCGAGGCGGACATGGCGAAGCCCTTGGCCGTAAAGCCGACCAGCTTGACGCGCTTGTCTTCTTCGCTGTCGATCAACTCGACCAGTTCCATCTGCACCGCTTCGTTGACCAGTTTGTGTACCGCCTGGCGAGAGATCGCCAATTGCCGGGCCAGTACCGAAATACCTACCGGTTGACGTTTCATCAGGCCGAACAGGCGGCTCATGGCCGGGGTGACCTGCTTGTAGCCGCTGGCTTCGGCCATGGCATAGAGGCGTTCCTCGATCCACTCCTGGCGGGCCGCCAGCAATTGCCGAAGGAACGGCCGGCCGGATGGCTGGCTGGTGGCGGCGATAGGTGCTGCATCGGCTGTCTTGCGGGAGGCTTGCACGTTTTCTTCTCGGCTGCTGTTGACAGCCAATCTTAGGTAAGTCTAGGCTTTGCGTCAATGTCAACCATGGTTGACATATTGCGCGACCACAGCAATTCCATTGTTGTCGTAATTCATTGATTGATCGATAAAAAGAGGGTGGCTAATGGCGGCCTATCTCGCCCCGTTAAAGGACATACGCTTCGTCATTCACGAGTTGAACGGCCTGTATCGTTCTCGCATGGCCCGACCGCAGACGGACCTCAGCGAGGAGATGGTCGATGCCTTGCTGGAGGAGGCGGCACGCTTCAGCCAAGACATAGTCGCCCCACTCAACGTTATCGGCGACCGGGAAGGGGCGCGCTGGGTCGAGGGGCAGGTCAGGACTCCCGGGGGATTCAAGGAGGCCTACGCACGCTACGTGGAGAATGGTTGGAACGCCTTGCGCTGCGAGCCGGAGTACGGTGGCCATGGCTTCGCGCATCTGCCGGCGATTGCCGTGGAAGAGATGCTGGTCTCCGCCAACCTTTCCTTCGCCCTGATCCAGGCCTTGAACATGGGGGCGGTGGAAGCCCTGCAACTGAGCGCCAGCGACGCTATCAAGCAGCGTTACCTGAGGGAGCTGGTGAGCGGGCGCTGGACCGGCACCATGAATCTCACGGAGCCCCAGGCGGGCTCGGACCTGGGGGCGATCCGCACCCGCGCGGTGCCCGATGGCGAACATTACCGCCTGTTCGGGCAGAAGATCTTCATCACCTACGGTGAGCACGACCTGGCAGAGAATATTCTCCATCTGGTGCTGGCCAGGACGCCGGAAGCACCGGCCGGTACCCGTGGGCTGTCGTTGTTCCTGGTGCCTAAGTTCCTGGTGAACGAAGACGGCAGCCTCGGTGAGCGCAACGAGGTGAGCTGCCTGTCCATCGAGCACAAACTGGGCATCCATGGCTGTCCTACCGCGGCACTGTCCTTCGGCGACCAGCGCGGGGCAATCGGCTACCGGGTCGGGGACCTGCATGCGGGTCTCAGGTACATGTTCATCATGATGAACCTGTCCCGATTGAATTCGGCGTTGCAGGGGCCCGCCCTGGGGGAGCGCGCCTACCAGCAGGCGCTGGCCTACGCCGAGGGACGGGTACAGGGCAGCCGGCCCGGTGCGGGGCCGGTAGCGATCATCGAGCACGCCGACGTCAAGCGCATGCTGTTGATGATGACTTCGCAGGTCCAGGCCATGCGTGCATTCGTCTATTGCACGGCCGAGCGACTGGACGTTGCATCGCTGCTGGCGCCCGGCGAGGAGCGCGAGCGGCGCCTGCGCCAGGCCGAGTTGCTGACGCCGGTGGCCAAGGGCTGGTGCACTGAAGTCGGCCAGGAAGTCGTTTCGCTCGGTGTCCAGATTCACGGCGGCATGGGCTACGTCGAGGAGACCGGCGCGGCGCAGTACCTGCGCGACATGCGCATCGCCAGCATCTACGAAGGCACCACCGGCATCCAGGCCAACGACCTGGTCGGGCGCAAGATAGTGGCTGATCGCGGCGAGGCGTTGCTGGCACTGCTTGAGGAAATGCACGACGTCGTCCGCGATCTCTCGGGCAGGGCGGATGCGACTGGGCGTCGGGTGGCGCAGTTGTTTGGCAGCAGCATCAAGAGCCTGTCGGACAGCCTGGAACACCTCCTCGGCCTGGAAGTTGCGAGCCAGGCCGCGCTAGCAGTGCCCTTGCTGATGCAACTGGGCTACACCTGCGGAGCCTGGATGCTCGCCCGCAGTGCCGGCATCGCCCTCGACAGGCTGGGGGACGAGGCCGTCGACAGCGGTTTCTACCAGTTCAAGCTGCAGACGGCGCTGTTCTACATGGAACACGTCTTGCCGAAGGCGCAAGGCCATGCGGCAACCGTTCGCAGCGATGGGATGAGCGTGCTGGACATCGACCTTCGCGCGGGCTGAGGCCACGCGACACCACCCACCTTCACAAGGAATTTCTACGGATGAACGCACCTTACGAGTTGCGCGGCGACGCCGTGGCCGTCGTTCGGCTGGACAACCCGCCGGTAAACAGCCTGGGCCAGGTATTGCGCCAGGCGCTGTTCCACGCGCTGAGAGCCGCTCAGGCGGACCCCCGGGCCGCGGCGATAGTGCTCGAAGGCCGGGGTGACGGCTTCAGCGCCGGCGGCGATCTGGTCGAGTTCCGCGCGGGTACCACTTTCGCCCAGCCGGACCTGCCCGGCGTGATCTTCGACCTCATCGAGCACTCTCCCAAACCGGTAGTCGCGGCATTGCATGGCTATGCCTTGGGGGGTGGCCTGGAGCTCGCACTAGCCTGCCATGGCCGAGTGGCCGCCTGGAACTGTCGGGTCGGCCTACCCGAAACCACATTGGGGCTGCTGCCGGGGGCCGGCGGTACCCAACGTCTGCCACGCGCCGTCGGGCTGGAGGCGGCAACCAGCATGATCGTCAATGGCAACCAGGTCGAGGCGGGCACTTTGGCGGACTCGCTGCTGTTCGATGCGATCAGCGACCAGCCCCTCGAAGAGGCCTGCCGGCTAGCGCTGGTGCTCGCCGAACAGGGGCAGCCTTTCCCGCTGCTGCGCCGCTTACGTGTTCAGCATCCGGAACCCCAGGGGTTCCTGGCGTTTGCCCGACAACAGGCACGCGGCAGACGCCACTACAATTCGGCCCTACCCAAGGCGATCGACGCCATTGGCTTGAGCCTGGCCGCTGATTTCGATGCCGCGACGCGTCAGGAACAGCAGCTGTTCCGTGGGCAACTGGACGACCCCGAGTCCCTGGCCATCCGCCACGCCTTCCTGGCCGAGCGCCTGGCGCCCAAGGTCGCGGGGCTCGAGCTGGACGCCGCCCTGCCGGTCAGGGAGGTGGTGGTGATAGGCGCCGGTTTCATGGGCAGCGGCATCGCCACCTGCCTGCTGCGCGCTGGTTGCCGGGTCAGCCTCTATGACAGCCGGCCGGGGGCCGCCCAGGCCGCGGCGGCGCGCCTGGCCGAGCAGGAGGGTAGCCCGGCTGGGCAACTGCGTGTGATCGAGGGCTTCGCCGAGATGGCACCGGCTGACCTGGTGATCGAGGCCGTGGTGGAGCGGCTGGACGTGAAGCAGGCGATCTTCGCGGAGCTGGGGCGGCATTGCCGCGCCGACGCCGTTCTGGCCAGCAACACCTCGAGCCTGGACCTTGACCGGATCGCCGAGGCCAGCGGCTGCCCCGAGCGAGTCGTTGGACTGCACTTCTTCGGCCCGGCGCAGGTGATGCGCCTGCTCGAAGTCGTACGCGGGGAAAAGACCGCGGCGCCGGTGTTGGCCACGGCCCTGGTCCTGGCCAAACGCCTGCGCAAGGTGGCGGTGGTCGCCGGGGTTTGCCGTGGCTTCATCGGCAATCGGCTGTTCGATCGTTATCTGCTGCAGGCGCTGGCCCTGGCCAGCGAGGGTATCGCCCCGCAGCGCATCGATCAGACGCTGGAGCGCTGGGGCATGAAGATGGGACCGTTCAAGGTCATGGACCTGGTGGGCATCGACCTGCTGCGCGGCGCCTGGACGGGCGTCTATGAGCAGGCCGGTGTCGGCTTGTTGGCCCGCCTCTGCGACGCTGGCCGCACCGGGCAGAGGGCGGGGCTGGGCTGGTATCGCTACGACCAGGGGCCAAAGGCGCAGATCGATCCTGGGCTGGATGGGCTGGTGGGGGCAACTGGCGAGGAGAGGGTGATCGAGGATTCCGGCATTGTGCAGCGTTGCGTTCTTGCTCTGGTTAACGAAGGTGCTCGCGTTCTGGAAGAGGGCATTGCGCAGCGCGCGTCGGACATCGATGTGGTGTTCCTCCTTGGTTATGGCTTCCCCGGCAGCCGCGGTGGGCCGATGTTCTGGGCCAGCAGTCAGGGGCTGGCGGCTACTCGGCGACAGTTGTGCGCATTGGCCGAACAGACCGGCGACGCATTCTGGCAACCGGCGGCGCTGATCGACCGCCTCGCGACAGAACTCAAAGATTTCTCTTCCGTAGACAGCCATGAGTAAGGAGTCGGTCATGCAACGCGCCGTCATCGTTTCCACTGCCCGTACGCCTTTCGCCAAATCATGGAAAGGGGCTTTCAACCTGACCCACGGTGCCACCCTGGGTGGACATGTTATTGCCGCCGCCGTGGCGCGTGCCGGAATCGACCCTGCCCTGGTCGAGGACGTGGTGCTTGGCTGTGCGAACCCAGAGGGCGCCAATGGCGCCAACCTGGCGCGCCAGGCGGCTATCCGCGCCGGGCTGCCGGTGAGTACCGCCGGGGTTACGGTAAACCGTTTCTGTTCCAGTGGCCTGCAGGCCATCGCCTGGGCTGCCCAGCGGATCATGACCGGGGAGTGCGAAGTGCTGGTCGCGGGGGGAGCGGAGTCTATCTCCTGCGTGCAGAACGAAATGAACCAGCACATGCTGGAGGAGGCCTGGATCAAGCGGCACAAGCCGGAGTTGTACTGGCCGATGCTGCGTACCGCCGAGACTGTGGCGCAACGCTACGGCATCGGTCGCGAGGCACAGGATGCCTATGGCGTGCAGAGCCAGCAGCGTGCCGCAGCGGCCCAGCAACAAGGGTTGTTCGGCGAGGAAATCGTCCCTCTGCGGACCCGCGCTGCACTCATCGACCCGAAAAGCGGCGCCATGAGTACCCGCGAGGTGACTGTCGAGGCCGACGAAGGCATACGCGCAGGCACAGCGCTGGAGGATGTTTCGAAGATCCGCTCGGCCGTTCCCGGTGGCAGCATCAACGCCGGCAACGCCAGCCAGTTCTCCGATGGCGCCGCGGCCTGCGTGATTATGAGCGGAGCACGTGCGCAGCAATTGGGCTTGTCGCCACTGGGGGCTTTCATCGGTGTCTCGGTGGCGGGGTGCGAACCGGACGAGATGGGAATCGGCCCGGTGTTCGCGGTGCCGCGCCTGCTGGCGCGTCATGGCTTGACCGCCGCCGATGTGGGGCTCTGGGAGCTCAACGAGGCTTTCGCAGTGCAGGTCCTCTACTGCCGTGAGCGCCTGGGTATCGACAACGACAAGCTGAACGTCAATGGCGGCGCCATCGCGCTGGGTCACCCATATGGGGCCAGCGGAGCGCGGATGATCGGCCATCTGATGATCGAAGGTCGCCGCCGAGGCGCTCGCTACGGCGTCGCTACCATGTGTATCGGTGGTGGGCAGGGCGCGGCAGCCTTGTTCGAAATCTACTGACGCAGGCTGGTTGCCGGCCATGTAAGCGGGGCACCTTGGGGCCCCGCTTGTTGTGGGGGGCAGATTGTTGCCCTGCCGAACAAACGCCGCCATGGCCGCACGGATATCCCCAGCCACAGTAGGGCAGTCCTGCGGTGGTCACTGTGAAACGTAGGTCGTGCCCTGGGCCTTGAAGTCATTACCCTGGGCCGCCAGTTGGATCTGCGAGCCCTTGGCGAATTCCGCCGTCCCGGAGACGGCGATCACGGCCTTGCGGGAATACCTCTGCGAAATGCGTTTGAGCGGTGGCGATGGCGCCGTTTCCTCGAAAGCCGTGGCGAAGCCCTGAAGGCAGCCAACCACCGGCCGGAGCGTTGCAAGGACAGGGTGTTGTCGACGTCGGGCCCTGTTCTCCTGGCCGTGGCGCTACGAAACCTGGCCCACCCCAGCGCGCGAACCGACAAGCGCTGCAGCCAGGGCGATGGCGGGCGGCACGGCGAAGCACCACATCCCCACCCAGGCGTAGGCGAGTGCCGACAGGCCGCACCCGGCGGCAAAGACCAGGATGGCGAATGCCATCTTGCGCATCCTGCCCAGGGCGAGGGAGCGCGCCGGGGCGTCCACACCGCGCAGGAGGTCGGCCAGGTCGAGCATGATCTGCGTGGTGGTTCCGGTCATCAGCGTCGAGGGTGGCGCGCTTGACAGGTGCATGCGCTGAAGGGCGTTCTGGATGGCCATGGCGGCGACCAGCAGCATGCCTGCGGTGAAAGCGGGGGCCGCGTCAGCATCTTGAAACGGCCCGGATGCGATCAGGATGGCGGCGGCGGCCGACAGCAGGGGAATCTTGGCGAGCATCAGCCATCCCGGCGAGCGGATCAGCCTCGCCAGCACCACGCACAGGCAAAAGATCGGCAAGGCCGAGAGCTTGGCCAGGGCGCCACCGGTCCCGTGCACCAGTGTCGCGCCCAGGGTGACGAAGTTGCCGGTGACATGGGCCGTGAACAGCCCATGCAGGGCGAGAAAGCCGGCGGTATCGACATAGCCGGCGTTGAACCCCAGCAGTCCGGCGAGCGTGGGTGAGACGGCGGGCTGTTCCATGGTGGCTCCTTCGATACGATGGCGGGCAGGGCGCATTGAGCGGACAACAACCGCGAAGGTGGATCGCGGAAGCCCTCTGGCTGCCGCAGGTGCCGGGGATGCGCTCGAGCCCTCCGGGCAGTGGGGCGTTATCCCATGGCGCCAAGCCGTTCACGTCCGTTCCCGTTCGGGCGCCTCTTCCGACGCATGCCGTCCAGGCAGTTGGCCCAGCACATGGCGGGTGGCCTGCGTCTTGTCGCAGGCCGTGCTGAAGGCTGTGCCGTTCAGCAGCTGCTTGCCGACCGGGATGATCTGTTCGCCCACCAGGATGCCGAGCAGGCCGACCAGGGCCACCAGCGGCGGGGCGGGCGAGCGTACGTTCAGCAGGCTGTAGATGACGCCGACCAGCAGGCCGGCGCCCAGGGACAGGACATACAGTTTCATGGTTCACCTCGACTCCGGGACGGGGCGCGGGCGCCTGGCCGGAGCGTGCATGAAGGTCGGGGATGGGCCCCGGGGTGACCGACAATGCGGTTCCCCCCGGGGCTCGTGGTGCGGCCTTACTTGGCCGGGTTCGGGCCGATGCGCTCGCCGTGCTGCACGCGCTCGGGCGCCTTGTGGACCATGGTGTAGGCGTAGTCCACGCCCATGCCGTAGGCGCCGGAGTGATCCTTGACCAGCGCCATGACGTCCTCGTAGGTTTCCTTGCGGGCCCAGTCGCGCTGCCATTCCAGCACCACCTGCTGCCAGGTCACCGGTACGATCCCGGCCTGGATCATGCGGTCCATCGCATACTTGTGGGCATCTGCCGAGGTGCCGCCCGAGGCGTCGGCCACCATGTAGATCTCGTAGTCGGTGTCGTGCAGGCACGACAGGGCGAAGGTCGTGTTGCACACCTCGGTCCACAGCCCCGAGACGACGACCTTCCTGCGGCCCTGGGCCGCGTTCGCGGCCAGTGCGTCACGCACGTTCTGGTCGTCCCAGGAGTTCATCGAGGTGCGCTCCAGGATCCTGTTTTCCGGGAACACCGCCAGCAGTTCCGGGTAGGTGTAGCCGGAGAAGCCTTCGGTCTCGACCGTGGTGATGGTGGTCGGGATCTTGAAGGCCTTGGCGCCCCTGGCCAGCGCGACGACGTTGTTCTTCAGGACCTGGCGGTCGATCGACTGCACGCCGAAGGCCATCTGGGGCTGCTGGTCGATGAAGATGACCTGGCTGTTCTGCGGGGTCAGGAGTTCAAGGTATTTGTTGGTCATGGGACTCTTCCTTCATGGATCGAGTGGATGGAGCGCGGCGTAGATGCCGCGCCGGGTGGTCGGCGGTCTGTCCGTGACGACGAGCCACGGCCCAGGCCGCGCGCGGGGAATGCCGCGGGAACGCTCCGTGGCCCGTTGCCGAGGCCGAGCGGGCAGGGTTCATAGGGCGCCCTTGAGGGGGTATTCGATGATCAGGTACAGGCGGTCGATGTCGTCGCCGCCCTGGGCCGCGTCGGCGCGGTGGCTGACCTGCGAGAGGTACAGCGAAAGGTCCTTGGCCGGGCCGGACTGGAAGACGTAGCGCAGCTCGCTGTCGCGCTCCCAGTGGCGACCGCCGCGGCCGTACATCCCGGCGTAGGCGCCATCGGCGGGGGCATGGCTGCCGTCGATGCCGCTGCCGTGCACGTAGCGGGCCATGAAGCCCAGGCCGGGTACGCCGAGCACGCCCAGGTCGAGGTCGTAGCGCAGTTGCCAGGACTTCTCGCCGGGGCCGTTGAAGTCGGCGTACTTGATGGAGTTGGCCAGGTAGATGGAGTCGCCGCCGACGAAGTCGAAGGGGGTGTCGCCGTCGACCTGCTGGTAGGCGAGGGTCAGGGCCTGGGCGCCGAAGCGCTGGCGCGCCGACAGGCTCCAGGCGGTGGTGTTTATCGCCCCGGCGCGGGCCTGGCCTTCGTCGCGGGTCTTGTACAGGTTGCCATCGACCAGCAGGCCGGCGTGGCCGTAGTGCAGGTTCAGGTAGTACTGGCGCCAGGTGTCGTCGAGCTGGCCGGCGAACAGCGAGCCGCCGAAGTCACCTTTGGGGGCGAAGTCGGCGCCAGCGAAGCTCAGGGCGCTGCCGCGGGTGCTGGCGCCATAGCCATCGAAGTCGCCGTGTGCGGAGGCCGAGTCCTGGTTCCTGAAGGCGGTGAAGCGCCCGGCCTGGATGCGCAGGTTGTCGAACTCCCGCACCTCGAGCAGGGTGCCGCTGGCGTATTCCGGCTGCAGGCGCTTGTCGCCGGTGTCGAAGACGGGCGTCTCCACGGTCATCTCGCCGAACTTCAGGGTGCTGCGGGAGAGGTCCAGCTTCAGCGCGCCGCCGACGTCGGAATAGTCGTCGGCCGCGGAGCCGTCGGCATTGCGCGGCAGCAGGCCGGTGCCGGCGTGACCGCGGCCGCCGTCGAGCTTGAGGCCGAGGAAGGCGTGGGCGTCGAAGCCCAGCCCGAGGGCGCCCGGGGTGAAGCCCGAGCGGAAGTCGGCGATGAAGCCCTGGGCCCATTCCTGGCGCAGGCTCTGGCCGCTGGGCGAGGGCCGGGTGCGGTAGTCGTTCTGCAGGAAATAGTTACGTCCGAGCAGCGACCACTGCGCGCCGTCCAGCAGGCCGCCGTGGGGCGCGGCGCAAGTGACCGAGGCGGCGCAGGCCAGGGAGGGCAGGAGGATGTAGGGGGCTCGGACCATCGCGGGTTCTCGCTGGGGGCGCGGGCCGCCAGGCCCGCGCCGGCTTTCAGAAGGCGAAGCAGGAGCAGCCGAAGGCGCCCCAGAAGCCCTGGAAGTCGCTGACCGGCACGTTCGACCGGCGCGCCCGCCCGTGATCGTGGGCGTGCACGGCGCAGGCGCCGACGCACTGGTGCACCTGCGCTGCGAGCGGCGCGGCCGGTTTCCAGTGGCCGGGGACCTTGGCCACCGGCGACCAGTCGGGCAGCACCGGCAGTGCCGGCGGCGCCAGCTTGTCGAACTCGCCGGCGGCGTGGACGATCTTGCCGCCGACCACGGTCAGCACCGATTCGAGCCATTTGATCTGCTCTTGCTCGACGCTGAAGTAATCCGCGCTGAGCGCCGCCAGGTCCGCCAACTGGCCGACCTTGATCTGCCCCTTCTTGCCCTGCTCGCTGGAGAACCAGGCGCTGCCGTGGGTGAACAACTGCAGCGCGGTGTCGCGGGACAGGCCCTCGGGGTACAGGCTCAGCCCGCCCACGGTCTTGCCGCTGACCAGCCAGTACAGCGAGGTCCAGGGGTTGTAGCTGGACACGCGGGTGGCATCGGTGCCGGCGCCCACCGGCACGCCCTCGGCGAGCATGCGCTGGATCGGCGGGGTGGCCTCGGCGGCCTTGGCGCCGTAGCGGTCGACGAAGTATTCGCCCTGGAAGGCCATGCGGTCCTGGATGGCGATGCCGCCGCCCAGCGCCCGCACGCGCTCGATGTTCTGCGGCGTGATGGTTTCGGCGTGGTCGAAGAACCACGGCAGGCCGTTGAAGGGAATGTCGCGGTTGACCTTCTCGAACACGTCGAGCATGCGTGAGATGGATTCGTTGTAGGTGGCATGCAGGCGGAACGGCCAGCGTTGTTCCACCAGGTGGCGCACCACCGGTTCCAGGTCGGCTTCCATGTTCGGTGGCAGGTCCGGGCGCGGTTCGAGGAAGTCCTCGAAGTCGGCGGCGGAGAACACCAGCATCTCGCCGGCGCCGTTGTGGCGGAAGAAGTCGCTGCCCTGGCCGTACTTCACGCTGCCGGTCCAGTTCCTGAAGTCGGCCAGCTCTTCCTTGGGCTTCTGGGTGAACAGGTTGTAGGCGATGCGCACGCTCAGCTGGCCGGCGTCGGCCAATTGCTGAATGACCTGGTAGTCGTCGGGGTAGTTCTGGAAGCCGCCGCCGGCATCGATGGCGCTGGTCAGGCCCAGGCGGTTGAGCTCGCGCATGAACTGGCGGGTGGAGTTCACCTGATATTCCAGTGGCAGCTTCGGCCCCTTGGCCAGGGTGGCGTAGAGGATCATCGCGTTGGGCCGGGCGATGAGCATGCCGGTGGGGTTGCCGCTGCTGTCGCGGACGATCTCGCCACCGGGCGGGTTCGGCGTGTCCTTGGTGTAGCCGACCACGCGCAGGGCGGCGCGGTTGAGCAGGGCGCGGTCGTACAGGTGGAGGACGAACACCGGGGTGTCCGGGGCGGCCTGGTTCAGCTCGTCGAGGGTCGGCATGCGTTTCTCGGCGAACTGGAATTCGGTCCAGCCGCCGACCACGCGGACCCACTGCGGCGAAGGTGTGCGTTCGGCCTGTTCCTTGAGCAGGCGCAGGGCATCGGCCAGCGACGGCACGCCTTCCCAGCGCAGTTCGAGGTTGTAGTTCAGGCCCCCGCGGATCAGGTGCAGGTGCGAGTCGTTGAGGCCGGGGATGACGGTGCGCCCCTTCAGGTCG
This sequence comes from Pseudomonas sp. JH-2, assembly GCF_036231725.1. Classification (NCBI taxonomy): domain Bacteria; kingdom Pseudomonadati; phylum Pseudomonadota; class Gammaproteobacteria; order Pseudomonadales; family Pseudomonadaceae; genus Pseudomonas; species Pseudomonas sp. JH-2. Next base: position 88,043 of record NZ_JAZAQP010000018.1, on the reverse strand, counting down.
ACGACCTGGGTGGCGCTGCCGCGCAGGGCCATGGCCTGGGCGTCGGTGCCGACGGCGAGGAACTTGCCGTCCTTGATGGCCACGGCGCTGGCGGTGGGGTTTTCGCGATCCACGGTGTGGATGCGGCCATTGTGCAGGATCAGGTCGGCAATCATGGGGCTTCCTCGGGTTTCGGTAGGCGTGGAACCAGCCGCGCCGGCCAGGGGCAGGGCGGACAGCAGAGCTCCCGCGGCGCCTAGCACGGAGCCGGCGGCGAGAAAGTGGCGGCGGCTGGGGTTGGATGGGTCTTGGCTCATCGGGTGCTCCTCGGTCGGCGGGCAGGCAGCCAGGTGGCGAAACGGCGGCCGGCCGCCGGCACGAGCAGGTAGGTCAGCAGCACGGCTGACGAATAGCGCGACGGGCAGGTGGCCGCCCGGCCAGGGCAGTCGGACGGTAGCGGATGCCAGGGCTGTGGCAGGACGGCGCTTGGCGACAGCCGGCGGGAAGGCCATGCCACCGTCCTGCCGGCATGGCGTTCAGTGGCCTTCGGAGGCGTCGATGGACCGGGTGGCGAAGGGCATCTGCGACCGGTGGCCGATCAGGGTGTGATCGGCCGGGCTCGGCAGCGTGTGGCCGGGGGCAGCCCATGGCGAAGAGTCTCCGGTGGGAACGTGGAGTGCAGACTGTGCGCTGGCCAGCTCCCCCCGGTCTTGTAGCGATGCGCGCATTTGGGACGTTTGTGCGCCCGCTCAGTCTCCGTCCAGGGCCCAGGGCGCATGGGCCAGGCGTTCACCCAGGAAGTCGAGCAGGGCGGTGACCCGCGCCGGGCGCAAGGGGCCGGGCGGCGTCACCAGGTTGATGTGGATATTGGCGATGTGCCAGTCCGCGAGGACTTCTTCCAGCGCCCCGCTCTTCAGGGCATCCCAGACGATGAACTCCGGCTGCAGCGCCAGGCCCTGGCCGGCCAGCAGCACGGGGCTGATGACGTCGGCATTGTTGCTGCTGAGCCGCCCGCGCACCGGCACGCTGCAGTCGCCCTGGGTCGGGTGGTGGAACTTCCAGGCCTCCGGCGTCGGCAGGTTGCTGTAGAGCAGGCAGCGGTGCTGCGCCAGGTCCTGCGGGTGGCGCGGGCGGCCGTGCCGGTCGAGGTATTCCGGCGTGGCTACCAGGGGCCGCCGCACGGCGCACAGCCGGCGTGACCTGAGGCTGGAGTCGGGCAGCTCGGCGATGCGCAGGGCGACGTCGAAGCCCCCGGCCACCACGTCGACCACCTGGTCGTCGAGGGACAGGTCCAGCTCTATTTCAGGGTAGCGCTCAAGAAACGCCGGGACGAGCGGCGCGAGGTACTTCAGGCCGAACGACATCGGCGCGGTCATGCGGATGCGGCCGCACGCCATGCTGGCCTGGGCGGAGGCCTCGGCTTCCGCGGCACGCCCTTCTTCGAGGATGCGCAAGGCCCGTTCCCAGGCTTGGGTACCGGCGGTGGTGAGCGAGAGCCGGCGCGAAGTGCGGTGGAGCAGGGGCGTGCCCAGGCGGCGTTCCAGGCGCGCGATGGCCTTGGACACGGTGGGCTGGGAGATGCCCAGCGCCTCGGCCGCGCCGGCGAAGGAACCGCTGTTGGCCACCTGGGCGAAGATCGCCCAGGCTTCCAGGTCGGGAAGGAGCTTCATGCATGAATCGGAATTGATGGAATTCCATTGATTCTATTTGTACTCATCCAGGCGCTCAATATCATCTTCCTTGAACGATCCGGGAGTGGCCGGGTGGCGGGGCGTCTATTCTGCAGTCTGTCGTCTCGCTGCAATGCAGGGGCTCTATACCGGGCTCACCAGGCATCGTCCCGAAAGGGCGTTCTGGAGCTTCGGGGCAATTGGACAGATGAATTCGAGCCGGGAGGGCAGGCCATGCGCTTGGACAAAAAGGCAGGGCAGGAAGCGGCCCGGGACGGGCAGGCGCGGGCGCCGGCGGCCCTTGGCGGCGGGAACTACTCGATCCTGCGCAAATGCGAGGAGCGTCCGGACGCCGAACAGGTGCTGAAGATCCCCTGCGACGATGCGTTCTCGGTCATCGTCCAGCTCCGGGACTTCGCCTCGCACCGTCTCTGGCGCGGCGGCAGCCTGGTGTACGACGGCGGCCATGTCCGGCAGAGCATGTCCATCGCCTACCTGGGCGACGAGGTGCGCTGCCAGCACCGGGCGGCCTACGACAACCTCCGCTTCACCCTGCCGTGCACCGCCATGAACGAATTGTTCTACGAGGAGGGCGTTCCGAGGCCCGTGGCGTTCGACAGGATCACCGGGCAGGTCGATCCCGTCGCCTACCACCTGGCGCAGGCCCTGCTGCCTGCGCTGGGCATGCCGGGCCAGGTCAACCAGTTGTTCATCGACCAGGTGATGCTCGCCCTGTGCACCCACCTCAACGCGCGCTACGGCGAGGCCCCCGCGCCGCGGGAGTCGGCCAGGGGGCTGGCCGGCTGGCAACTGCGGCGTGCCCAGGAACTGATCGCCAACCATCTGAGCGACGGCCTGTCGGTAGCCCGCCTGGCTCAGGAATGTGCGCTGTCCCGCAGTCACTTCACGCGTGCCTTCAAGCTCAGCACCGGCCTGTCGCCCCACGATTGGTTGCTGAGGATGCGCGTGGAGAAGGCCAAGGAACTGATGCGCGACACTTCGCTGTGCCTGTCGCAGATAGGCCTGGACTGCGGCTTTGCCGACCAGTCGCATTTCTCCCGGGTATTCCTCCGCCTGGCCGGCATGTCCCCGGCCAACTGGCGGCGCTTCCAGCGCCTGGAGCGCTAGCGCAGGGCGATTCCGAGAAGGTTGCGATTTCTGTTCAGGGGCAAGGATTCCTTGTCGTTTGCAGTTCAATGGTCGATTTCTCCATTGCCTCCAGAACTGCCTCCAGCCTCAGGGCGGTCGAGCCGGCCACGTGATAGCCGGGCACCCGGGCGCGATGGATGCCGCGAGGCGACTCGACCACCTGTTCGGGCATGGCCGCCACAGTACGTGCGACCCTTTCCGGAATGACCTGCTCGGGGCTCGGCGCGCGCTCGCGGCACCCAGCGACAGGGGCATCATCCGCCCGCCATTGGCCAGGGTGGCGTAGGCGTGGGCCAGCTGCACGGCGGTTACCGACAGGCCATAGCCGTACGACAGCATTGCTAGACGTCCGTATAGGACTCTCCCCAGGCCCCTTTGCTTTGGCGCTCATGCCGGACTGCATGCGTTTCCGATTCCGGCATCGCCTCGATGGGCCCCAAGCGCTTCTACGAGCTACTCGCACATGCACGTTTGCAGCGGGCTCGCTGATTCGGCCTGCTTTCATCGTTAGCGTCGAAGCCTAGATATTTCGAAATATTACGAGGGGCTTAGTTGACTGGGCATGCAATGTAATAATGTTTCATTGTCGTGACAAGCAACCGATCCCCATGGCAAACCCTGGCGCCTCCCGTCTTCAATCCATCGACAGCCTTCGTGGGCTGGTCATCCTCTTCATGCTGCTCGACCATGTCCGCGAGACGTTCTACCTGCACCTGCAGGTGGGCGACCCGATGGACGTGGGCCAGACCGCCCCCGCGCTGTACTTCAGCCGCACGCTGGCCCACCTTTGCGCGCCGGTGTTCATCTTCCTCGCCGGCCTGTCGGCGTTCCTCTACGGGGAAAAGCACGAGGGCAGGGCGGCGCTCTCGAGCTTCCTGTTCAAGCGCGGGCTGTTCCTGGTGGTGCTGGAAACCACCCTGGTGAACTTCGCCTGGACTTTCCAGTTCCCGCCCGGCGTTGTCTACCTGCAGGTGATCTGGGCCATCGGCTTGAGCATGCTGGCGCTCGCAGCGCTGGTATGGCTGCCGCGCGGCGCCAGCGCAACCTGGCACTCTGTGGAACCGGGGCGCTGGGTACCTTCCTGGTGCTGCGGCTGTGCAATGGCTACGGCGAGAAACCCTGGGCCGAGGGCGTCGACGGGCTGCAGACGCTGATGGGCTTCTTCAACATCACCAAGTACCCGCCGTCGCTGTTGTTCCTGGCGCTGACGCTGGGCGTGGGACTGTGGTTGCTGCTGTGCTTCGAACGTCGCGGCCAGGGGGCCGTGGCGCGCCGGCTGGCGGTATTCGGTGCGGCACCGATGTTCTTCTACCTGCTGCACCTGTACGTGCTGAAGCTGCTCTACCTGGCCTGCGTGGCGGCCTGGGGGCCGAACCACGGGCAGTACTTCGGTTTCGACTCGGTACTCGCCGTGTGGTTGTGCGCGCTGGTGCTGATCGTCGCGCTCTACCCGCCGGTGCGCTGGTTCGCCCGGCTCAAGGCGCGCCGCCGCGACATCGCCTGGCTGAAGTACCTGTGAACCTGAAGCGTTGATAACACCGCCTGGAGCCTGCTTGGCGGCCATGGCTTCGGCCCGCAGCGGATCGGCCTGGGCTACCAGCAGGTGGACGGCGACTCGCCCTTCGACTACGCCACGCGCGGCGCGATATTCCTCGGCTACCTGGGCTATGGCGAGGTCGGCCGGCACTGGGAACGCGACCTGATGGTGCAGTACCGCGTGGCCGAGGGCCCGGCGAAGGGGCTGTGCGTGGCGCTGATGCACAACAGCCACCGCGCCAATGCCGCGCAGGCGGAACTGGATACCGACCCGTTGCAGTTGGCCCTGGAATACCCGCTGGACGGCACGTTCCAGGGCATTGGCGGCGGGCCGGCGACGCGTCCTGCGTATCTTGATTGATTCATTTTAATGCTACGTTATAACATAACAAATAATCCCTCCAATACCTTCCAGACCATGACCCCGACTCCCTACTCGTGCCATTTCCCTTCACCGCGGCTGGCCCGTTCCATGCCGCTCGTCTGCCTCTTCCCCTGGCTGGCCATGGCCGCGCCGGTCGATCTCGAACCCACGGTGGTCAGCGCCACCACGACCGAACGCAAGCTCAGGGACGCGCCGGCCAGCGTGTCCGTGGTCACCGCCGAAGCGCTGCAGCAACGGCCGGTGCGCGACCTGCAGGAAGCCCTGCGGGGCTCGGAAAGCCTGCAGTTCAACGGCATCGGCCTGGAGCGGCGGGGCATCAGCATCCGCGGCATGAGCAGCGAACACACGCTGGTGCTGGTGGACGGCAAGCGCCTGGCGTCCTCGTCCGGCGCCATCGCCCACTCGGACTTCGACCTGGGCTGGGTGCCGGTGGAAAGCATCGAGCGCATCGAGGTCGTGCGCGGCCCGATGTCGTCTCTGTATGGCTCCGAGGCACTGGGCGGCGTGGTGAACGTCATCACTCGCCGGGCGACCGATGCCTGGCACGGCAGCGGCCTGCTCGACGGCGGCGTGCGCGAGGATGGCCTGGGCGGGCAGAACCAGCAGCTCGGCGCCTATGTCGCGGGGCCGCTGGTGCCCGGCAAGCTGGGGCTCAGCCTGAACGGCGAGACGCGCCGCCAGCAGGAGACGCCGGATGCCGACAATCGGCGCCTGTCCGAGCTGGAAGGGCGCAACGCCGACAGCGGCGGCCTGAACCTGAGCTGGACGCCGGACGAGGCCCAGCGCATCGACCTCGGCCATCAGCGCGGCCGCGAGCGGCGCTGGCGCAACAGCGAGACCGGCGGGGCGCGTTCGAGCTATTACGAGTCCCGCGACCGGATCGAGCGCGAGCAGTGGTCGCTCGCCCACAGCGGCGAGTGGGACTGGGGCAGCAGCCAGCTGCGCACCTACCGCAACCGCCTGGAGCGGCACAACGCGCGCTCCGACGCCCAGCCGGCCAGCGACCCGCAGCGCCTGACCGATACGGTGGTGGATGGCCATGTGAGCGTGCCGGCGTTCGACTGGCACCTGTTCAGCGTGGGCGGCGAATGGCGCAAGGAGCAGTTGGAGGACAGCACGGTGAACGCCGCTGGTGATGAAAGCGCGCGGCACAAGGCGCTGTTCCTGCAGGACGAGATCGCCTTCGCCCCCGACTGGTCGCTGACCCTCGGCAGCCGCTTCGACAAGCATGAGGCGTTCGGCTGGGAGAGCAGCCCGCGCCTGTACCTGCTGCACCACTACTCCGATGCGCTCAGCCTGCGCGCCGGCGTCGGCCGCGGCTACAAGGCGCCGAGCCTGAAGCAGCTGTCGCCGGAATACGCGGCGGTGGGTGGGGGAGGCCGCTTCACCATCTACGGCAACCCCGACCTGAAGCCGGAGACCAACACCTCCTACGAGCTGGGCGCGGACTACGAAGGGGAGGGCTGGTCGCTGAAGGGCACACTGTTCGAGAACGACGTGCGCGACCTGATCCAGACCGTCTGCGTGTCACGCTGCGGCGTGCGCGGCGCCGAGGTGCGCAACTACGAGAACGTCGAGAAGGCGCGCATCCGCGGCATCGAGCTGGGCGGCGGCATCGACCTGCCGGCCGACCTGCGCTGGGAACTCAACTACACCTACCTGGACGCGCGCAACCAGACCGTCGGCCAGCGTCTCGGCGACCGTTCCCGGCACCTCGCCAACAGCCTGCTGAAATGGACGCCGAACACGCGCTTCAGCGCACAGCTGCGCACGGAGTACGTCGGCAGCCAGGTGGCCTACAGCAGCAACGTCGGCTACGCCTTGCCGGCCTACAGCCTCTGGCACCTGGACCTGAACCAGAAGCTCAGCGACAACCTGACGCTGCGCGGCGGCATCGAGAACCTCGGCGACGAACGCCTGGCCGAGCAGAACGAAAACTTCACCTACGCCGAGGCGGGGCGCACCTTCCACATCGGCCTGGTGGCGAGCTTCTGATGCGCCGCCTGCTGATGTTCTGCTGTGCCCTGATGGGGTGCGCCGGCGCCTGGGCGGAGCCGGCGCAGGTGCGCGTGCTCAGCAGCGACTTCGTGCTGCCGGGCAAGCACCAGCGCCTGGCGGGCTGGGCCCGCGACGCCGGCGTGCAGCTGCAAGGCCTGCGCCTGGGCGAGGGCGGCGAACCGGATGCCCGCTGGCTGGACGGGGCCGACCTGCTGATCCTCGATACCCCGCGCCCCGGCGACCGGGCGCAGGTCGAGCAGGCACTGGGCGACCTGTTGCAGCGCCGGCCGTTGCCCTGGATCCGCGTCGGTGGCGGCGCGCCGGGCTTCGGCAACCTGCCGGCGCCCCTGGCGGAGCGGCTGGTCGGCTACTACGCCAATGGCGGCGAGGCCAACCTGCGCCACCTGTTCGAACTGCTCCAGCGCCAGCACGCCGGGCTGCCGACCGATGCCGTGCCGGCGCCGCAGCGCCTGCCGCAAACGGGCTTCTACCACCCCGATGCGCCGGCGCCGTTCGCCAGCCTCGCCGACTACCTGGCCTGGGCCACGCCACGCTGGGCAAAGGACGCGCCGCGGATCGCCTTCGTGATCCCGCGCAGCGCCATCGCCGACGCCCAGACCGCAGCCATCGACGAACTGCTGCGCCGCAGCGAGCGGCATGGCCAGGCGCCCCTGGCGCTGTGGTTCGACGACGGCGATGCGCAAGCGCTGACACGGTCGTTCGCCGGGGCCGGCATCCAGGCGCTGGTCAACCTGCAGCACCTGCAGAACGGCCCGGCCCGGCGCGCCGAGTTCCTCGCCCTGGACGTCCCGGTGCTGCAGACCCTCGGCTACCGCGACGGCAGCGAGGCCGACTGGCTCGCCGCCGCCAGCGGGATTCCGGCGCGCACCGCGGCGGCCTTCCTCGGCGTGCCGGAAACCTGGGGCATGAGCGACCCACTGGTGATCAGCGCCCTGGAACACGGCGAGCCGAAGCTGATGGCGGGGCAGGCCGAGGCCCTGCTCGGCAAGCTCGACCGCCTGGTGCGGCTGCGCCGCCTGCCGACGGCGCAGAAGCACCTGGCGCTGATGTTCTGGAACCACCCCGAGGGCGAGAAGAACATCGCCGCCTCGCATCTCAACGTACCGGCCAGCCTGGCCAGGCTGAGCGAGTCGCTGCACGGGGCCGGCTACCTGGTGCCGGCAACCTCGGAGGCCGCGCTGATCGACACGGCGCAGCGCCTGCTCGGCGGCTACTACCGCCCGGACACCCTCGATGCGCTGTACCGCGACGGCCTGGCCGCCAGCCTGCCGCTGGACGCCTACCTGCGCTGGTACGATGCCTTGCCGGCCCCGTTGCGCGAACAGTTGCGCCAGCGCTGGGGCGAGCCCGGCAAGCACTGGGCCTTGCGCGAGATCGACGGCCAGCGTCGCTTCCTGTTCCCGGCGGCACGCCTGGGCAACCTCCTGCTGCTGCCGCAGCCACCGCGCGCCGGCCGCCCGGGCGAGGCCTACCACGACAGCGCGGTACCGCCGGACCACCTCTACCTGGCGGTCTACCAGTTCGTGCGCGAGGGCTTCGCCGCCGACGCGCTGATCCACTTCGGCACCCATGGCACCCAGGAATGGCTGCCCGGCAAGGACCGCGGGCTGGCCGCGGGTGACTACCCCATGCGCGTGCTCGGCGATCTGCCGGTGTTCTATCCGTACATCCAGGACAACGTCGGCGAGGCGATCCAGGCGCGCCGGCGCGGGCGTGCGGTCATCGTCAGCCACCAGACACCGTCCTTCGCCCCGGCGGGCCTGTACGACGAACTGCGCGACCTGCACCACCTGATCCACGAATACCAGCAGCTGGACGAGGGCGCCGTGCGTGAGCGCAGCGCCGAGCAGATCCGCGCCGCGGTGCTGGCCTCGCACCTGCAGGACGACCTGGGCTGGAGCGAGGAGGCGATGCGCCAGGACTTCCCCGCGTTCCTCGCGCAGCTCCACGACCACCTGCACGGGCTTGCCGGAGCGGCCATGCCGCTGGGCCTGCACACCTTCGGCGTCGCCGCGGCGCCGGAGCTGCGCCTGAGCACCGTGATGCAGCAACTGGGCGAGCCCTACTACCGGGCACTCGGCCTCGACCCCAACGAGCTGTTCGCCCGCGACTTCAAGGCCCTGCAGGAAAACCGCGCCTACCGCACCCTGCAACGCTACCTGCGCGAGGATGGCGATATTGGCGCGGTCGCCGACCCGCGCCTGCGCGAGCAGTTGCTGCGGGCACGGGCGCTGGACCGCCAGCTCGGCGAGACCGGCGAACTCGAGGCGCTGCTCGCCGGCCTGGCCGGGCGCTTCGTGGCGCCGGGCCCCGGCGGCGATCCGATCCGCAACCCCGGGGTGCCCAGCGGACGCAACCTCTATGCCTTCGAAGCGGACAAGGTACCGACCCGGGCCGCCTACGAGGCCGGCGACGAGGCGTTCCGCCAACTGCTGGAGAACTACCGGGCGGAGCACCAGGGCCAGGCGCCGGACAAGCTCGCCTTCAGCCTCTGGTCCTCGGAAACCATGCGCCATCTGGGTATCGTCGAAAGCGAGGTCCTGCACGCCCTCGGCCTGCGCCCGCGCTGGGATGCGGGCGGCCGCCTGCTGGCGCTGGACATCGTGCCGGCGACGGAGCTGGGCCGGCCGCGGGTGGACGTGGTGCTGCAGGTGACCAGCGTCTACCGCGACCAGTTCGACGGCTTCATGCGCCTGCTCGCGCAGGCCATCGAGCGCCTGGCCAGCCTGGACGAGCCGGGCAACCTGCTGGCCGCCAACAGCCGCGCGCTGGAACGGCGCCTGCGCGAGCAGGGCGTGGCGCCAGACATGGCGCAGCGGCTGTCGCGCCTTCGCTTGTTCGGCAACGCGCCGGGCGACTATGGCACCGGCCTGCCGCAACTGGCCCTGGACTCCACCCGCTGGGACGACGATTCGGCCCTCGCCGAGCAGTTCCTCGGCCGCCTGCAGTACGCCTACGGCAGCCGCGACTGGGGCGTGAAGCTGGACGGCGGCAACCTGTTCGCCGAACAGCTGAAGGGCGTGCAGGCGGCGATCCTGTCGCGCTCCTCGACGCTCAACGGCGTGCTCGCCAGCGACCATCCGTTCGAGTTCCTCGGCGGCCTGTCGCTGGCCGTCCGCCACCTGGACGGCGCCAGCCCGGCGCTGTACATCGCCGACCTGCGCCAGCGCGAGCCGCGAACCACGGGCGCGGCGCAATTCCTCGCCAACGAGCTGCGCGGGCGCTACCTCAACCCGCAATGGATCAGCGCCATGCAGCGCGAAGGCTACGCCGGCAGCCTGGAAATGCTCGACCTGGCCAACAACCTGTGGGGCTGGCAGGCGGCGGACCGCAGCATGGTCCGTGCCGACCAGTGGCAGGCGCTGCACGACACCTTCGTCATGGACCGCCGCCAGCTCGGCCTCGCCGAATGGTTCCAGCAGCACAACCCGAGGGCCCAGGCGCAGATCATCGAGCGCCTGGCCGAGGCCATCCGCAAGGGCTACTGGGATGCCAGCGAACAGACCCGCCGCGAACTGGCGGAGCGCTGGCAACAACTGGCCGCCGCCGGCGCGGGGCAGGGGAGCGAAGCGACGACCCGGGCCTTCATCGAGCAGATGGCCGCCGGCTTCGGCGAGTCCGCCGCCACGGCGCCGGCCGATGGCGCCACGGCCGCCGGTGCCGCCGAGGTGGTCAGCGGCCGCGTGCTCGAAGAGGTCGCGCCGCCCCAGGGGGGCGAGCCGGACGCGAGCATCCGCCTGGCCTTGGCGCTGCTACTGGTCCTGTTTATCGCCGGCGCCGGCCGGCAAGTCGTTATCAACCGCCGTTTGATGGAAAACCGCCCATGAATGCCCTGGAAACCAGCCTTTACGAACTGACGCGCCTGTTCCTGCTGCCGGTGCTGCTGCTGATCCTGGCCGCGCTGGCCTACGCCTTCATCGCCCTCGGCGGCTTCGCCGTGGAAGCCTGGCAGCGCCGCAGCGGGCGCTACCAGTCGCGCCTGGCGGCCTGGCAGAGAGCCCACGGCGGCAACAGCGACGACCTCGAACTGTGGATCATGCAGCGCCTGGAATGGCTGCGCGTGACCTCGCGCAGCACGCCGATGCTCGGCCTGGTGGCGACCATGATCCCCATGGGGCCGGCCCTGCTGGCGCTGACCCGCAACGATGCGCAGGGTATCGGCGAGAACCTGGTGGTGGCGTTTTCCGCGGTGATCCTCGCCCTGGTCAGCGCCAGCATCACCTTCTTCGTCCTCACCGTGCGCCGCCGCTGGCTGCTCCAGGAACTGCGGGCCGTCGAGCGCGCGCAGGAGGGCAACTGATGCGCTTTCTCGAACACGACGAGGCGGACGACCCCATCCTCTCGATGGTCAACCTGATCGACCTGTTCCTGGTGGTGATCGGCATCCTGCTGATCGTGATCGTGCAGAACCCGCTCAACCCGTTCAGCCAGGACAAGGTGGTGGTGGTCGAGAACCCCGGGGAGGCGGACATGCGCCTGCTGGTCAAGGAGGGCAAGGAGCTGAAGCGCTACGAGGCCAGCGGCGAGATCGGCGAAGGCCAGGGCACCCGCGCCGGCGTGACCTACCGCCTGGCCGACGGGCGGATGATCTACGTGCCGGAAGATGCTGCACGGTGACCCCTCCCGCCGCCCGCTACCTGCAGGTGCCCTTTGAAGGTTCTTGCTGTCAATGCGGGTATTTAACTTCGCTCTGCCCAGATGACCAACTGCGTCTGCCTTGAAATGGACCGGGCTTTCCTGGATCTGCCAGTCCATGCCGGCTTCGCGCTGCCGGACCTCCAGCGACTGTCTCGGGGAAAGGCGACAGCCCGACAAGTCGGAGCGCGCTCCGAAGCTCCCGCTATTTCGCCGGTTTCGCGATTGAAGCCGCGGCGGATGTAGATCTTCCTGGGGTTTCTCGGTGACGAACTCGGCCGAGCTGATGCATGTCGGATCGGCGCGCGCCATCGTTGGCGGTACCGACCCTGACCTGTGCAGCCTGATGCGGAGCCGTCACGTCATCTGTACTGGTCTAGAGGTTCTCGGGAACGAGGAGGCCCTTCTTGCGGTAATGCTCGATGTCGATGCCGAAGGCGCCGCTGGGGTGGACCAGATAGAGGTAGTAGGGTTTTCCCTGGTCGTCCTTCGGGTTCGTCGCCAGGTCGATGACCCGTTCCCGGCAGGGACGTTTGTCGGCGTCCAGCACTCTCAGCAGCTTGGGCTTGAGCTTGTTGCCGGGTGGGCAGCCGATGATGATGCCGACTTCGCCGTTGCTCAGTTCGGCTATTTCCCCCGGCGGGTAGATGCCGATGAGTTTGACGAAGTGCGCGACCATCTCCTCGTCGAAGTGCGTGCCGGCTGCATCGAATACTATCCGCAGCGCTTCCAGGCTGGAGCGCCCCTTGCTGTAGACCCGGTCGCTGGTGATGGCATCGTAGGCGTCGACTATCGCCACCAGCTTCGCCACTTGCGGGATCTTGTCGTGCCGCAGGCCCCGGGGGTAGCCGCTGCCGTCCAGGCGCTCATGGTGGCAGTAGGCGGCATCGACGGCCGCCGGTGGCACGTCGCTGGTGCTCATGAGCAACTTGCGGCCGCTGTCGGCATGGGTCTGCATGATCAGGTATTCGTCCGCGGACAGCCGGCCGTTCTTGGTGAGTATCGGCAGCGGAACCTTGATTTTGCCGAGGTCGTGGAGCATGCCGCACATGCCGATGTCGACCAGTTCCCGGGGCAGCATGTCGAGCCTGCGGCCCAGGGAAATCGCATAGATGGCCGTTCTCAGCGAGTGCTCGGCGGTGTAGTCGTCCTTGTTCCTGATCTGGGTGAGCCAGAGCATTGCCGCGGGGTTGCGCAGGATGCTCTCGACGCACCCCTCGATGGTTCGCTTGACCCCGGGGATGTCCAGGGCCTGGCCCAGGCGCACCGCGTCCAGCAGGCCCCGGGAAACCTCCAGCGCTTCGCCCCAGGTCTGCTGTGCCTGCTCGATCTCTTGCCTGAAGTCCACCTTGCCGATGAGCGGCACGAGCGCCATGTCGGGGTCCCCGGAGGGACCCTCGGGCAGGGACCGGGCCTCGACCCAGGCATGGTTCGCTATCTGCCTGATCCGCTCCAGCTCCTTCATGGTCCTGATCTGGAAACCACGGAACAGAAACGGGGTGTTTTCCCAGGACTCGTCGAGCTCCAGCACATACATTCCGACGGTCAATTCACAAACATCGATCCTTACTCTGTCTTTGGCACGCAATCGTTGTTTCTCTGTGCAGTTTTCTTTACGGATAATGTCAATATGACATCACTTTTGCCGAATTCATTGATCTGCATCAGTGGAATGGATTTCTTGTTTTCTGTTTTTGCAAAGCGTTTCAAGACTTTTTTCTGCTCTATGTGAAAGGAGTAGAAGCCGGTGTTCGATAAAGTTGCACGCCGCTTCCCCCGGGGCCCGATGGCGAACCCATCGAGCCGAGAGGCAGGTTTCGTCGTGCGGCGATGGTCGATGCGCCCTTGCTGCACGCCGTTTCCCCCTACTGCGCCCCGGCTTTTTCAGGCCTGGAACTGCAGCGCCGAACCGTCGACGAAGCGTTCATGGCGATAGGGGTGAACGTCGAACTCCGGTGTTCTCCCGCTGACCAGGTCGGCCAGCGCCTGGCCGGCGGCGGGCCCCATGGTCAGGCCGTAGTAGAAGCCGGTGCCCAGGAACAGGCCTGGCATACGTTCGACGCCGGAGATCACCGGCATGTTGTCCGGGGTGCTGACCAGTGCCCCGGCCCAGGTTTCCTCTACGCGAGCGTCGGCGAACAGCGGGTAGTGCGCCTGCAACTGGCCGAGGGTTTCGCGTAGAACGCCATGGCGGGTTTCCGGTTGCAGGATGCGGCAGCGCTCGAACGGGGATGGGCCGTCCAGCGGCCAGCCGCGCAGGTGCTTGAGGTCGTGCAGGAAGGTGTCGAGCGAGAAGACCGGATCCACCTGCGACCACATCTGGCGAATCGCCGGCAGCATCTGCCACAGGTGGCGCAGGGTGGTCGGGGTCAATGGGGCCGCGCCGTTCACCGCGCCGACGGTGTAGCTGCCGTCGCCGTTGGCGCGATAGATGCCCTGCGCCAGCCAGGCCGAGGTATCGGGGCCGGCGACGGCTGGGCGGATGCGCTGGGCGCTGCCGAAGGCCATCAGTTGCGGCAGCGGCAGCCCCAGGCGGCGAGCCAGCAGGGGCGACCAGGCGCCGCCGGCGAGCACCACGGCCTGGGCCGCGATGCGGCCCCGCTCGGTGTGGACCGCGCTGACCCGCCCAGCCTGGCATTCGATGCCGCGGACCGCGCAGTGCTGCAGGACGTTCGCCCCCAACCGGCCGGCGGCCAAGGCTACCGCCGGTGCCGCGAGGGTCGGTTCCGCGCAGGCGTCACTGGGTTGGTACAGGCCGCCGTGGCGCGTATCGGCGCCGGCCGGCAGCAGGCTTGCGGCCTCGCGCGCATCGACCAGGTATGCGTCCACGCCGGGCAGGCCCTGCACCGAGGCCAGCCACTGCCGCGCCGCATCGGCATCGTCGGGCGACTTGAACAGGCTGAGCAGGCCGCAACGGCGATAGCCGGTGCTCGCGCCGATGCGTTCGTCCATCCGCTCCCAGAGGCGCTTGGAACAGTCGATCAGCTCCATCTTCCGGGGCGACAGGTACTGCGAGTCGATCCAGCCGATGGAGCGCCCCGAGGCCTCTCCGGCAATCACGCCTTTCTCGCAGAGGGTCACGCGCAGGCCGCGTTCGGCCAGGGCCAGCGCCGTGAAGCAACCAATGAAGCCGCCGCCGATCACCACCACGTCGCACTCCCTGGGAAGCATGCCGGCATCCGGCACCGGCGCCGCGCGCGAAACTCCGTGTTCCAGCGCGCCACCGTGGAAGAAGCGGCGGAGGGGGGTGATTCTGTTCATCCGAACGGGACCTTCTCGGGGGCATGGGCATGACGCGCGGCAGCCGGCCCTGCGGCGCCGGCGCTTCGCCACTCTAGTGCTCGCACCCCCTGGCGCTAATACCCTCGCAAGGGGACGCCGCGGTGACGCCTCACCCCTGCCATCACCTGTCGAGGGTACAGACGCCCAGCCGCCGTTCTTTCACCGTTTACCCCGGCAGCGCCCGGCGCTGCGCAACTGTCAGCAGAACAGTCACCAATGGGGCGGCAACGCGCCGCGTACCGAGAGTGCGGGGAGAAACGATGAGCGAGATCGAACGGGTGGGGAGCCGGCGGCCGGCATTGATGATGCTGGCGGCCCTTGGGGCGGGGATGGTCACCACGACGGCCAGTGCCTACGAACTCTACGCGGAGGGCGATGACACACTGAGCTTCGACGCCACCGCGATGTACTCGGCGCTGACCAGCAAGAAGAGCTACGCGATCGGCTCGGCCAACAGCGAGGGCCGCAAGAACTGGCAGGAAGGCTACCTGAAGTACGGTTTCAAGGGCAGCTACGGGGTGGGCGAGGGCGCCGTCATCTACGGCGGGCTTTCCGGCCTGAGCAGCGCCACCTGGGGCGACGGCGACGCCGGCGGTTTCAGCAGCGGCGACGAGCGCGAGACCGACTGGGAAGACGCCTATGTGGGGTGGAAATCCGGTGAGCGGGTGCCGTGGCTGGGCAAGGATGGCATCGACTTCTCGCTGGGGCGCCAGGGCCTGATCATCGGCGATGGCTTCGTCATCAAGAATGATGGATTCAACTACGGCGATGTACTGGGCAGTACCTACGACCGGGGGGGCGCCTACTACCTCGCGGCTCGCCAGTCGTTCGCCAAGACCGCCATCCTGCGCCTCGGTGGCAGCCAGGGCCTGCGCGCCGACGTGGCCTGGCTGAAGTCCGACAACGCCGGCCAGGCCGACTTCGAGTCCGCCCTGGTCAACCTCGAGCACGTCAGCGACGCAGGTACCTTCGCCTTCATGTACCTGCATGGCCTGGATGTCGACAAGCACCTGGCCACCAGCGCCCAGCTGGAGCGCGATGGGATGGACCTCTACAGCCTGCGCGCGGTGACCAGCGCCGGGGTGGAGAACCTGGCGCTGTCGTTCGAATACGTGGTCGAAGACAAGCGCAACGACGCCGACGCCGGTTACGGCGAAGTGGCGTACACCCTCGCCGGGCTGCCCTGGACGCCGGTTCTCACCTACCGCTACTCGCGTTTCTCCAAGGACTACGACTCGCTCTTCTACGGGTTCAATCGCGGCTATGGCACCTGGGTGCAGGGCGAGGTGGCCGGCAACTACGCCGGGCCCCTGAGCAGCAACACGCAGGTCCAGCACGTCGGCCTGAAGGTCAGCCCCTCGCAGAGCCTGAATCTGGGCGCGCTGTACTTCGACTTCGACACGCTCAAGGACAGCTACGGCAATTTCAGTGGCCGCGAGCTGGACTTCTACGCCGAATGGTTCCCCACCAGCGCCTGGTACATCAGCCCGACGCTGGGCTTCTACAAACCGGACAAGAGCCTGGAGGACGGTGGCTCGCAACTGGGCGGCGACGGCCTCGATACCTACGCCCAGATCACCGTCGGATACACCTTCTGAACGCCGCATCCACGCCAAGGGGAACCCCAGCATGAATCGTAGAATCCTGTTTTGCGCCGCGGCGTCGCTCGCCGTGAGCGCCCTGGCCCACGCCGCCCCGGACACCGCCTGGAACTTCCAGGTATACGCCCACGATCCCGTCCGCGCCTCGGGCATCACCCAGCTGCCCTTGCCGGCGCTGAGCACCTTCAATGGCCTGAAGCCCTCCGAGGTATCCGGCAAGCACCACATGTGCCTGCTGCTGCCGCAGACCCAGGACACCGTCTTCATGGCCTACATCTATGCCGCCATCGACGAGGCCCGGCGCCTGGGGCAGGCGATGACGGTGTTCGATGCCGGCGGGTACGCGAACAACGGCGCCCAGCATTCGCAGTTCGAAAACTGCCTGACGCTCGGGGTGCAGGCGATCCTGCTGGAGCCGATCAACCCCAGCGGCTGGGAGGCCGAACTGGCCGAGGCCAAGGCCCAGGGCGTCAAGGTGATCAACGTCACCGAGGCCCTGGACGCCCCGGCGGACGGCCGCACGCTGGTCGACTACCGTCTCAATGGGCGCCTGGCCGGGCAGTTCATCGCCCGGCAGAACCCCGGCGCGAAGGTGCTGGTCCTGCCGGGTACCGCCGGGATTCCTTTCGTGGAAGACACCATCGCGGGCTTCCGCGACGGCATCCAGGGCGCGCAGGTGAAGATCGTCAACGTCATGTACGGCGACCTGGACGCCACGGCGCAGCTCAAGCTGGTGGAGGACGCGCTGGTGGCGAATCCGAACATCGACTACATCTTCGGCAATGCGGTGGCGATCAAGCAGGCGGTCAACGTCCTGGCCCAGCGCGGCATGAGCGACAGGATCAAGCTGGTTTCCTCCTATGTGGACCCGGACGTGCTCGCGCAGATCAAGGCCGGCAGCATCGAGGCCGCCGCCGCCGAGAGCAGCGTGATGCTCAAGCGCATCGCCGTCGACCTGGCCATCCGGTCGATCGAAGGCAAGGGCCAGCCGCAGGACCTGGTGCCGGAAGTGCAGCTGGTGACGCGGGAAACCGCCAACACCGCCGGAATCTCCAGCGCGAACTTCCCGCCGCCCGGTTGGAAAGCCACCTTCAAGACCGAGTGAACACGCTCCACGACGGCACGGCGGGCAGGGCTGCTGCTCGCCGTCCGTGCCTGCGCGGCTCGCTGCCGGTGGCGCCGTCACCGCGCAAGGGTATGGCCGCAACGGCACGCCGGGAGCCTACTGGCCGTACGTAGCCCGCCACAGGGCTGCACCGAAGAATCACCTAGGCGAAACCGATATGAGTGCAACCATAGTTCCTGTGCCGCTGGAGGTCATGCCGGGCTGCGCCTGCCAGGCCCAGCCCGTCTCGGCGCCGCCGGCCGCGTTGCTGAGCCTGCGTGGCATCGGCAAGCGCTTTCCCGGCGTACGCGCCCTGCATCAGGCGCAACTGGACCTGTATCCGGGCGAGGTCCATGTCCTGTTCGGCGAGAACGGTGCCGGGAAGTCCACCCTGATCAACATCATCGCCGGCGCCCTGGTGCCCGACGAAGGCCAGATGAGCCTCGACGGTCGCCCGCTGACCCTGCGCAGCGTGCAGGATGCCCGGGCCCAGGGCATCGCCGCCATGTTCCAGGAGTTCAGCCTCGCGCCGGACCTGAGCGTGGCGCAGAACCTGGTTCTGGGCAACGAACCGGCCTTCGGCCGCTTCATCCGGGGCGCCGATGCGCGCCGGCGGGCGAGCGATGCGCTGGCTCGCTATGGCTTCGAGCTGGATCTGGACGCGCAGGTCGCGACTTTGTCCAGGGCCCAGCAGCAGATGGTGGAGATGGCCAAGGCACTGGCCGGCGAGCCGAAGATACTGATTCTCGACGAGCCGACCGCCTCGCTCAGCGAGCGCGAGACCCAGGCGCTGTTCCAGACCATAGAGCAACTCAAGCGCAGTGGCGTGGCCATCGTCTACATCACCCACCGCATGCGCGAGATCCGCGCCATCGCCGATCGCATCACGGTCATGCGCGACGGCAGCCATATCGCCAGCCTCGCCGCCGCGCAGGCCAGCGAGGAGCAACTGATCGAACTCATGACCGGGCGCAAGAGCGGGGCGCTGTACCCGCCGATCCGCCACCATGCGGGCCGCAGCATCCTTCGCCTGGAGAAGCTCAGCACCCGTAACGGCAGCCTGCGGGATGTCAGCCTGGAGCTGCGCGAGGGCGAAATCGTCGGGTTGGCCGGCCTGGTCGGCTGCGGCAAGTCCGAGATCGGCCGCGCCTGTTTCGGCCTGGAGCCGATCGACAGCGGCGTGATCAGCCTCGACGGGCAGCGCCTGTCGCGGCTCTCGCCGCGGCGGATGCTGGCCAGGGGGCTGTGCTACATCACCTCCGACCGGCGCAACGAGGGGCTGCTGCTGCAGCGCTCCACCCGCGAGAACATCGCGCTGTCGGCACTCGCCCTGCCACAGTTCTCCTCCGCCGGCCTGCTGCGCCTGGGCACCGAGCGGCGCCAGGTCCTGGCCCTGGCCGAGCGCATGCACCTGCGCCCGCTGAACCTGCAGGCCGAGGCGGTCAACTATTCCGGCGGCAACCAGCAGAAGATCGTCATCGCCCGTGCCCTGGCGCGCGAGGCCAAGGTGCTGATCTTCGACGAACCGACGGTGGGCGTGGACGTCGGTGCCCGCGCGGAAATCTACAAGGCCCTGGCCGACCTGGCCCACGAAGGCTGCTGCATCCTGCTGATCAGCTCGGACATGCCCGAGCTGCTGGGGCTCAGCCACCGCGTCTACGTGGTCAACGCCGGGCAGATCGTCGATCACCTCGAACATCACGAGCTGGACGAGGAACGCATCCTCCACGGCTTTTTCAGAGAGTCGCCCCCGGGCGAGCAGCGGGAGTCCGCCTAATGACCAGCCTTACCCACGAAGGTGCCCAGGCACCCCGTTTCTCCCCCTCCGACGTGGCCCGCCGCCTGTTCATCCGCTTTGGCATCCTGCCCTGGCTGCTGCTGACCGTGGTGGTGTTCTTCGGCCTGCAGGAACCGCGCTTCCTGTCCGAGGTGAACCTGCTCAACGTGGCCCGCCAGTCGACGTTCCTGATGATCGTGGCGATGGCGCAGCTGCTGGTGCTGATCACCGCGGGCATGGACCTTTCGGTAGGCGCGATGATCGGCCTGGTCGGGGTGATCGCCGCCAGCGTGATGAAGTCGCTGGTGGGCGAGGGCATGGACGTCTCCGCCGCCATCGCCCTGGGCATGCTCGCCGGGCTCGGCGCCAGCGTGCTGGTCGGTGCGTTCAATGGCTTCTGCGTCGCGGTGCTGCGGCTGTCGCCGTTCATCGCCACGCTCGGCACCATGACCGCCCTGACCGGCATCGCCCTGACTCTGAGCAACGGCGTACCGGTGAGCGGCTTTCCCCAGGCCTACCTGATGTTCTTCAGCGTCACCGACGTGCTGGGCATGAAGCCGCCGATCCTCGCCACCATCGTGGTGTTCATCCTGGGCTACGTGCTGTTGCATCACACCACGACCGGGCGCTACATGTACGCCATCGGCAGCAACGAGCGCGCTGCTCGCCTGTCCGGCATCAGCACCACGCGCGTGGTCTTCACCGCCTACATCCTGTGCAGCCTGATCACCGGCGTCGCCGCGCTGCTGGTCCTGGCGCGCATCGGTACGGGAGGTGCCGGGATCGGCGCCGACTACGGCCTGCAGTCGGTCACCGCCTGCGTCATCGCCGGCGTCTCGCTGTTCGGTGGTACCGGCAAGATCGGCAACGTGGTGCTGGGGGCACTGTTCCTGGCCCTGCTTTCCAACGGCATGAACATCATGCAGGTCCAGTCCTATGCGCAGATGGTCGTGCTGGGGGCCATCCTCGTTCTCGCCCTGGTCGGCGACCGCCTGCGCATGCGCCTGCTCGGCCAGCGCGCCGGCCACTGACGATGGAAACCGCTTCCCCTGATTGCACAAAGTTCGATAGAGAGAGCCTGATGACTTCGATGATCTATCCGCCGCCAGCGCCAGACCTGGCCCAGTTCGCCAGCCAGGAGCAGGTCGACGCCGTGCGCCGGCCGTTGCAGCGCGCCGCGCTGCTGCCGGCCAGCCTGTATGCCGACCCGCGCAGCCACGCCCTGGACGTGGAAAAGGTGTTCATGCGCAACTGGTTGCCGCTGGCGCACGTTTCCGAACTCGCCGAGCCGGGCAGCTACCTGGCCCGTGAAATGTTCGGCGAGCCGGTACTGCTCACCCGCGACAGGGCCGGCACCCTGCACGCGTTCAACAACGTCTGCCGCCATCGCAACCGGGTGATCGTCGATGGCCGCGGCATCTGCAAGGGCAACCTGGTCTGCCCCTACCATGGCTGGAGCTACGGCCTGGACGGCGAGCTGCGCGGCGCGCCGTTCATGAACGAGGCCGAGGACTTCGACAAGGCCGACTACCACCTGCCGCGCCTGGGGCTGGATGTCTGGCAGGGCTTCGTGTTCGTCAATTTCGACGCCGATGCCCAGCCCCTGTCGCCGCAGCTCAAGACCCTGGACAAGATACTCGAGCCGCTGCGCCTCGCCGAGATGGCCTGCCTGGACTTCGACCGCTACCAGGCGCCGTGGAACTGGAAGGCGACCATGGACAATTTCACCGAGGCCTACCACCAGCCCACCATCCACGCCGGCATCGACCCGCTGGTGCCCGGGCGCACGGCGGTCTATGACGACGTCGACGGGCCCTACAACCTGTTCTGGATTCCGGCCGCCCCCGGCGCCACTTTCCAGCCGGTGCTGCCCGAACTGGACGGCGCCATCTTCAAGGGGCTGGTGGTGGTCAACGTCTTTCCGCTGTTCCACCTGCTGATCGACCCCAGCGCGGTGATGTGGCTGGACTGGGACATCCGCGGCAGCGAAGACCACGACCTGATCTGGCGCATGCTGGTGCCGCCCCGGACGGCCGCGATGGAGAACTTCCCGGCGCTCAAGCAGGAGCTCTACGGCTACATCAAGGAAGTCTGGGACGAAGACGTGTTCGCCTGCGAAGGCGTGGCCCGGGGGGCACGCTCGCGCTTCACGGCGCAGGGGCGCCTGTCGCCGCAGGAGAAGTCCGTCCATCAGTTCCACAACTGGCTGCTGGACCAGTACCAGCGCTGAATCCAGGGGGCCGGCGCGCCGCCCTCCGGGCGCGCCAGCCTGCGCATTACGCCGGGCAGACAGTCCGGCCGCGCTGGCCCCCGGGTTCAGTTCACGACAGCCGTACAAGGGCACATCATGGGTATTTCACAGAACGATCTTCCATCGCCGCCGGTAGCCGGCCATTGTCGTGCCCGGGCCGTCAGCGTCGATACGCGGCTGCCCGAGGAAACCGGGGTGGTCATCGTCGGCGCCGGCATCGCCGGCATCTGCACCGCCCTGTACTTGGCACGCCGCGGCGTGGATTGCGTGGTACTGGAGAAGGGGCAGGTCGCCGGCGAGCAGTCCAGCCGCGCTTTCGGCTGGCTGTGCAGCCTGGGGCTGGACCCGCTGAAGATGGAGCTGACCACCCTGAGCAAGCGCCTGTGGCGAGAGCTGGCGGAAGAGCTGGGCCCCGGGCGCCTGGGCTACGAGCGGTGCGGGCTGCTGCACCTGTGCGAGAGCGAGGCGGACATCGCTCGCGAACAGGCCTGGCTGGATAGCGTACAAGGCTTCGACGACGTCGATGCGCGGCTGCTTTCCAACGCTGAACTGGCCGAGCACCTTCCTGGTTGCCGGCGTCCCTATGCCGGGGCGCTGTTCCAGCCCAGCGATGCCCGCGTGGAGCCCTCGCTGGCCACCTCCGCCCTGGCCGACGCCGCGCGGGCAGCGGGTGCAAGGATTTTCGCGCCATGCGCCGTACGGGGGATCGAGCGTAGCGCGGGGCGCGTCGAGGCGGTGCTTACCGAGCGCGGCCGCATCCGTTGCAGCCAGGTGGTCGTGGCCGGCGGCGCCTGGTCGCGGTTGTTCTGCGGCAATGCCGGGGTGGCCTTGCCCCAGCTGTCGATTCACTCGTCGCTGGTCCGCGTCGCCCCCTTGGCGGGGGGCCCGGCCAGTTGCGCCGCCGCCGATGGCTACGCTTTCCGCCGCGACGCCGAAGGCGGCTACGTATTCGGCCCCTCCAGCGGTCACACGGCGTACGTCACGCTGGACAGCTTCCGCCTGTTCTTCGACTTCCTGCCGGCGCTGCGCAACCAGTGGCGGCAGATGCGCGTGCGCCTGGGGCGGGAGTCCTTCGCCGACCTGTGCCTGCCACGTCGCTGGGCGCTGGACGAGGTCAGCCCTTTCGAACGGCGGCGCATGCTCGACCCGAAACCGGATGTCGCCCTCAACCTGAAGACGCTGGCCAACATGGCCGAGGCCTTCCCGGCCTTTCGCCAGGCGCGTGTCACCGAGCACTGGGCCGGGATGATCGACGCCACCCCCGACTCGGTGCCGGTGATCGGCGCGGTGGACGCGCTGCCCGGGCTGTTCCTGTGCACCGGCTTCTCCGCCTATGGCTTGAGCATGGGCCCGGCCGCGGGCTGGCTGCTGGCCGATATGCTCTGTGCACGCCCGCCGTCCTGCGCGCCCGAAGCCTACCGTTTCTCGCGTTTCAGCGACGGAAGCCGGCTGCGCGTGGCACCCTAGGGGCATCATTCTCTGCCCGGGTCACCCTTCGAGGGGAGGAGGCGGGGGCCTGCTGGCGCATAACCTGCCTCGAAGCCATTCGTCATCCGCACCGGAGACAGCTCCATGATCGCCCGCCAACCGACCGTTGCCTGCAGCCTCGTCGTTTTGACCCTCGTCTACTGCTTGAGCAATATCGGCGGCTGGGTGGCGCCGGAGTTGGTGTTCGAGCTGATCGGCGGACGCGGCCTGGGCGAAGCGGGCGCGGGGGCGGTGGCCGCGGTGGAAATGCTCGGCCTGGCTCTCGCCGCGCTGGGCCTCTCGCTCGCGGCGGATCGCCTGCCGGTGCGCCGCCTGGCGATTTTCGGCAGCGCACTGCTGGTACTGACGCAACTGTTCTCCTGGCGTGCCGAAACGCTGGCCGGCCTGCTGG
This sequence comes from Pseudomonas sp. JH-2, assembly GCF_036231725.1. Lineage (NCBI taxonomy): Bacteria > Pseudomonadati > Pseudomonadota > Gammaproteobacteria > Pseudomonadales > Pseudomonadaceae > Pseudomonas > Pseudomonas sp. JH-2. The sequence continues at coordinate 64,775 of NZ_JAZAQP010000018.1, read as the reverse complement.
CGCTACGCTTCTTCTGCGGGATGGGGCAGGGCGTGCTGATGGCCCTGGCCAATGCCGCGCTGGCCGCCGCCAGCGAGCCGCATCGGCGCCTGGCCCAGGCCAACCTGGCCAATGTCCTGTTCGGCTCGGCGCTGCTGTTTTCGCTGGCGCCCCTGCGTGCCGCCTGGCCGGCCCTCGGCCTGTTCCTGGTATTGACGCTGGTGTGCCTCGCGCTGGCGCCGGCGAGCCTGGCGCTGCCGGCCCGCCTGTGCCTGCAGGACTCGCCGGTGCGGCGCCGCCTGGGGCTGCCGAACGCGACCTGTTACGCACTGGTCGTCGCCGTCTTCGTCTTTGGTTGTACCAGTGGCGCTGCCTTCACCTTCGCGCACCTGATGGGCGAGGGGGCCGGGCTCGACGAGTCGGCGATCAACCTGGCGCTGTCCCTGTCGGTGCTCGGCGCGCTGCCGGGCAGCGCGTTGTGCGGGCTGATCAATACCCGCCTGCGCAGCTTCTGGCCGCTGACCTGCGCGCTGCTGCTGCATGCCCTGGCGAACCTCATGGCCAGCCATGCCTCGGGTGCCTGGAGCTTCGGTCTCGGGCTGGCCGGCAACCTGGGCGCGGCCTACTTCCTGTTGCCCTACCTGCAGGGCCTGAGCGCCCGGCATGACCCGCTCGGGGGCTGCTGCGCGGCCATCGGCGGCGCCTTCTTCCTGTCCATGGCCTGCGGCGCCTATCTCGGCGGGGCCCTGGTTCAATGGCATGGCGTCAGCGCCCTGGGCTGGGCGGTGGCGGGGAGCAACCTGCTGGTCGGCCTGGTTCTGCTGCTGTCGCTGGGGGCGCCTCGGCGCGTGGCGGTCGAGCTGGCGGCGCGGCGCTACGACTTCGTCTGAAGCGCCCTCGGCGCGCTGAACACCTGCTCACAGAAATGGCCTGGCAGCGCCCAGGGGTGCCCCCGCGGGCGCGAGTCCGGCCTGGCGGTCACCCTCCGCGGGTATGGGTGAGACGCAGGCCGGCCCCTAGCATGGCGAGCATGTTCAATGCCCCGCTGCCGGGGTGAAAGGAGTCGCTTCCATGGCCATCGCCAGCAATGCCTACGACCGTCTGAGCTCACCCGCCCGCGCCTTCCTCGACCGACAGCACGGCCATTTCATCGATGGCCGCTGGCAGGTCGCCGGCAACAGCCTGCCCGTGCTCGACCCCTCCAGCGCCCGCCAGGTCAGCAGCATCGCCGCCGCCGGCGAGGCCGAGGTCGACGCCGCGGTCGGCGCCGCCCACCAGGCGCTGCAGCGTCCGGCCTGGCGCGACCTGCCGAGCCTGGAGCGTGAACGCCTGATCCTGCGCCTGGCGGGGCTGCTGGAGCGCGATGCCGGCCTGTTCGCCGAGCTGGAGTGCGTGGACAACGGCATGCCGCTGGCCTTCGCCGGGATCAACGTCGGCGGGGCAGCCGGGGTGCTGCGCTACATGGCCGGCTGGGCGTCGAAGATCGCCGGCGACACGCTGGATGTGAAGATGCCTTTCCCCGGCAGCCAGTTCTTCGCCTACACCGCCCGCGAGCCGGTGGGAGTCGTCGCCGCCATCGTGCCGTGGAACGTGCCGCTGATGATGGCGGTGTGGAAGCTCGCGCCAGCCCTGGCCGCCGGTTGCACGGTGGTGCTCAAGCCCGCCGAGGATGCCTCGCTGACCGCCCTGGCGCTGGCCGGCCTGGTCGCCGAGGCGGGCTTCCCGGCCGGCGTGGTCAATGTCGTCACCGGGCTGGGGAGCGTCGCCGGGGAAGCGCTGGTACGGCATCCACTGGTCAGCAAGGTGTCGTTCACCGGCTCCACCGCCACCGGCAAGCACATCAACCGGCTGGCCACGGAAAGCCTGAAGAAGGTCACCCTGGAGCTGGGCGGCAAATCGCCCACCATCGTTTTCGACGACGCCGACCTGGAGCAGGCCATCGAAGGCGCGGCCAATGCCATCTTCACCAATGCCGGGCAGATCTGCGTGGCCGGCTCGAGGCTCTACGTGCAGCGTGGCATCTTCGACCGGGTGGTCGAAGGCGTGGCCCGGCGCGCCGACAGCCTGGTGCTGGGGGCGGGGCTGGATCCGGCCAGCCAGCTCGGCCCGCTGATCAATGCGCGGCAGCAGGCCCGGGTGCAAGGCTACATCGAGCGTGCCCGGGAGGGCGGCGCCAGCCTGCTGACCCGGCGCCAGTCGCCGCAGGCCGACGGGTACTTCGTCGCCCCGGCGGTGCTTGCCGATGTGCGCCAGAGCGATGCGCTGGTGCAGGAAGAAATCTTTGGCCCGGTGCTGGCGGTACTGCCTTTCGATGACCTCGACGAGGCCGCCGCCCTCGCCAACGACAGCGCCTATGGCCTGGCGGCGAGCGTCTGGAGCCGCGATCTCGGCCGCGTCCACCGGCTTGTGCCGCGGTTGAAGTGCGGCAAGGTCTCGGTGAACACCGAGGGCTTCCCCTATCCCGGGCTGCCCGAAGGCGGGACCAAGCAGTCCGGCTTCGGCCGCGACCTGGGACGCGAGGGCCTGGACGGCTACCTGGAGACCAAGACCGTGCTGGTGCGGGTCTCCTGACATGCCGCACCTCATCGTCGAATACAGCGCCAACCTGGAAGGCGAGCTGGGCCTGCCGGAGCTGTTCGAGCGCGTCCATGGGCAACTCATCGAGTCGCAGCTGTTCCCGGTCGGCGGCATCCGCAGCCGGGCGCGGCGCGTGGAGGTCTATCGCTTCGCCGATGGCGCCCGGCCGTACGCCGGCATCCATGTCGAACTCAAGCTCAGCGCCGCCCGCCCCGTGGAAGTCCGTGAGCGGGTGGGGCGGGCGGTGTTCGCCACGCTCTGCGAGCACTGGCAGGCATTGCAGGCGCGGCGCCTGGTTGCGCTGTCGATGGAGGTCGGCAGTTTCGAGCCCGCGCTGTTCTTCAACCGCAACAACCTGCATCCCCTGTTCGAAGCCGCATCGCGCTGAGCGCGCCCTTTCTACCGCGCCGCGCCCGCGGCGCCCATGGCAGGCCCGCCTGCCGCTGCACTGGAGCCACCGCTATGAAACTTGCATCACTGAAATCCGGCCGCGACGGCGAACTGGTCGTCGTCAGCCGGGACCTGAGCCGCGCGGTCAGGGCCGGCGCCATCGCCCCGACCCTGCAGGCCGCCCTGGATGACTGGGCGCGCGTCGAGCCCGCACTGCGCGAGCTGTACCAGGCGCTGAACGAAGGGCAGCCGGCCGCTGCCTTCGCCCTGCAGCGGGAAGCGCTCGCCGCACCGCTGCCGCGCAGCTACCAGTACCTGGACGGCGCTTGCTACCTGAGCCACATCCGCCGCAACCGCGCGGCGCGCGGCGACACCCTGCCGGCAGACATCCTCGACGCTCCGCTGGTCTACCAGGGTATCTCCCACGGCTTCATGGCGTGGAACGACCCGATCCGCCTGCCCAGCGACGACCTGGGCATCGACTTCGAGGCGGAGATCGCCGCCATTACCGACGACGTTCCGCTGGGCGTCAGCGCCGAAGAAGCCACCGGCTACGTGCGCCTGTTCGTACTGCTCAACGATGTATCGTTGCGCGCGCTGATCCCCGCCGAGCTCAAGCGCACCTTCGGTTTCCTGACCGGCAAGCCCGCCTCCAGCCTCGGCCCCATCGCGGTCACCCCCGACGAGCTGGGGCCGCTGTGGGACGGCAAGCTGGTCTCCGGGAAGATGAAGTGCTGGGTGCGCGGAGCCTTGTTCGGCGACATCGAGACCGGCATCGATACGCCATTCCACTACGGCCACATGATCGCCCACGTCGCCCGCACCCGCGCCTTCGAGGCGGGCACCCTGGTGGGCCTGGGCACGGTCTCCAATGAAGACGAAAGCGTCGGCGCCGGCTGCATCGGCGAGTTCCGCGCGATGGAAACCATCAATACCGGAACGGCGAGCACGCCGTTGCTGAAGTTCGGCGAGCGAGTGCGCATCGAGCACTTCGACTACGCCGGGAACTCGGTCTTCGGTGCCATCGACCAGGTGGTCGAACCGCTGTCCCGCTGAACCACCACAAGCCCCTGCTGGGAGGTCATTCCATGCTCTGCAAAAGCCTTCATCACGCTGCCTACCGCTGCAAGGACGCCAAGCAAACCGTGGCGTTCTACACCGGGATCCTGGGCCTAAAATTCATCCATGCCATGGGCGAGGACCACGTGCCCTCCACGGGCGCCTACAGCCCGCACATCCACATCTTCTTCCAGATGGAGGACGGCAGCTGCATCGCCTTCTTCGAGTTGCCCAACGATGAGGGGGCCGAGTCCGGGCGCGACCCGCAGACCCCCGGCTGGGTCCAGCACTTCGCCTTCCGCGTCCAGGACATGGACACCCTGCTCAGGGCCAAGGCCGAAATGCAGGCCAAGGGCATCGAGGTGCTCGGCCCGGTCAACCACGACGACTTCCTGCAGTCGATCTACTTCTTCGACCCGTCCGGGCACCGCCTGGAGCTGAGCGTGCACAGCGCCACCGCCGAGATGGATGCGCTGTACGAGCGCGAGGCGATGGCGGTGCTCGAGCACTGGGACGCGCGCCACAACTGGTCCGAGCGCGAGCAGCTGTTCGGAGCGGCGCACGGCTACGTGCGCTGACCTGCGTCTACCGTCCGTGGCCCGTCGTTGCTCCGGGGCCACGCCTTGCCGCCCGCGCGCTCCGCACGGGCGGCTTTTTTTCGCCCGGCGTCTCACCCGTTGAGGGTAGATACGCATCGCCCGGCCCTGCCTAGAGTGGGCTCAAGGCTGCGCCTTGCGGCGCGCCCCTGCCTTCTACGCACCCGTTGGAGTGGACCATGAACAGTAGCAACAGCGCTTGGCTGAAGAAACACAACACCGTGCACCTGATGCACCCGATGCAGGACCCTAAGGCGCTGCAGGACAACCCGCCGTTGATCATCGATTCCGGTGACGGCGTATACATCACCGACATCGACGGGCGCCGCTTCATCGACCTGCAGGGCGGCCTCTGGTGCGTGAACGCCGGCTATGGCCGCCAGGAGATCGTCGACGCGGTGAGCCGCCAGATGGAACAGCTGGCCTACTACTCGCTGTTCCCCGGCAGCTCGAACCCGGCGGCCATCGCCCTGTCGCAGAAGCTCACCGAGATCGCCGCGCCCGAGGGCATGGTGAAGGTGTCCTTCGGCCTGGGCGGCTCCGACGCGGTGGAAAGCGCGCTGAAGATCGCCCGCCAGTACTGGAAGCTCGAAGGCCAGCCGGAGAAGTACAAGTTCATCTCGCTGTACAACGGCTATCACGGCCTGAACTTCGGCGGCATGTCGGCCTGTGGCGGCATCGCCTGGCGCAGCAGCTACGAGCCGCTGATGCCCGGCTTCATCCAGGTCGAAGGGCCGCACCTGTACCGCAACCCCTTCACCCAGGATCCGGAGGAGCTGGCCGAAATCTGCGCGCAGATCATGGAGCGGCAGATCGAGATCCAGGGGGCGCACACCATCGCCGCCATCATCGCCGAACCCATCCAGGGCGCCGGCGGCGTGATAGTGCCGCCGGCTTCCTACTGGCCGCGCCTGCGCCAGATCGCCGACAAGTACGGCCTGCTGCTGATCGCCGACGAGGTGATCACCGGCCTGGGCCGCAGCGGATCGCTGTTCGGCTCGCGCGGCTGGGGCGTGAAGCCGGACATCATGTGCCTGGCCAAGGGCATTTCCAGCGGCTACGTGCCGCTCAGCGCAACGCTGGTCAACCAGCGCGTGGCCTCGGCCTGGGAGCGCGACGCCGGCTTCACCTCGGTCTACATGCACGGCTACACCTACTCGGGGCACCCGGTGTCCTGCGCGGCGGGCCTGGCGGCGATCGACATCGTGCTGCGGGAGAACCTGGCGGACAACGCCGCGCGCGTCGGCGACTACTTCCTGGGCCGCCTGCGCGAGCTGCAGGAGCGGCACCGCGCCATCGGCGACGTGCGTGGCAAGGGCCTGATGATCGCCATCGAGCTGGTCAAGGACCGCCAGAGCAAGGAGCCGTTCGGCCCGCAGGACGCCTATCCGCTGGCCATCTCCGAGGGCTGCGTGAACAGCGGGGTGATGCTGCGCACCATCGTCAACAAACTGATCATCTCGCCGCCCCTGACCATCACCACCGAGCAGGTCGACGAGGTGATCGAGGTGCTTGACCGCGTCTTCGCGGCCAACCCCTGGTAAGCCGATGCCGGCCGGCGCCAGGTGCCGGCCGGCCCCTTCGCGAGAGGAAGTGCGATGAATTCGATTCTGGAAATGGCCGAGGGTATCCGCCAGCGGACCCGCGCACTGGATGCCGCCGGTCTCGACCTGCTGTTCCGCGAAGCGCGCAGCCACAACGGCTGGCTGCCGCGTCCGGTCGGCAGCCAGCTGCTGCGCCAGCTCTGGGAGCTGGTGCGCTATGCGCCGACGGCGGTGAACGGCATGCCGGCGCGCCTGGTGTTCGTCACCAGCGCCGACGGCAAGCGCCGGCTGCAGCCGTGCCTGAACCCGGGCAACGTGGAAAAGGTGCTCAGCGCACCGGTGACGGTGATCATCGGCTACGACGCGGCCTTCTGGGAGCAGTTGCCGATGTTGTTCCCGCATGCCGACGTACGGGCCATGTTCAGCGAGAACGCCGAGGCGGCCGAACTCACCGCCTTCCGCAACAGCAGCCTGCAAGGCGCCTGGCTGATGCTGGCGGCGCGCGCCCTGGGGCTGGACTGCGGCCCCATGTCGGGCTTCGACAGCCAGCGGCTGGACCGGGAGTTCTTCGCCGGCACCAGTATCCGCAGCAACTTTCTCTGCAACCTCGGCTACGGCGACGACAGCAGGCTCTACCCACGGCTGCCGCGCCTGTCCTTCGAAGAGGCTTGCACCCACGCCTGAGACCGGGCGTGACCGAAGGCCGCCCGCGCTGGCGGCTTTCTTCGTTTCGAGGCAAGGCGAGGAGGGCGCCATGAGCTGGACAGCCGAGCAGATGTGCCAACGCGCGGCACGCGAGGTCCTGGACGGATATTGCGTCGGCCTGGGCTACGGCGTGGCGCCGCGCGTGCTGCAACGGGTCGAGGCTGGTCGCCAGTTCTGGTGGATCGACGGCATGCACGTGGCCCGTCCCTGCCAGGGCGGCGACAGGCCGCCTCGGCAGGCCGGCGAGGTTCGGCTGACGCCGATGGAGGGGCTGCAGCTGGTGCGCGGCGGCCGGTTGGACCTGCTGTTCATCCGCGCGGAGCAGGTCTCGGAACAGGGCGATCTTGTCATGACCGATGCGACGGGGGCCGACATCGACCGGCTGGCCGCCGCCCGGCGCGTAGTGGTGCTGATGCAGCATTGCCGGCCGGACGGCAGCGCGAGGATAGTCGCGCAGTGCGAGGGGCCGCTGCTGGGCGCGGGGGTGGTAAGCCGCATCATCACCGAGCTGGGCGTCATCGACGTGACCCCGCGCGGGTTGCTGCTGGTGGAGCTGGCCGCCGGTGTCAGCCTGGGCGAGATCAGCGGCCGCACCGGCGTGGCGCTGATGCTCATGCTCGATGACCTGCCGGGCCGTCGCAACGTCGCCGACGCAGCGACGCCCGGTTGAGCGGGGTTTCAGCCGAGCGCGATCAGGTTCGGCTGCCGGGCCTGGCCCTGGGTATCGTGCAGGTACTGGTCCAGCAGCCAGTTGTGGAACTGATGCAGGGCCTTTTCCATGTACGACATCCGCCCCTGCTCGGCAAAGCGCGAGCGCACGCCGCGGGCATGCCCCAGGCAGGCGAATTCGTCCTCTTCCCACACGGGCTTGAGCGCATCGTGCAGGCGCTGCTTGCGCGCCTCGAAGTCCGCCAGGGCCAGGGTCGAGCGCGGCGCCACCAGGCGCCAGACCAGGTCGTGGTCGTCGACCGAGCGGATGTCCCAGTCCAGCCACATGGCCGACGAGGAGTCGATCAGCAGGTGGAAGTGCGGGAAGACATTGATGACGATGGCGGTCGAGTAATAGTGCTCCGGCAGCCCGGCGATCGGCGGCAGCGTGGTGGGGAAGGGCTGGTTGTCCCCCGTGGGCATGTAGAACAGGTTGTAGGGGCCGTCGACGTCTTCATAGACCGCCAGCTTCGCCGGGCACCATGGTTCGAAGGTCTGGGTATGGATGGGCGGCTGGTGGTAGGCCTCGCTGAAGTTGTCGAGGGTGCTCTTCCAGTTCCAGCGGCCCTGGTAGCGTTCGAAGTCGACGCAGCCCATGCTGGCCATGTCGTAGCCTTCCAGCAGCGCGTCCAGCGTCTTGAGCTGCGGCGACAGCGGGGCTGCCTCGCGGTCGAAGTTGACGAAGATGAAACCCTGCCAGATGTCCACCGCCAACGGTGGCAGGTGCCAGTCCGCCACGTCGAAACGGGCCGTGCGCTCCATGTGCGGGGCGCTCGCCAATTGGCCGTCCAGCGCATAGCTCCAGGCGTGGTAGGGGCAGGTGAGGCGCCGGTTGCGGCAGTGGCCCGCACCTTCCACCACCTGCCGGCCGCGGTGGCGGCAGACGTTGGAGAGCGCGTGGATTTCCCCCGCTTCGTCGCGAACGACCACTATGGGTTCGCCGAACAGCTCGCGGGTGAAGAACTGCCCCGGCTCGGCGACCTGGTCGATGCGGCCGACCGCCTGCCAGGTGCGCATGAAGACCCGTTCCACTTCGAAGGCGTGGAAGGCCGGGTCGCTGTAGCAATTGAACGGTAGCAGGGAGGCCTCTTCGAGTGGCCGGCGTATGGCTGCGATCTGCGCGTTGTCGATGAAGGACGCAAGTGGCATCGGGCTATTCCTCGGACGGTGGATACTGGCCCGCGCGCAGGCGCGAGCTGCGATGCAAGGTTGCCATCCCGGGCGGATATCGGCTGTACCCCGGCAGGGTGACCGGGCGGGCCTGTCACCCAGGGCGGGTATTTCACCTGGGCGTGGCCGGCGCACAATGCAAGCAACGCAGGCAGCGGCCTGAATTGTCGACGGGAACTGGAGAGTCGCGGATGAGTCGCAAGACCGGATTGATGTGGAATGAGCGTTTCATGTGGCACGAGCAGGGCCGCTATGCCGGCATCCTGCCGGCGGATTATCCGTTGCAGCCGGGCCGGCACCATGAGAACCCGGAAACCAAGCGGCGCCTGAAGAACCTGCTCGACGCCAGCGGCCTGAGCGAGCACCTGACGCCGATCAAGGCGCGCGAGATCAGCCGCGAGGAGCTGTTGCGCGTACATACCCCGGCATACCTGGACAAGCTCGAGGCGGGCAACCTGGAAGCCGCCGCCATCGCTGGTTTCGACGCGCCCTATACCCGTGGCAGCGTGGATATCGCCAAGCTCGCCGCCGGTGGATGCCTGGCCGCGGTGGACGCGATCTGCAGCGGCCAGGTGGACAACGCCTACGCGTTGACCCGGCCGATCGGGCACCATGCCGAGCCTGACGAAGGCAAGGGCTTCTGCCTGTTCTCCAATGCGTCGCTCGCCGCGCGCCACGCCCAGGCCCGCCATGGCATTCGCCGGGTGGCCCTGATCGACCTCGACGTGCACCACGGCAATGGCGCCGAGCGTGTGTTCTGGCGCGACCCCAGCGTGCTGACCATCTCCCTGCACCAGGACCAGTGGTTCCCGCCGGATTCGGGGTTCCTGGAGGACGTGGGCGAAGGCGCCGGGAAAGGCTACAACCTCAACGTGCCGCTGCCGGCCGGTTGTGGTTTCGGCGCCTACCAGGCGGCGTTCGAGCGGGTGGTGCTGCCGGCGCTGGAGCGCTTCGAGCCGGAACTGGTGATCGTGCCGTGCGGCTACGACGCCGGGGCTCAGGACCCGCTGGGGCGGATGATCCTGCACAGCGAGGCCTTCCGCTGGTTCATCGCGCGCTTGCGCGGCATCGCCGAACGCTTCGCCGGCGGCCGGCTGCTGGTCACCCACGAGGGCGGCTACAACGAATTCACCATCCCGTTCATGGGGCTGGCGGTGTTCGAGGAGTTGTCGGGAATCGACAGCGGGGTGGTCGACCCGCACCGTGACATCTTCGTGGCGATGAAGGGGCATGAGCTGTTGCCGCACCAGGAAGCGGTGATCGATGCCGCCGCGGCGCTCGCCCGCGATATCCGCAAACCCGAGTGAGGAGGTTGGCATGGCCCTGGTCTTCGGTCGTATCCGTATCGCCAAGCCGTTCGCCGAATGGCACCGGGTATTTCTCGAGCACGTGCAGGCTCGCCGCGCCTGCGGTATCGAGGATGTGATGTGCGCGCCGGTGGTGGGCAGCCAGGAGGTCATCTACGTGGTGCGCACCGACGATCCGCGGCAGGTGCACGACATGAGCTGGTCGGCGGAGGCGCGGGCGATCATCGAGTCGTCCGGGCATGTCATCGGCAGCGAGGTCTACACCGTCTGCGACGAGGTCGGCTGAAGCCAGCCGTGCCGCATCGATGCCCCGGCCGTCTCTGGCGGCCGGGGCTTTTGCATTCGAAGGGGGGCGCATGTTCGTCAGTGAATCTTGGGTGGGCTGCCGGAAACCGGGCATCTGTCTGGCGAAGCTGTGTCGCCACTGGTCGCATCGCTTCAGCGTGCGTTTCGATGAGGGCCGCGGGGAAATCGATTTCGTCCCGGCGCGCTGTGTGCTGTGGGTGGAGGCGGGTGCCCTGCGGGTTCGCCTGGAGACACCGCAGGCGCAGGAGCTGGATGAATTGGAGCCCATCGTCGCCGAACATCTGCAGCGCATGCTGGGTGACGAAGTCGTACGGATTCGCTGGCGGCGCTGAAGCGGCCAGGCCGCCGCAAGGCGGCCTCGCGCTTCAGTTGAGCACGGCGGTGGCACCCATGCTGTCGAAGTAGCGCGCGAACAGCTCGTTCTGGCTGGAGATGCCGAGCTTGGCGTAGGCGCGCTTGCGGTGGGTGGCCACGGTGTTGATGGAAATCCCCAGGTTCAGGCTGATGCCAAGGGTGGTGTAGCCCAGGGCGATCGAGGCGCAGATTTCCGCCTCGCGCTGGGTCAGCCCGCCGGCGGCCTTGAGCAACGAGGCGCGCAGTTCCTGGAACATGCGCTCGCGGCGCTCCGGGCTCAGGCTTGCCGGCTCCGGAAGGCGCGCGCCGGCGCTTTCGCGCAGTTGCATGATTTCCGCGTGCTTGCCCAGGGTCTGCGCCAGGACGTTGCCCAGCTGCTGGATCTGGCTGGCGTCCTCGCTGGCGAACTCGCGCTGGTCTTCGCTGCGGTAGAAGCTGCAGTACAACGTCTGCTGGTTGATCGAGGCGATCAGGGCCAGTTCCTGGCGTACCAGGGCCTCATCGTAGAAGCGCTTGCGGTAGCCGGTATCACGGATGTGGCTGGGGGAGACGCAGCGCACGATCAACTGGTCGCTCGGGCTGGTCGAAACCTGTCCGAGCGCCAGGTTCGGGTCGCGGCGATAGGCACCGTCGGTGTATTCCTGGGCGAGTTGCCGGGCGATGTCGCGCGAATGGCTGTGGCGTGCCTCGGCGATCAGGCACTGTGGCGAACCCTGCTGGTCGAAGCGGAACACGGTGCATTGGTCGACCTGCAGCAACTCGTGGCAGAAGGCGTAGAAGTCCTGATCGAAGCCGCTATTGCCGATGTTTCCAACCAGGTTCGCGAGCTGATTCATCGCGGGAATCATGGGGCAATCTCCTCAGGGGGGCGGCTACAGGTGCACGGGGTTTTCTATTCTTGTCGGGCGGCGCCGTGCGTTGCACGGCACGACCCTTGAGTAAGCAGGAAACAGGCCAGCGACGCGACTCGGAGGGCTTGCCGGTGTGAACGCGGATTTCTACTGCGCAGCGGGCTTTACTCGGGACCCACTCTGCCGATGGGGCCAGAAACGTGAGAAATCCCTGGGCATGTCGAGCGCCGAGGCGGATCCTGTCGCGCCACTTTGGGGCCCGCGGTAACAGCCGCACCTGTTTGGGGTAGCGCGTCGCACAGGGCTGTGTCACCGCGCCGGAAAACCGTGCCAACCGCCTGGCCTGGGGTTCTTGCCGCCTGGGCCCGATCTGGCTCCCGGGGAACCGGAGCTGGGCCGGTGTATCGGCATGTCCTACAACGCCTGGAGAAAATCCAGCAATGCCTGCAGCTCCTGCGCATCCAGTTGCAAGGGTTCGAGCAGTGGCGAGGTCTTCGGGAACAGCGGGTCGTCCTTCTGCCGGGCCGTCGGCAGCGGGTGGAACATCCCGGCGTTGTACATGTTGAGGATGCCGCGCAGGTCGCCGAACAGGCCGTTGTGCATCCAGGGCCCGGTACGCGCGACCTGGCGCAGCGAGGGCGTGCGGAATGCGCCGACGTCCTCGGCGCGGCCGGTCACCCGGTAGCGGCCGAGGTCCTCGTAGCGGCGGCCGTAGTAGGTCAGGCCGAGGTTGTGGAAGCTGTCGTCGCTCAGGGCCTCGCCCTGGTGGCAGTTCAGGCAGCGCGCCTTGCCTCGGAACAGGTGCAGGCCATGCAGCTGGGTGTCGCTCAGCGCCTTGCCGTCGCCCAGCAGGAAGCGGTCGAGGGCGCCGCGCCGGGGCGTCAGGCTGCGCTGGTAAGCCGCCAGCGCCTTGCCCACTTGAGCGGCGTCGATCGGCACGTTGCCGAAGGTGTCGGCGAAGGCCCGCGGATAGTCTGGGTGCGCGCGCAGGCGCTCGAGGAGCGGGTCGATGGCGAAGGCCATCTCCGCGGCGTCGACGATGGGCATCAGCGCCTGCTGCTCCAGGCTGCCGGCGCGGCCGTCCCAGAACAGGTTGGCGAAGTGGCCGGCCATGGCCGCGCTGGGGGCGTTGCGCGTGCCGGCCTGGCGGTCGTGGCCGAAGGACACGCGGCGGCCGTCGGCGAAGGCCAGGTCCGGCTCGTGGCAGGAGGCGCAGGCGATCTGCCCGGAGCGCGACAGCAACGGGTCGAAGAACAGCCGCTTGCCCAGGTCGACCTGGCGCTTGTCCTGGGCCGGCGGCGCGGACAGCGGCGCCAGCTCGCGCCAGGCCACGCCGGGGTCGACATGGGGCTCCGGCCACTGCGCAGCGGGCCGGCTGTAGACCTGGCGCAGGCAGGCGTAGTCCACCGGCTTCGCCTCCAGGCGCGTGGCGCAGTCCTCGCCGTGGGCCAGGCCGGCGAGCAGCAGCCCGGCGGCCAGCAGCGTCCTAGAAGCGATAGCCCACCTCCACCCAGAACTGGCGGCCGACCTCGTAGATGGGGATGCCGGAGGTGCTGCTCACCGTGCTCACCGCGACCTTGTCGAGCACGTTGAACACGTCGAGGTTGACGAACACCGCCTGGTCCTTCGCCGTCGGCTGCTCCCAGGCCAGGCGCAGGTCCCAGGTGACCACTGCGCTCTGGCGCTTTTCTTCCCAGACGTCCACCGGGGTGCCCTGGTAGTCCACGCTGTCGCCGGTGTCGATGATCTGCCGGTAGCCGGCGCGGTAGCGCAGGAAGTTGCTCCAGGTGAGGTTGGCCCGGGGGATCTCGGTGATGGTGGTCAGGCGCGCGGTCCAGGGGCGGTTGAAGTTGTCCGCCGGGCGTTCGGAGTAGCGCATGAACTTGCCGTCGTACTGGATGATCGGGTCGGCCAGGTCGGCCTCGCTGACCGCCGTGGAGTAGTCGACGTTGGAACTGGTCACGTCGGTCCAGTCCAGGGCCAGCTGCAGCATGCTGCTTGTGCCGGCCAGCTCGAAACGGCGCTGCGGGGTGACGGTGAAGGTGAGGATGTCGCTCTCGCTGCTGCCGTCGTTGGTGTAGGTGTAGTAGCTGGTGCTCAGGTCGCCGCTGGCCGGCTGGCCGAGGTAGCGGCCCTGGGTGCGGATGATCTGGTCGCGGCCGTCGCGGTGCACGTACTTCAGGGCGAACTCGGTGTTCCAGGCCAACTGGCTGACGCCCAGGGTCCACTCGTCGTCGTAGGGGATGTCCAGCTGGTTGAAGCGGGTGTCGTTCAGGGTCCGCACCGGGGCGCCCCAGTCGGCGCCGCCGCTGGCGCGGGTCATCTTGTACTGCAGGGCGCTGCGGCCGTCGTACAGGCGGTAGGCGAACATGTTGCGCCCGTAGTAGCGGTTGGCGCCGGCGCTGAAGCGGGTGTGGCCGTCGCCGAACAGGTCGTACTCGGCGGCGAAGCGCGGCGCCAGGGTCTTCTTGTCCATGTAGTCGTCGCCGTCCAGGCGCAGGCCGGGGCGCAGGGTGAGGCGGCCGATGGCGATGCGGTCCTGGGCGTAGAGCGCCCAGGAGGTGGTGTCGAGCTCGATCTTGCCGGCTTCGTAGACGTTCAGCTGGGTGAACGCCTGGCCCTGGTTCTTGGGGAAGTAGGGTGCCGGGCTCAAAGAGCACCAGTCGGTTTCCACGCAGGCGTCGCTACCCTTGAGCAGCGAGCCGTACTGGAATTCCTCCAGGCGCTCGTAGTAGGCGTTCTGCCGGGCCAGCTCCAGGCCGGTCTGCACTTCGTGCTCGCTGCCCAGCAGGTGCCAGGGATGCCAGTCGGCGTTGAGCTTGTAGGTCAGGCTGGTCTGGCGCTGCTCGATGTCGCCGTAGTTGCCCTCGGAGCTGAGCATCGTGGAACTGGTGGCGTTGGGCGCGCTCCAGTTCTTCTCCGGCGACCAGCGCCAGCCCTTGTAGTAGTTGGTCTGGCTGTCGCGGGAGTTGTCCAGGCGCGACCAGCCGAAGGTCTGGGTGACGTTGGCCAGCGAGGCGTCCCAGATCGCCCGCAGGCTGGCCTGGTAGCCGCCGGACTCGATGTCGAGCATGGAGTCGCGGCCGTTGACGATGAAGTAGCGGTTGTCCTGCGGCGCGTAGGTCAGCGCGCCCTCGAAGGCGAGGTCGTCGCGGGCCTGCCAGACGCCCTTGAGGTAGTAGTTGTCGATGCGCCGGGTCTGGTCCTTGTCGACGCCCTCGGCCGGGTCGCTGTAGTTGGCGTTGTAGCCCTTGAGCGGAATGGTCGAGCGCTTGGAGGAGTAGTTCAGCAGCAGGCCGAAGTCGTCGGTGACGTGGCCTTCGAGGGTGCTGCGCAGCACCAGCTTGTCGAATTCCGGCTGGTTGAGGTAGCTGGTGGAGTCCTCGAAGCTCTGCTGGTCGCGTTCGTCGATGTGGTAGCGCGTCCACTCCGAGCGGCTCACCTGGGCCGAGACCTTGCCATGCAGCTCCCGGGTGGGTTGCCGGGTGTTGGCCTCGATCACCCCGCCGTTGAAGCCGCCGTAGGCGGCCGGCACGTTGCTGTCGAGCACCGTCACCGAGTCGAGCAGGTCGGTGTCCAGGGCCAGGCCCTGGCTGCGCCCGGGCACGTCGGTCATGTTGGTGGCGCTGCCGGCGTCGGCGGCCGGGTTGATGTCGTTGTTCATGCTCACGCCGTCGACCAGGAACAGGTTCTGCCAGTACTTGGCGCCGTTGATGCTGACGTTGGCCGGGTCGATCTCGCCGGGCGTCTTGCTGCTCAGCTGGGCGTCGTCGAACTGCACGTTGGGGTCCATCTTCAGCAGGCTGGTGATGTCGCCGTTGCCGGCCGGCATGCGCTCGATCAGCTCGCGGTCGAAGCTCATCGCACCCTGGAAGTCCTGTTCGCGCGTGGCGCGCACCCAGACGTCGGCGGTGGGGATGGCATGGCTGAGGTCGACGCGGAACAGCGACACCAGGTTCGGCTCGCCGTAGCGCCAGTGCAGGCCGCTGCCCTGCAGCAGCTGGTTGAGCGCGTCCCAGGCGCTCATCTGGCCGGACACCGCCTGGCTACGCAGGCCTTCCAGCAGTTCGCTGTCGGCGCTGACCTGCAGGCCGCTCTGCTGGCCGAAGACGAGCAGGGCGGTGGCCAGCCGTTGCGCGGGAATCTCGAAGCGCTGCTTGCGCTCCAGTGGCGCGTCGTCGTCCTGGGCCGGGGCATCGGCCAGGGCGGGCAGGGACGCGAGGGGGACGAGGCACAGCAGGCCGATGCCGCCGAGTCGGCGCAGGGGCAGGTAGAAACGGCCGTGGCCGTGGGCCACGGACTTCCCGTTCAGATTCATGGAGCGCTGTCTCCGAAAGGCGCGCGAAGGCGCTATGTGTAGTTGATAACGACTATCAGTCGTGTTCAGCGCTCAATGACGTAAGTGAGGGGGCGATTTTTCAATCGCCGAATGAAATTTCTTACTTTCCTGGATGTACCGACAGCCACAGCGGGCCCCAGCCGCCCACTTCGCCGCCGAAGGGCCGGACCATGGCCTGCAGTGCGCGGCGTGGATCGCGCAGGTCGTAGATGCCGGTGACGCGCTTGCCGGCGAAGGCCTGTTCATCCACCAGCAGCACGCCCGGGTAGTTGCGCCGCAATTGCTCCAGCAGGTCGAGCAGCGGCGTGTCGTTGGCCAGCAGCTGGCCCTGGCGCCAGGCGCCGATCTGTCCGGCGGGCACCTTCTCCTGGCGCACCTGCCCGTCGGGCACCTCGACCCGCAGCCGGTCACCGGGGCCCAGCTGGCGCGGCGGCAGGCCACGGGGCGGCTGGACGCGCACCGAACCGCGCGCCACCGCTACCTCCCAGGCCTGCCCCTCGGCACGGACGTCGAAGGCCGTGCCGGTCACCACCACCGTGCCGCCACCGGCCTCGACGCTGAAGGGGCGCGCGCTGTCGTGGGCGACGTCGAAGAAGGCCTCGCCCTGCACCAGGCGGACCTGCCGCTGGTTGCCGCTGAACGCCAGCTCCAGGCGGCTGCCGGCGGCGAGCGATACCTGGCTGCCATCGGGCAGGCGCAGTTCGCGGTTGGTGCTGGCGCTGAAGCGGTTGGGGTCCTCCGGCTGGAGGGTCCAGGCGAGCATGCCCAGCAGCAGCGAGGCCGCCAATGCCTGCGGCCAGCGCTTGCGCCGCCGGGGCTGGGGCCTTGGCGCCACAGGCGCGGCATGGGGCGCCAGCGCTTGCGCCGATGCGCTTTCGGCGGGCATGCCGCTGAGCTGCCAGGCCCGCCCGAGCTGGCGCAGCGCCCGGGCGTGGCGCGGGTCGGCCTCGGCCCAGGCGCGGCAGGCGCGGCGCAGTTCCATCGAATCCGGCGCTTCGCGCAGGCGCATCAGCCAGTCCATGGCCTGCTGCCAGGCCGGATCATCGTCCCGGGGCGGGTGTCGCTCGTCGGTCTCGCTCACGCAGTCCTGCTCATCCATGGGGTAGGAGGGCGCCATTGTCGGGCGCTTGCGCCCGCGGCGCCAGGTTTCATTGTCCATCGTCGGTCAGGCTCCGTGCACAGTGGCCGAGGGCCTGGCGCACCAGGTTGTGGACCATCCCCACCGAAAGTCCCAGCTGGTCGGCGATGGCCTGCAGGGTCAGGCCTTCCAGGCGGTACAGCTCGAAGACCCGTCGCGTACGCTCGGGCAACTCGCCGAGCGCGCGGTGCACGCGCTGCAATTCCTCGCGCTGCAGCGCGATCTGTTCCGGCGAGGGGCGCTGGTCGCTGAGGAAGTCGAAGAAGTCATCGTCTGCCGCCTGCTGTTCCCCATGCAGTGGACGGCGCACGAAGTCCAGCGCCAGGTTGCGCACGATGCGGTACAGGTAGGCGCTGGGCTGGTGCAGCTGGGCGACGTTCATTTCCGCGCTGGCGAAGCGCAGCCAGGCCTCCTGGACGACGTCTTCGGCGTGCGCCCGGCAACCGACGATGGGCGTGGCGTAGGTGACCAGCGCGGTGCGGTGGGTAAGGAACAGCTGCAGCTTGTGTTGGCCTGGGTCTGTCACGGTGCCGGGTGTCTGACGGTCGCGAGGGGAGGGGTTAGGCGTATATGCGAATAATTATCATCTCAATAAATGGCGGCAAGCGCCAGTGAGGGTGGGGTGGCAGGCGCACCCACCAGGCTTTTTCGCAGCCGGGGCCGTCCACCTGGCCCCGGAACGACCTGGGCGTGCCGGGTCAGCCGGCCCGATCCCCCTGCGCCTGCCCCGTCGTCTGTTCGAGCTGCTCCTCGAACCAGTTCAGCACGGCCTGGCACGCGGGGTGTTTCACGCCGCTGTCGCGTAGCCAGAGCGCGTACACGCCGCCGGTTCGCAGGGCCTCGCCGAAGGGGACGACCAGGTCGCCGCGCGCCAGGGCGTCGTGGGCCAGGACCTTGTCGGTCATGGCCACGCCCAGGCCCCGGGCCGCGGCGTCCAGCGCCAGGTCGTCGAGGTTGAAGAGGATGTGCTTGAAGCTGCGCTCGGCCAGGTCCTGCTGGGCCTGCAGCCAGAGCGTCCATTCGTGGCGGCCGGTGGAGCCGTGGATCAGGGCGTGGCCGGCCAGTTCGTCGAGCGAGCGTGGCGGCGCCAGGCCGCCGCTGAGCTGCGGGGCGCAGACGGGGATCAGGTATTCGTCGAACAGCGGCGTCAGCGGGCGCTCGTCCAGGCCGCCGGGCAGGTAGAGCACGTAGGCGTCGCAGTCGCCGCCGGTGTCCACCGTCTCGCCGCTGACGGTCTCGATGGACAGGCACAGGCCGGGGTTGACGGCATAGAACGAGCTCAGCCTGGGCAGCAGCCAGCGCACCGCCAGCGACACGAAGATGCGGATGCGGAACGGCCGGTCCTGGGGCGGCGGCGCCAGGCGCTGCTCCAGTGCGCGCAATGCCTTGAGCATCTCCCGGGCGACCTCGTACACCTCCCGACCGTGGGCGGTCAGCGCCACCTTGCGGCTGGTGCGTTCGAACAGCGCCGTCTGGTAGTGCTCCTCGAGCTGCTGCACCTGCCGGCTGATGGCGCTCTGGGTCAGGTGCAGCTGCCGGGCGGCTTCGGTGAAGTTGCTGGTATCGGCGACCCGAACCAGGGCCTGCAGCGCCTGCAGCGAGGGAACGCGAAGCATGTTATCCATGCGAATTCCGAATGGATGGATGAATTTTTAACGTTAGAACCTGGCCATGTCTGCCCGTAGATTAAGGCCATGCGGCGCATTCATGGGGTTATTGCCAATAACGCCTGCGCATCGATTGTGAAGGAGTGAAAGGCAATGAACAACCACTGCGGCTGGATCGCGCTGGCCGGCGAATCTCCCGTACGGCCGCGCCTGGAAGGCGCCCACAAGGCCGACTGGCTGATCATCGGCGGCGGCATCACCGGCCTCTCGGCGGCGCATGCCCTGGCGAGCCGTTTCCCGTCGCAGCGCATCGTCCTGCTCGACCGCCAGCGGGTTGCCCAGGGCGCCTCCGCGCGCAACTCCGGCTTCGTGGTCAGCCACGAACTGCCCGGCGCCGGCGAGCTGCTCGGCACCCCGGGGTTCGCCGCTTACCAGGTGGCTTCGCGCATCGGCGTCGAGGCCGGCAAGGAGGTGCGCCGTCGCATCGCCGGGCTGGGCATAGCCTGTGAACTCAGCGACGACGGCTACCACTTCGCGGTGCTCGAGCCGGCGCACCTGCAGCAGGCCGAACGGGCCGTGGAAACCCTGCGGGCGGTCGGCGCCCAGGCGCGCTATTTCGAGGGCGATGCCCTGCAGAAGCGCCTGGGCACGGCGTTCTACGCCCGGGCGATCCATTGCGCCGGGGGCAACGGGCTGCTGCAGCCGGCGCGCTACGTCAAGGGCCTGGCCGACAGCCTGCCGGAACCGGTGGCGGTGCATGAAAACAGCGCCGTGACCGACCTGCGGCGCCTGCCGGGCCGGGGCTGGAAGGCGCGCACCCCGGTCGGCGAGGTGGAGGCCGCGCAGGTCCTGGTCTGCGTCGGCGCCTTCCTGCCGCGGGTGGGGCTGCGGCGCAGCGGCACCTTCGCGCTGGAACTGAGCGCCAGCATCACCCGCCCGCTGACCGAAGAACACTGGCGGTCGCTGTTCGACGAGCAGGGCTGGGGCGTGCTCTCGACCCTGCCGGGCGGCTGCACCCTGCGCCTGCTGCCGGGGCGCCGCCTGATGATTCGCAACACCGTCGAGTACCGCCAGCGCGACCTCGACGCCGGCGAACTGGCCGTGCGCCAAGGCGAGCACCTGCGGGGGCTGCAGAAGCGCTTCCCGGGCATCCAGGCGCAGGACCTCGAATACACCTGGACCGGCCACCTGAGCGGCACCCGCTCCGGCGAGCCCTATTTCGCCCGGGTCGACGAGGGGCTGCACGCGGTCGCCGGCTGCAATGGCTCCGGTGTCGCCCGCGGCACCCTGTGGGGCCGCCTGCTGGTGGAGATGGCCTGCGGCATCGACTCGCCCCTGCTCGGCGACGTGCTCAGCCAGGCCCGGCCCGGCTACCTGCCGCCCAGGCCCTTCTTCGACATCGGCGCCAGCGTGCGCATGGCCTGGGAAGTCCACCGGGCGAGAAACGAACGCTGACCCCGCGATTCACAGGCCACAGCCAAAACAAGAGAGGAAGCAGATGATCAAGCGCACCTGTGCCGCCATGTTCTCGATGGCGTTGCTCGCCGGCACCGCCCAGGCGGAGGAAACCGTCAACATCGCCAACTGGAGCGGCTACATCGCCGACGACACCCTGGCCACGTTCACCCAGCGTACCGGCATCAAGCCCACCTACGACGTCATCGACAGCAACGAGACCACCGAAGCCAAGCTGATGACCGGCGGCAGCGGCTACGACCTGGTCAGCCCGTCCAGCCACTTCCTGCCGCGCCTGATCAAGGCCGGCGCCATCCAGGTGCTGGACAAGAGCAAGCTGCCCAACTGGAACAACCTCGATCCCAAGGTGATGCAGATCCTCGCGGCCAGCGACCCGGGCAACCAGTACGCGATCCCCTACATGTGGGTGACGGTGGGCATCGGCTACAACGCCGACAAGGTCAAGGCCATCTTCGGCAACACCGACGTGACCCAGTCCTGGCAGTTGCTGTTCGACCCGCAGAACATCAAGAAGCTCAGCCAGTGCGGCGTGGCCTTCCTCGACAACCCGACGCAGATCGTCTCCATCACCCTCAAGGTCCTGGGCCTGGACCCGCACAGCCAGAACCCCGAGGACCTGAAGAAGGCCGAGGCGGCACTGCTGGCCATCCGTCCCTACATCCGCTACTTCCACCAGTCCAAGTACGTCAGCGACCTGGCCAACGGCAACATCTGCGTGGCCATCGGCTTCAGCGGCGACGTGCTGCAGGCCATGAGCAGCGCGCACCAGGCGGGGAACGGCATGAACCTGGGCTACAGCATCCCGCGCGAGGGCTCCACCGTGGCGATCGACACCGTGGTGATCCCCAAGGACGCGCCGCACCTGGCCAACGCCTACGCCTACATGAACTACCTGCTCGAGCCCAAGGTGATCGCCAACATCAGCAACGCGGTGAAATACCCCAACGGCAACGCCGCCGCGCTGCAGTACGTCGACCCGGCGCTGCGCGACAGCCCGGCGGTCTACCCGCCGAAGGAAGTCCTCGACAGCCTGTTCCCGATCCAGACCCTGTCGCCGGCCGGCATGCGCCTGAGCACGCGGCTGTGGACGCGGGTGACCAGCGGCAAGTGACGGGGCCCCGCAGTTCCCGGCATGGCGGCTGAAACCCGGCCGCCATGCGCTGCGTTGCCCAACTGCGGTATGGGTGCAGGCCCACGCGTAGGTCCATCAACGCCTGCTGGCTCACCTGCAGGGCGCCTTCGTGGGGGCGGTCGAGGTCCGCGATCAGCCCGATGACGATGGAGAAGGTCAGCGCCACCGCCACCTCGGCGAGCGAGCGGCTCGTGCGCGAGAGGCCGGCGTGGTAGCCCATGGCGTTGGCCTCGTCGAGGACGACCTGCCGGCGCGTATCGAAGCGTTCGGCCGCCAGCGGTGAGGCGGCGAGGGGCCTGCGGTCGGCTCGACGGCCGGCTTCGTGCCCCTGTCATGAAATGCGAATTGCCTGTCGTGCCATGTGAAGCAGCCAGCAGGCCCCCTGCCTAGAGTCCGGTCCATGGGCGAGTGCCCAGCAGAACAATGCAGACTGGAGAATCCGGCATGGCCAAGGCCGTACGCTTTTACGAGACAGGGGGCCCCGAGGTACTTCGCTTCGAGGAGGTGGAGGTCGGCGACCCCGGCCCCGGGCAGGTGCGCATCCGCCACGTGGCGGTGGGCCTGAACTACGCGGACACCTATTTCCGCAACGGCACCTACCCGGTGCCGCTGCCCTCGGGCATGGGCGTGGAGGCCGCCGGGGTGGTGGTGGCGGTGGGCGAGGGCGTGGCCAACGTGGCGCCCGGCGACCGCGTCACCTACACCGGCTTCGTCAACACCCTCGGTGCCTACGCCACCGAGCGCCTGGTGCCGGCCGCGCCGCTGATCCGCCTGCCGGAGAACATCGCCTTCGAGACCGCCGCGGCCATGACCATGCGCGGCCTCACCTCGGCCTACCTGCTGCGCCGCATCCACTACTTCGAGCCGGGCGACAGCGTGCTGCTGCACGCGGCGGCCGGCGGCGTCGGCCTAATCGTCGCGCAGTGGGCCAGGCTGCTGGGGCTGAACGTGATCGGCACCGTGTCCAGCGCGGCCAAGGCCCAGATCGCCTATGACCACGGTTGCGCCCACGTCATCAACTACGCCGAGGAAGACGTCGCCAGCCGCGTGCGCGAGCTGACCGACGGCCGCGGCGTCGACGTGGTCTTCGACAGCGTCGGCAAGGACACCTTCATGGCCTCGCTGGATTCGCTCAAGCGCCGCGGCCTGATGGTCTGCGTCGGCACCGCCTCCGGGCCTATCCCGGCCTTCGACCCGGTGCTGCTGGCGATGAAGGGCTCGCTGTTCCTCACCCGCCCGGCGCTGGCCGACTACATCGCCGACCCGCTGGAGAAGCAGGCGCTGCTGGACGAGCTGTTCGGCCACGTCGGCAACGGCGACATCCGCATCGAGATCAACCAGCACTACGCGCTGGAGGACGCCGTGCAGGCGCACCGCGACCTGGAAGCGCGCAAGACCACCGGTTCATCCATCTTCGTCATCTGAGGGCCTGGCCATGCACGTGGAACGACTGACCTGCAGCATCGGCGCCGAAATCTCCGGGGTGAACCTGGGCGACGCCTCACGGGACGCCGACCTGTTCGCCGAGATCCGCCGCCTGCTGCTCGAACACAAGGTGCTGTTCCTGCGCGACCAGGACATCAGCCGCGCCGAGCACGTGGCCTTCGCCCGCCGCTTCGGCGAGCTGGAGGACCACCCGGTGGCCGGCAGCGACCCGGAGCACCCGGGCCTGGTGCGCATCTACAAGAACCCCAACCAGCCCAACGACCGCTACGAGAACGCCTGGCACACCGACGCCACCTGGCGCGAGATCCCGCCCATGGGCTGCGTGCTGCGCTGCGTGGAGTGCCCGCCGGTGGGCGGCGACACCCTGTGGGCGAACATGGCCCTGGCCTATGCGAACCTGCCCGCGGAGATCAAGGAGAAGATCGCCGACCTGCGCGCGCGCCACAGCATCGAGGCGAGCTTCGGCGCGGCCATGCCGATCGACAAGCGCCTGGCGCTCAAGGCGCAGTACCCCGACGCCGAGCACCCGGTGGTGCGCACCCACCCGGAAACCGGCGAGAAGGTGCTGTTCGTCAACGCCTTCACCACCCACTTCAGCAACTACCACACCGCGCAGAACGTGCGCTTCGGCCAGGACGCCAACCCCGGCGCCGGCGACCTGCTGCGCTACCTGGTGAGCCAGGCCTACATCCCCGAGTACCAGGTGCGCTGGCGCTGGAAGAAGAACAGCGTGGCGATCTGGGACAACCGCTGCACCCAGCACTACGCAGTGATGGACTACCCGCCCTGCGTGCGCCAGATGGAGCGCGCCGGGATCATCGGCGACAAGCCGTACTGAGCCGGGCCGAACGCCCGACGTCGATCCGACAAGAACAATCCGAGGAGACCGACATGCAATTTTTCGACGATTCCCTGCACCCGGAAAACCAGGAGAAGGTGGTCATCACCGTGGCTCCCTACGGCCCGGAATGGATGCCCGAGGACTTCCCCGAGGACATCCCGGTGACCATGGACGAGCAGGTGCAGAAGGCCGTGGACTGCTACGAGGCCGGTGCCACCGTGCTCCACCTGCACGTGCGTGAGCTGGACGGCAAGGGCTCCAAGCGCCTGTCCAAGTTCAACGAGCTGATCGCCGGCGTGCGCGAGGCGGTGCCGGAGATGATCATCCAGGTCGGTGGCTCCATCTCCTTCGCCCCGGAGGACGAGGGCGAGGCGGCCAAGTGGCTGTCCGACGACACCCGGCACATGCTCGCCGAGCTGACGCCCAAGCCGGACCAGGTAACGGTGGCGATCAACACCACCCAGATGAACATCATGGAGCTGCTCTACCCCGAATACCTGGCGGGCACCTCCCTGGCCAACCCGGCGTACCAGGCGGCCTACAGCGAGATGACCGTGCCCGCCGGCCCGGCCTGGGTCGAGGAGCACCTCAAGCGCCTGCAGGCGAACGATATCCAGCCGCACTTCCAGCTCACCGGCATGCACGCCCTGGAAACCCTCGAGCGCCTGGTGCGCAAGGGCGTCTACAAGGGCCCGCTGAACCTGACCTGGATCGGCATCGGCGGTGGCTTCGACGGCCCCAACCCGTTCAACTTCATGAACTTCGTGCACCGCGCACCCGATGGCGCCTGCGTCACCGCCGAGTCGCTGCTGAAGAACGTGCTGCCGTTCAACATGATCGCCATGGCCATGGGCCTGCACCCGCGCTGCGGCATCGAGGACACCATCATCGACCAGCACGGCCAGCGCATGACCTCGGTGGAGCAGATCCAGCAGTGCGTGCGCGTCGCCCACGAACTGGGCCGCGAAGTCGCCGACGGCCGCGAGGCACGGGCGATCTACCGCATCGGCGTACAGTACGAGAGCATCGAGGAAACCCTGCGCATGAACGGCATGGCGCCGAACCGCGTGCCGGGCCACAAAGGCGTGCCGCAACGCGCCTGAGCAGTGCCGGCCGGGGCCCGTGCCCCGGCCGCCGTCCATTACAACAACAAGAAACCATCTCGCCTGGAGAGGTAGCGCCATGGCCATCCACTCCGTCGCCCTGGGCGACATTCCCGCCACCGAACCCAGCGTGTCGCGCCGATACGCCTGGGTGGTGTTCGCCTTGACCTTCGGCCTGCTGATCTCCGACTACATGTCGCGCCAGGTGCTCAATGCGGTGTTCCCGCTGCTCAAGACCGAGTGGGCGCTGAGCGATGCGCAGCTGGGCCTGCTCAGCGGCATAGTGGCGGTGATGGTCGGCGTGCTGACCTTCCCGCTGTCGCTGCTGGCCGACCGCTGGGGACGGGTGCGCAGCCTGGTGCTGATGGCCATGCTCTGGAGCCTGGCCACCCTCGGCTGCGCCCTGGCCGAGAACTTCCCGCAGATGTTCGCCGCGCGCTTCCTGGTGGGCGTGGGCGAGGCGGCCTACGGCAGCGTCGGCATCGCCGTGGTGATCTCGGTGTTCCCCGCGCACCTGCGCGCGACCCTGACCGGCGCCTTCATGGCCGGCGGCATGTTCGGCTCGGTGCTGGGCATGGGCCTAGGCGGCGTGCTGGCCGCACACCTGGGCTGGCGCTGGGCATTCGCCGGCATGGCGCTGTTCGGCCTGCTGCTGGCCCTGGCCTACCCGTTGCTGGTCAACGACAAGCGCATCGGCCATGTGCGCACCACCTCGGGCACGCGTAGCGGGCATTCGCTGAAGAGCCTGTTCGCCAGCCGCTCGGTGGTCAGCGCCTACATCGGCAGTGGCCTGCAGCTGTTCGTCGGCGCTGCGGTGATGGTCTGGCTGCCCAGCTACCTGAACCGCTACTACCACATGGGTACCGACCGCGCCGGCATGGTCTCGGGCCTGGTGGTGCTGGTCGGCGGCACCGGCATGGTGCTCTGCGGCATCCTCTGCGACCGCCTGGGGCGCACCGCGCCGCAGCGCAAGATCGTCCTGGCCATCGCCTTCTGCGTGATCAGCTGCCTGCTGCTGTCGGTCGCCTTCCGCCTGCCGCCGGGTGCCGTGCAGCTGAGCCTGATCGCCCTGGCCATGCTGGTCGCCACCGGCACGTCCGGGCCGGCCGGGGCCATGGTCGCCAACCTGACCCACGCCGCCGTGCACGGCACCGCCTTCGCCACCCTGACCCTGGTCAACAACCTCCTGGGCCTGGCCCCGGGCCCGCTGCTCACCGGCGTGCTGGCCGACCACCTGGGGCTGGACCGGGCCTTCCAGCTGATACCGCTGATCAGCGTCGCCGCGGCCCTGGTGTTCTGCTACGCCTACCGCCACTACCCGGCCGACATCCAGCGCCTGCGGGGCGGGGAGGGCGCGGCATGCTGAACCTGCAACTGGAGATGACCTTCGACTTCATCTGCCCCTGGTGCCTGATCGGCAAGCGCAACCTGGAAACGGCGCTGCGCGCGTTCGCCCAGCAGCGCCCGGAGGTTCGCGTCAACCTTTCCTGGCTGGGCCTGCAACTGCTGCCGCAGGTGCCGATGCAGGGCGAGCCCTTCGCCGAGTTCTACCTGCGCCGCCTGGGCGGCAAGCGCGCGGTGCGCGCGCGGCAGGCCGAGGTGCGCAACGCGGCGCGCAAGGCCGGGGTCGACATCGAGCTGGAGCGCATCCGCGTCATGCCCAACACCACCTATGCGCACCGGGTGTTCCAGCGCGCGGCCCAGGTCGGTACGCCGGTACAACTGGAGTGCCTGCTGGAACAGCTGTTCCGCGCGCACTTCGTGCTGGGCGACGACCTTGGCCAAACCGATTCGCTGCGGCGCATCCTGCGCGCCTGCGGCTACCAGACCGGTGACTTCGAGCAGGCACTGACGGAGGGAGCACGCTATTTTATCGGCCGCCGGGTGGGGTTGGCCGATTCAAGCGTACCGCTGTTCCTGCTCGAAGGCCGGCCCTTCGCCCTCGGCGCCCAGCCGCCGGAACAACTGCTGGCGGCCCTGTCGCGCGCCGTGGAACGCAAGCACCAGGCGGAGGAAGGGGCATGAGCAACCTGGCCGTGCCCGCCGGGCAACTGCCGGGGGAGGGCGGGCGGCGCCTGTTCTTCCTCGACGGGCGCGGCGTGCTGCTGTTCAACGTCGAGGGCGAGTACTACGCCATAGACGACAGTTGCCCCCACGCCGGCGCCTCGCTGTTCTCCGGCAAGCTGCAGGGCCGCTGGTTGCAATGCCCGGCCCACGGCCTGCGCTTCGACCTGGCCACGGGCTGCGCCGCCGGGGTGGCCGGGTTCGGCGTGCGCCGCCACGCCATCGAATGGGACGGCGACACCTGCATCGTCGTGATTTCCGATTCCGCGCCCGAGGAGCTTCCCGCATGAGCGCCACCGCCATCGCTGCGCTGGGTACGCGCAGCCGTACCCTGCTGCCCGGCCTGCTGGTCAGCGCCATGGTCGCCGCCGCGGCCACCTTCCTGTCCGAGCACTACGGCGCGCCGGTGATGCTCTTCGCCCTGCTGCTGGGGCTGGCACTGAACTTCCTCTCCGCCGACGGCACCTGCAAGGCCGGCATCGAGTTCACCGCCCGCGAGGTGCTGCGCCTGGGCGTGGCGCTGCTGGGCATCCGCATCACCCTCGGGCAGATCGCCGCGCTCGGCTGGCAGCCGGTGGCGATGGTGGTCGTGCTGGTGGTCGTGACCATCCTGGTGTCCATCGCCGCCGCCCGCGCCATGGGCTTCAACAGCCTGTTCGGCCTGCTTTCCGGAGGCGCCACCGCGATCTGCGGGGCCTCGGCGGCACTGGCGCTGGCGGCGGCCCTGCCGGCCCACGAGAAGAAGGAGAAGGCCACGCTGTTCACCGTGCTCGGCGTCTCGGCGCTGTCGACCCTGGCGATGATCCTCTACCCGACCATCGCTCACCTCCTGGCCTTGCCGCCGCTGCAGGCCGGGATGTTCCTCGGCGGCACCATCCACGACGTGGCCCAGGTGGTGGGCGCCGGCTACAGCATGTCCCACGAGACCGGCGACGTGGCCACGGTGGTCAAGCTGATGCGCGTGGCCATGCTGCTGCCGGTGATCCTCTGCGCCGCCATGATCACCCGTGCCCGCGGCGTGGAGCCGGGCAGCAAGCGCCCGCCGCTGCTGCCGTGGTTCGCCGTGGGCTTCGTGCTGCTGGCCGCGCTGAACAGCACCGGCCTGGTGCCCGAGGTGGTGCAGCAGGCCGGCGGCAAGCTGTCGCAATGGTGCCTGGTGATCGCCATCGCCGCGCTGGGCATGAAGACCCAGCTGCGCGAGCTGGCCACGGTGGGGATCCGGCCGATCCTGCTGATGGTTGGCGAAACCGTTTTCCTCGCCGTGCTGGTACTCGCGATGCTGCACTGGGGGCTGTGACGGTCAACCACAGCCCGACCCGAGGTGGGGCCGGCAGGGGGGCAGCGCCCTTGCCGGCCTTTTTTTCGTCTGGTGTGAGGGGGGATTCGTAGGGGGGGTGCTTGCGGACCTTGGGCTCGTGCGCCTTTCCACCAGTCGTCATTCCTGCGAACGCGAGAACCCTATTGGCTTGGGGGCTTGGTGTAGCGCGCCGCTCCGAGTGCGTTGATGTTTCTTGTTTCGCCCCCTCGGGCGAGTCACTTTTGTCAGTCGCCACAAAAGTAACCAAAAAGGCTTGCCCCGACATACGGGCCCGATGGAGCCGGGCTACCCTCGCGAACTCCCCCGCCACGGAGGCCCGCCCCGAGGGTACGTCCCTGTAGCCCATCGGGGCTCTCGCGACATCCATGTCGCATGACCTCCTGAGCGCCGGTTTCGCTCGGCCTTCTGAAGGGGCGTTCCGGTGCGCTCGGTTGTTTCTCTGGAAACCCAAAATCAAGAGCGGCACTGCTCTTCGTAGGAGCGAGCTTGCTCGCGAACCCTGACTCCGTCCCCCCTCCCTAACCCTCCCCCGCAAGCGGGAGAGGGGACCGTTCGGCATGAAGCGGAATCACGAAGCTCCCGGGTTCCCCGTAGGGCGCATAACGCCTACGGCGTTATCCGCCGAATCGCGGACAGAGTCCGCTCCTACGGTTCCAGGACGCACGGGTGTAGGAGCGGACTCCGTCCGCGATTGGACTCACCAGCCGCGCCGGACATCCCTGTGGCACGGCCGACGGCGGTGAGGGCTATCAGGATGACTCCGGACGCTCCGGCAGCTCAGGACAGCCCCCTCTCCCGCTTGCGGGAGAGGGGGCTCTTGAGCCCGCCCACGCCGAACCAACCGCCGGCACCACCGTCCCTCACTCCTCCTTGCGCCCGTGCTGGCGCCGCCAGGCCGCCGGGGCCATGCCGAACTGCTGGGTGAACCAGCGGGTGAAGGAGCTGGGCATGGAGTAGCCGAGCAGGTCGGCGATGCGCCCCAGGCTGTAGCGCGGGTTCTCCAGGTAGCGCAGCACCAGTTCGCGGCGCACTTCGTTGATGAGGTCGGAGAAGGTCACCCGGTTGTCTTCCAGGCGGCGCTGCAGGGTGCGCACGTTCAGCCCCAGGGACAGGGCGATCTGCTCGATGGTGGCGCGACCCATGGGCAGCAGCAGGTAGATGGCCTTGCGCACCTCGTTCAGGGTGCTGGCCTCGGCGGCGCCAGGCAGCGAGTCCACGAAGCTGCGGGCGTGGCGCACCATGGCCGGGTCGGCCAGGGGGTTGGGCGCGTCCAGGGCGGTGGCCGGGCAGACGATGCCGTTGAACTCGCTGCCGAACTCGATCTTGCAGGCGAACAGCCGGCGGTGCACCTGCAGGTCGGCCGGGGCGTCGTGGGTGAAGTTCACGCTCAGCGGCTTCCAGTGCGGGCCGAGGAGGGCGCCGCAGAGCCGGTAGAGCACCCCCACCGCCAGCTCTATGCCCTGGCGCGCCGGCATCGGCGGCACGGTCACCAGCTCCTCGCGGAGGATCACCGTACGGCCTTCCTGGTCGACGTACAGGGCCAGGGACTCGTTGATCAGGTGGCGGTACTGGACGATGGTGTCGATGGCCTCGCGCAGGGTCGCCTGGTGGGTGAGCAGCAGGCTGATCACGCCGAAGTCGGAGAGTTGCCGCGACTCGGCCATGCGCAAGCCGAAGGTCTCGCAGCCGCTGGCGCGCGCCGATTCCTCCAGCAGGCGCACCGCCGCCGCGGTGGGAATGCGCTGCTCGGCGTTGTCGAGCATGGACTGGCTCAGGCCCACCTGGCTGAGCTGCTGCTGCGGGTTCAGGCCGAGGTGACGGGCCACCTCCAGGTAGTTGGTCAGGGCCGCCACACGCACCATTGGGGTCATATCGGTCGCCTTCTTTTTCTTCTTCTGTCGTCGAGAGTGTCACGCAAGGTCAAGTGGACGAAGCGGTAACCGCGCATCCGGCTTGTCCCATGACGACGGATTCTATCGGCCGTGTCGGCCGCCCGCGCGGGAAAGATTAGCCCAGCGACGCGCCTTGGGCCCGTCGCAGAGGGCGCAGGCCTCGGATGATGCGGCCGGCGCAGGACGGCCGGGTACCGGGTTGTCATCAAATGCGAAGTACCTGACGCCCTATGCAAAGCAGCCCCGGCGGTGCGCCTCTACTGTCTGCTCCAACATCTTCGAAACCGCCGCGAGGTAATCCGGTGAGCCACGCCAACGACACCACCGTCCTCATCGTCCCCGGCCTGCGCGAGCACGTGCCCGGGCACTGGCAGACGCTGCTCCAGGCGCGCCTGCCGAAGGTCCGCTCGGTACCGCCGCTGACCGAGGACAAGCTCAACCTCGACGCCCGTGTCGAGGCCATCCAGCGCGAGGTCGAGCAGATCGACGGGCCGCTGATCCTGGTCGCGCACAGCGCCGGGGTGCTGATGGTGGTGCACTGGGCGGCGCGCTACAGCCGGCCGGTCAAGGGCGCGCTGCTGGCCACCCCGCCGGACCTGGACGCCCGTTGGCCGGAAGGCTACCCGACGCCGCAGAGCCTGGCCGAGAACGGCTGGACCCCGCTGCCACGCCGGCGCCTGCCGTTCCCCAGCCTGGTGGCGGCCAGCGAGAACGACCACCTGGCCAGCCTCGCCGCGGTGCAGCGCATGGCCCGCGACTGGGGCGGCAGCCTGGTCGAGCTGGGCTGCGTCGGCCACCTCAACCCGGCCTCCGGGTTTGGCGACTGGCCACGGGCCGACGCCCTGATCCGCCAGCTGGACCACTGAGTTTCCCGACTCATGGCGCCGGCGCCCGCCGCCGGAGCCGTGCCTCGCCCGCAGGTTCCGGGGCGTGAACAAGAAAGGGCCGCAAGACGAGCCTGAAGTGCGTGCCGACAACAACAAGAAACGGAGCAATCCAATGCACAATCAGAAGTACCCGGCACGGCCCCTGCGCCGCTGCCTGCTGGCCTCGGCCATCCTCGCCAGCATCGGCAGCCCGCTGGTGCAGGCGGTGGAGATCGATACCGGCAACCCCGACATCAGCCTGCGCTTCGACAACACCGTGAAGCTCAGCTACGGGCAGCGCGTGGAAGGGCAGAACAGCAAGATCGCCAACACCGCCAACGTCAACGACGGCGACCGCAACTTCGGCGTCGGCAGTGCGGTGACGCAGCGCTTCGACCTGCTCAGCGAGCTGGACTTCGTCTACCGCGACAGCATGGGCTTCCGCCTCAGCGGCGCCGGCTGGTACGACCATGCCTATGACCACGTCGGCGGCAGCAACGCCTTCCCCGGGCAGCGCGCCAACGCCGGCCACCTGGTGAACGGCAGCGGCAGGGTGCTCGCACCGGCCGGCGCGCAGCCGGCCACCAGCGGCCTGAACGGCTTCGCCGACCGCTACTACAACGGGCCCTCGGGCGAGCTGCTGGACGCCTTCGTCTTCGCCAGCCACGAGGTCGGCGACGGCATGCTGCTCAGCGGCAAGCTCGGCCGTCACACCGTGTACTGGGGCGAGACGCTGTTCAGCGCCGCCAACGGCATCAACTACGGCCAGTCGGCCCTGGACCTGGGCAAGCTGTACAACGTGCCCGGCACCGAGGCCAAGGAACTGTTCATGCCGCGCAACCAGCTGTCCATGTCGCTCACGGTGAACCCGGAGCTGACCCTGGCGGCGCAGTACTTCCTCGAGTTCGAGAACTCGCGCTTCCCCGAAGGCGGCACCTACATGGGGCCGTACGACATGCTCAACGACGGCGGCAAGGTCTTCTGGCTGCCGATCCCGGCCTCGGCGGCCTACTACGGCGCGCCGCGCGGCCACGACGCCACGCCGAGCAACACCGGCGACTTCGGCCTGATGGCCAAGTGGAGCCCGGAGTGGCTCGACGGCACCCTGGGCTTCTACTACCGCAAGACCTCCGACACCCTGCCGGCGGTGCTGGTGGACGCGCCCAACCTGCAGCGGCCCGGCCTGGCCGGCCTGCCGGGGATGAATTACTTCACCGCCTACGCCGACGACATCGACATCTACGGCATCAGCCTGTCGAAGAACATCGGCCCGGTCAGCGTCGGCCTGGACCTGAACTACCGCGAGAACATGCCGCTGGCGAGCAACTTCACCACCATCAACCCGACGCTCTACGCCGCGGCCCAGCGCGGCCTGATCAACGGCGCCAACCTGATCGGCGAGCGGCCTTCGGACGGCGATACCGGCCTGGCCCGCGGCAAGACCTTCCACGTGGTGCTCAACGGCCTGGTGACCTTCGGCGCCACCCCGCTGTGGGACGCTTCCAGCCTGGCGCTGGAAGGCACCCTGACGCACCTGGTGAAGGTCACCGAGGGCGAACAGACCTTCAAGGGCGACTCCAGCTACCGCGGCGTCGACAAGGTCACCCCCAACGCCTACGCCATGTCCGCCAGCTTCACCCCCACCTGGTACCAGGCCTTCCCCGGCGTCGACCTGTCCATGCCGATGGCCTACAACGTCGGCCTGCACGGCAACTCGGCGGTGCAGCTGGGCGGCAACGAGGATGCCGGCAGCTACTCGGTCGGCGTGGCCGCGGACTTCCACCAGAAGTACCGCTTCGACCTGAAGTACGTCGACGCCTTCGGCCCCTTCGACACCTGCGAGACCGGCCGCGACAACAACACTCCCGGCGCCAACGGCCTGTACCAGTGCATCCCCGGGCAGATCACCTCGCAGGCCGGCCTCGCGCCCCTGCTGAAGGACCGCGGCATGGTCACCGCCTCGTTCAAGGCAACCTTCTGAATTCACGCACGGCTCCGTGAGCGGAGCAGGAGATACACCCCATGAACCTCAAGCCTTCCCTGTTGGCCACGGCGCTCGGCCTGGCCCTGAGCGGCGCGGCGCTGGCCGCGGTTTCCCCCCAGGAGGCCGCGCAGCTGGGCGCCAGCCTGACCCCGGTCGGTGCCGAGAAGGGCGCCAGCGCCGACGGCGCCATTCCCGCCTACAGCGGCGGCCTGACCCAGGCCCCGGCCGGCTTCAAGCCCGGCGACAGCATGCGCCCGGACCCCTTCGCCGGCGACAAGCCGCTGCTGGTGATCGACGGCAAGAACGCCGAGCAGTACAAGGCCCAGCTCAGCGCCACCACCCTGGAACTGGCCAGGCGCTACCCGAGCTTCCGCGTCGACGTCTACCCGACCCACCGCAGCGCCGCCTTGCCCCAGGCCGTGCTGGAAAACAGCAAGAAGAACGCCGTGGCCACCCAGGCCCTGGAAGGCGGCATGGCCATCGACAATGCCTTGCCGGGCGTACCCTTCCCGATTCCCAAGAGCGGCGCCGAGGCCATGTGGAACTTCCTGCTGCGCTACCAGGGGGTGAACATCAAGGCCAAGTACGACTCCTGGAACGTCGACGCCGCCGGCAGCGCCAACCTCGCCACCACCGGCCAGGCCTTCATCAACTACCCGATCTACGAGGACCTGGCGCAGCCGGTGAAGGGCACCGAGGTCTACTACCAGATGAAGCTCTACTACACCGGCCCCGCGCGCCGCGCCGGCGAGGCTATGATGCTCAAGGACGCCGCCAACCCGCTGCAGCAGCCGCGCCGCGCCTGGCAGTACCTGCCCGGCCAGCGCCGGGTGAAGCTGGCGCCGAACCTGGCCTACGACACCCCCAACCCGGGCATGGCCGGCGCCGGCACCTACGACGACGTGTTCGTCTTCAACGGCGCGCTGGACCGCTACGACTGGAAGCTGCTGGGCAAGCAGGAAATGATCGTGCCCTACAACACCTACCGCCTGACCTACGCCAGCGACATCAAGCCGGTGGTCACGCCGAACCACCTGGCGCCGGACTACGTGCGCTGGGAGAAGCACCGCGTGTGGGTGGTGGAAGGCACGCTGAAGTCGGATGCGCGGCACATCTACGCCAAGCGCCGCTTCTACCTCGACGAGGACAGCTGGGTGGCCCTGGCGTCCGACGAGTACGACGCGCGCGGCCAGCTGTACCGCGGCTCCTTCGCCTTCCTCAGCCAGAGCTACGACAAGCAGATCCCGGACGCCACGCCGTTCATGATCTACGACCTCAGTGCCGGCAGCTACAACATCAACGGCATCGTCGGGCCCTACGGCGGCATCAACTACATCGAACCGCTGGCCAAGACCCAGTGGTCCCCCGAGGCCCTGGCCGGCAGCGGCATCCGCTGACGCGCCGGGCCCGGCAGCGGCGGCCCGCACGGGCCGCCGCCTTCCATCTGATGAGGTAGCGGTATGCGATTTCCCTTCATGCCCAGCCTGGCCTGCGCCGGCCTGGGGCTGGCGCTGCTGGCCGGCGTGGCCCGGGCCGACGAGTACGTCGACGTGCTGGACCTGCCGGCGCAGCGTTCCATGCTGGCCCAGAGCAGCCCGCTGGCGGCCATCGCCCGGGCCGGCCAGCGCCTGGTGGTGGTCGGCCAGCGCGGGCACATCCTGTATTCGGACGACAACGGCAAGCGCTGGCAGCAGGCCGAGGTGCCGGTCAGTTCGGACCTCACCGCCGTCCGCTTCCCGACGGCGCAGGACGGCTGGGCGGTCGGCCACGACGGCGTGGTACTGCACAGCGCCGACGGTGGCCTGCACTGGACGCGCCAGCTCGACGGCCGGCGCATCGGCCAGCTGATGCTGGACTTCTACGCGGCCAATCCGCAACCGGACAACGCCCCGCTGCTGGAGCAGGCACAGCGCATGAAGGAGGAGGGCGCCGACAAGCCGTTCCTCGACGTCTGGTTCAAGGACGCGCGCGAGGGCTTCGTCGTCGGCGCCTTCGACCTGATCCTGCACACCGCCGACGGCGGCCTCAGCTGGACGCCCTGGAACCACCGCATCGACAACCCGCAATCGCTGCACCTGACCGCCATCGCGGCGGTGGGCGATGACCTGTTCATCGTCGGCGAGCAGGGCCTGCTGCTGAAGCTGGACCGCCAGCGCCAGCGCTTCGTCGCGCTGAACTCGCCGTACCAGGGCACCTTCTTCGGCATCGTCGGCAAGCCCGGCCTGCTGTTCGCCTACGGCTTGCGCGGCCATGCGGCACGCAGTGTCGATGACGGCGCGCACTGGGCCCTGGTGAGCACCGGCCTGCCGGTGAGCCTGACCGCGGCCGGCTTCGCCGACGATGGCCGCCTCTACCTGTTCAGCCAGTCCGGGCAGGGCCTGGTGAGCAGCGACGACGGCGCCAGCTTCACGCCCCTGGCGCTGGCCCAGCGCACGCCGGTCAGCGCCGCCCTGGCCAGCGGCGACAGCCTGCTGCTGGTGGGCAGCCGCGGCCTGCAGCGCAGCGCGCTGC
Organism: Pseudomonas sp. JH-2; assembly: GCF_036231725.1. NCBI lineage: Bacteria > Pseudomonadati > Pseudomonadota > Gammaproteobacteria > Pseudomonadales > Pseudomonadaceae > Pseudomonas > Pseudomonas sp. JH-2. The sequence continues at coordinate 29,512 of NZ_JAZAQP010000018.1, read as the reverse complement.
CGGCCGCCCGATAAGAACAAGATAAAAGAGATAGCCTCATCATGGTCGACCTCAAGCAAGGGCAGATGCCCGTCATCCACGACCTGCGGGATTTCGACGCGCACAGCGGCAGCCTGCTGGAGCGCCTGGTGTTCAACCACCGGATCCTGTTCGTCAGCCTGATCGCCCTGGTCACGCTGCTGCTCGGCTGGACGGCCCTGACCCGCCTGGAGATCAAGCCCAGCTTCGAGAAGATGATCCCCCACAGCCATCCGTACATCCGCAACTACCTGGACAACCGCGCCGCGCTGCGCGGGCTGGGCAACGCCGTGCGGGTGGTGGTGGAGAGCAGCCACGGCGACATCTTCGACCCCGCCTACCTGGAAACGCTCAAGCAGATCAACGACCAGCTGTTCCTCAGCCCCGGTGTCGACCGTGCCTGGATGAAGTCGCTGTGGTCGCCGGCAGTACGCTGGACCGAGGTGACCGAGGAGGGCTTCCAGGGCGGCCCGGTCATGCCCGACGGCTATGCCGGCGACGCGGCGGGCATCGCCGGGCTGCGGCAGAACATCGCCCGCGCCGGCATCGTCGGCAGCCTGGTGGCCAACGACTTCCGCTCGAGCATGCTGGTGGTGCCGCTGCTGGACCATGACTCGGCCACCGGCAAGGGCATCGACTACCGGCAGTTCTCCCACGAGCTGGATGCGCTGCGCCTGAAGTACGAGTACCAGGGCGACCGGCGTGCCTTCGACGCCGGCGGGCCGGGCAAGGGCGCCGTGCGCATCCACGTGATCGGCTTCGCCAAGCTGGTGGGCGACCTGATCGACGGGCTGCTGCGGGTGATGATGTTCTTCGGCCTGGCGGTGGTCTCGGCCTTCGTCATCATCCTGCTCTACACCCGCTGCCTGCGCAGCAGCCTGCTGGTGATCTTCTGCTCGCTGCTGGCGGTGGTCTGGCAGCTGGGGCTGATCGCCTGGCTGGGCTACGCCCTGGACCCGTACTCGATCCTGGTGCCGTTCCTGATCTTCGCCATCGGCGTGTCCCATGCGACGCAGAAGATGAACGGCATCATGCAGGACATCGGCCGCGGCACCCACCGCCTGGTGGCGGCGCGCAACACCTTCCGCCGCCTGTTCCTCGCCGGCGTCAGCGCGCTGCTGTGCGACGCCGTGGGCTTCGGCGTGCTCATGCTGATCGACATCCCGGTGATCAAGGCGCTGGCGATCACCGCGAGCATCGGCGTGGCGGTACTGGTCTTCACCTCGCTGCTGCTGATGCCGGTGGCGCTGTCCTTCATCGGCGTCAGCCCGCGCGCCGCCGCCCGTGCCCTGCGCGAGGAGCAGCAGGAGGCCCGCGAGCAGGGCCTGGGCCGGCTGTGGAGCCTGCTCGACCACTTCACCGAACGGCGCTGGGCCAGCATCGCCCTGGCCTGCGCCGCGCTGATCGGCGCCGGCAGCTTCGCGGTCAGCCAGCACCTGCAGATCGGCGACCTCGACGCCGGGGCGCCCGAGTTGCGCGCCGACTCGCGCTACAACCGCGACAACGCCTACATCACTAGCCACTACGCGCTGTCCAGCGACCTGTTCGCGGTCATGGTGAAAACCCCGGCCGAAGGTTGCCTGAACTACCGCACGCTGGTGCTCGCCGACCGCCTGGGCTGGGCGTTGCAGCAGCACCCCGGGGTGCAGGCGACGGTGTCGCTGGCCGACGCGGTGCGGCAGATCACCGCCGGCACCTACGAGGGCAATCCCAAGTTCGCCAGCCTGCAGCGCAACCAGGACGTGCTCAACTACTCGGCCCAGCAGGCCTCGGTGAACACCCCGGAGCTGTTCAACACCGAGTGCTCGGTGATGCCGGTGATCGCTTTCCTCAGGGACCACAAGGCGAAGACCCTGGAAGAGGTGACGGCGATCGCCGAAGACTTCGCCAAGGCCAATGGCACGCCGGACCGCCAGTTCCTCCTCGCCGCCGGCAGCGCCGGCATCGAGGCGGCGACCAACAGCGTGGTGCGCCAGGCCAACCACACCATGCTGCTGTACATCTACGCGGCGGTCAGCCTGTTCTGCCTGATCACCTTCCGCAGCTGGCGCGCGACCCTCGTGGCCATGCTGCCGCTGGTGCTGACCTCCATGCTCTGCGAGGCGCTGATGGTGTTCCTCGGCATCGGCGTGAAGGTGGCGACGCTGCCGGTGATCGCCCTGGGCGTCGGCATCGGCGTGGACTACGCGCTCTACCTGCTCAGCGTGCAGTTGCAACTGCAGCGCGCCGGCTTCTCCCTGGCGCTGGCCTACCGCCAGGCAGTGATCTTCACCGGCAAGGTGGTGGCGCTGGTCGGCGTGACCCTGGCCGCCGGCGTGGTGACCTGGGCCTGGTCGCCGATCAAGTTCCAGGCCGACATGGGCATCCTGCTGACCTTCATGTTCCTCTGGAACATGCTCGGCGCGCTGCTGCTGATCCCGGCGCTGTCGCACTTCCTGCTGAATGGCCGGCGGTTGTGAGGTGGCTGGGGGTGTGGGGGGATGGCTTCACTTGCGGAGCCTTGTCCCGCGCTCCCAACCCGACCTCGTCATTCCCGCGAACGCGGGACGCGGCTCCATCGCGAACAGCGCTTGCGCTGGCCCGAAGGGGAATAACCCAATTGGCTTGGGGGGTTGGTGTAGCGCGCCGCTCCGAGTGCTCGGATGTTTTTTGTTTCGCCCCCTCGGGCGAGTCACTTTTGTCAGTCGCCACAAAAGTAACCAAAAAGGCTTGCCCCGACATACGGGCCCGATGGAGCCGGGCTACCCTCACGAATTCCCCCGCCACGGAGGCCCGCCCCGAGGGTACGTCCCTGTAGCCCATCGGGGCTCTCGCGACATCCATGTCGCATGACCTCCTGAGCGCGGGTTTCGCTCGGCCTTCTGAAGGGGCGTTCCGGTGCGCTCGGTTGTTTCTCTGGAAACCCGTAGGGCGCATAACGCCTACGGCGTTATCCGCCGTTTTTGTCGTGCATGGGCGCATCGGCCAACGGCGGATAACCGCGAACGGTTATTCGCCCTACGAGTTTGCCGGCTGACGCTGCGTTATCCGCTTGCTCGGGACAGCCCCCTCTCCCTTCAGGGAGAGGGTTGGGGAGAGGGGACGGACTTCGCTCACGCACCTCTGCCAACCCTGACGCCGCCCCCCTCCCTAACCCTCCCCCGCAAGCGGGAGAGGGGACCGTTCGGCGTAATGCGAAACCGCGAAGCTCCCGGGCTTCCCGTAGGGCGGATAACGCCTACGGCGTTATCCGCCGAATCGCGGACAGAGTCCGCTCCTACGGTTCCAGGAAGCACGGACGTAGGAGCGGACTCCGTCCGCGATTGGATTCACCGCCCACGCCGGACGCCCCGGTGGCACGGCCGACGGCGGATAACCGCGAACGGTTATGCGCCCTACGATGGGCGCGAATCGCAAACGAATGGTGCCAGGGAAGCACGGTCGTAGGAGCGGACTCCGTCCGCGATTGGATTTGCCGGCCACGCCGGACACCCCGGTGGCACGGACGGCGGCGGATAACCGCGAACGGTTATGCGCCCTACGTCATTCAGTAACGGGGAATGGACTGCACCCGCGGGTCGATCTGCTGGCGGGGGATCTGCTGCCGGGTGTCGCGCTCGGTGTCGCTGCTGGTGCTGCGGGGCTGTCCGGGTTCGCAGCTCTGGCTGCTGCAGCCGGCGCCGGCCAGGGCGAGCAGGGCGGTGAGCAGGACAAGGGTGGGGCGTCGCATGGCGGCTCTTCCTTCGCGAAGTGGTCCATTGAGCAAACACGGGAATCCCGGCGGCCGCGAGGGCGGGCGACGAGCGGAGGCGGGCGAGGCGACGAATTACAGAAGCACCGGCGTGCCCGATGCCGCCTGGCGGTCCGTCCCGGGCGACCTGGCGAGTGTTCGAAAAGGCCCCCGGGCCGCCGGCAAACCGCCAGGGATCATCCATACTCAGCCAGGACATCCCACGTACCGGGCGCCGCAGGAGCGGGCGCCGTCCGCACGGGGCCAAGGCAGCGCACGGAGGGCCTCATGGCCAAATCCAGGAAAGACAGGAAACACGCGAAGGACGACGCAACGCAGCGGCTCGACCGCAAGACCTACGAAGCCGAACTCAAGCAGTTGCACGTGGAACTGGTAAAGCTCCAGGAGTGGGTGGTGGCCGAGGGGCTCAAGGTCTGCGTGGTCTTCGAGGGCCGCGACGGCGCCGGCAAGGGCGGCACCATCAAGGCCATCACCGAACGCGTCAGCCCGCGGGTGTTCCGCGTGGTGGCGCTGCCGGCGCCCACCGAGCGGGAGAAGTCGCAGATCTACGCCCAGCGCTACCTGACGCACCTGCCGGCGGCCGGCGAGGTGGTGATCTTCGACCGCAGCTGGTACAACCGCGCCGGCGTCGAGCGGGTCATGGGCTTCTGCACCGAGGAACAGTCGCGCAAGTTCCTCGCCGTGGTGCCGCTGTTCGAGAAGATGATGGTCGAGTCCGGGATCATCCTGCTCAAGTACTGGCTGGAAGTCAGCGCCGAGGAGCAGACGCGCCGCCTGCAGGACCGCATCAACGACGGCCGCAAGCTGTGGAAGCTGTCGCCCATGGACCTGAAGTCCTACGGCCGCTGGGACGACTACACCCGCGCCCGCGACGAGATGTTCGCCGCCTCGGATTCCTCCTGGGCCCCCTGGTACATGGCGCGCTCCGAGGACAAGCGGCGCGGGCGGCTGAACATCATCAGCCACCTGCTGGCGCAGATCCCCTACAAGGACATCACCCGCGAGGAGGTCGTCGAGCTGCCCAAGCGCGGGCGGATCGGCAAGTACAAGGCCGCTCCCTATCCGTTCCGGATGGTCGCCGAGCGCTTCTGAGCCCAACGCCCGCCGGGAGACGCAGCCATGCCCCATGACGGGAGCCTGCTCCAGGCCACGGTGATCTTCCTGCTCGCCGTGGTCCTGCTGGTGCCGCTGGCACAGCGCGCGAAGCTGGGCGCGGTGCCCGGCTACCTGCTGGCCGGCATCCTCATCGGGCCCTCGGTGCTGGGCCTGGTGAACAACCCGCAGAACGTCAGCCGGCTCTCGGAAATCGGCGTGGTGATGCTGCTCTTCATCATCGGCCTGGAACTGTCCCCGCGGCGCCTGTGGAGCATGCGCCGGGCGCTGTTCGGCGTCGGCCTGCTGCAGGTGCTGCTCACCGCCGTGCTCCTGGGCGGCATCGCCCTGGCCCTCGGCCAGCGCCTGCCGGCGGCGGTGGTGCTGGGCCTGGGCCTGGCCCTGTCGTCCACCGCCTTCGGCCTGCAGGTGCTGGCCGAGCGCAAGGAACTGGGCCGCCCCCACGGCCGCCTGGCGGTGGCCATCCTGCTGTTCCAGGACATCGCCGCCATCCCGTTGATCGCCGTGGTGCCGCTGCTGGGGGCCTCGGCTGGCGATGCCGCCGACGCCGGCGGCGGGCTGCGCCCGATCCTGGCGGTGGCCGCCGGCGTCGGCCTGGTCATCCTCGGTGGCCGCTACCTGCTGCGCCCGGCCTTCACCTGGGCGGTGGGCCCCGGCCTGCGCGAGCTGGCCACCGCCATGGCGCTGCTGATCGTGCTGGGCACCGCCTGGATCATGGAACACGTCGGCGTGTCCATGGCCCTGGGCGCCTTCCTCGCCGGCCTGCTGATGGCCGAATCGGAATACCGCCACGAGCTGGAGTCGCAGATCGAGCCTTTCAAGGGGCTGTTCCTGGGGCTGTTCTTCGTCGGCGTGGGCATGACCGCCGACCTGCGCCTGCTGCTGGGCGAACCCTGGGTGGTGCTGGGCCTGACCCTGCTGCTGGTGGCCGTCAAGCTGCCGCTGCTGTATGCCATGGGGCGCCTGGCGGGTGGCCTGGAACATGCCGGGGCGGTCTGCCTGGGCGTGGTCCTGGCTTCCGGTGGCGAGTTCGCCTTCGTGGTGTTCAGGCTGGCTCTGGAGCAGCGCCTGCTCGACCAGCGCCTGCACGACCTGCTGGTGCTGGCCATCACCCTGTCGATGGCACTGGTGCCGCTGCTGATGCTCGCCCTGGCGCGGCAGCTGCGCGCGCCGGCCGCCGAGGTACGGGCCCCGCCGGTGGCCGAGCCGGAGGTGGACCAGGCGCCGCGGGTGGTGATCGCCGGCATGGGCCGCATGGGCCGCGTCATCGCCCGCCTGTTGCAGGCCCGCGGCATTCCCCTGGTGGCGCTGGAGACCTCGGTGCAGGCCCTGGGCCGCGAGGTACCCGGGGGGCCGGTCTTCTACGGCGACCCCACGCGCCCGGAAATCCTCCACGCGGCCGGGGTGGGCGAGGCCGAACTGGTCATCGTCACCACCGACGACCCGCAGAGCAACCTGCGCACCGCCGAGGTGATCGCCCGGCACTATCCCGGCACGCGGGTGATCGCCCGCGCGCGCAACCGCCAGCACGTGCTGCAGCTGCTGGACCTGGGGGCGAGCCCGGTGCGCGAGACCTTCCACTCCAGCCTGGAGATGGCCCGCCGCGCCTTGCTCGCCCTGGGCGTGGACGAGGCGCAGGCGGCGGCCTGGGTGCGGGGTTACCAGAAACAGGAAGAGCGACGCCTGGCGGACCTCCACCGTGGAGGGAGCGATGCGCCCGCCGAGGCCACCTTCGACGAAGAAGACGACCCGGCGATGCCGCCGGAACTGCCGCGGGAGCCCTAGCGGCGCGGGCACAGAGGGGAGTGCATGACCATGCAACCGAGCTTCAGGCTGGACGGCAGGCTGTCGCGGGACCTGCTCGACCTGTTCATCCGCGCCGGCCTCATCGCCGTGCTGGTGGCCTTTTCCTTCCAGGTGTTCCGGCCGTTCCTGGAGCTGATGCTCTGGGCGCTGATCCTGGCGGTGACCCTCTACCCGCTGCAGTGCCGCTTGCGGCAACGCCTGGGCGGGCGCGACGGCCGCGCCGCGACGCTGATCGTGCTGCTGGCGCTGGCCCTGTTGCTGGTGCCGGTCTACCTGCTGCTGGTGTCCCTGGGCGACTCGCTGGAGCAGTTGCTGGCCCTGCTGCGCAGCGGCGACTGGAGCCTGCCGGCACCGCCCGACGCGGTGGCCGGCTGGCCGCTGGTGGGGCCGCGCCTGCACCAGGCCTGGCTGTCGGCCTCCGGCGACCTCACCAGCGCGCTGCAGCGCCTGCTGCCGCACCTCAAGGGCAGCGGCCGCGCGCTGCTGGGGGCGCTGGCCAACGTCGGCGCGGCCTTCCTGCTGTTCGTCGCGGCGCTGATCATCGCCGGCATCTGCATGGCCTATGGCGAGCGCGGCCACCACGCGGCCCAGCGCATCGCCACGCGGGTTTCCGGGCCCGAGCGCGGCCCGCGCATCGTCACCCTGTGCACCGCCACCATCCGCGCAGTGGCCCAGGGGGTGATCGGCATCGCCTTCATCCAGATGCTGCTGGTGGGCGTTGGGTTCGTCGCCATCGGCGTGCCGGGCGCGGGCATCCTCGCCCTGGTCGTGCTGCTGCTGGGCATCGTGCAGTTGCCGGCGACGCTGGTCACCCTGCCGGTGATCGCCTACGTGCTGGGCACCCAGGGCGTGGCGCTGGCGACCATCGTCTTCACCGTCTACAGCCTGGTCGCGGGCCTGGCCGACAACGTGCTCAAGCCGCTGCTGCTGGGGCGCGGCGTCGACGTGCCGATGCCGGTGGTGCTGCTCGGCGCGCTGGGCGGCATGGTGGTGCAGGGCATCATCGGCCTGTTCCTCGGCCCGGTGATCCTGGCGGTGGCCTACAACCTGTTCTGGCAGTGGGTGGACGAACAGGACGCGCCGGCCGACCCCGGGCAGCCGGATTGACCCGGCGGGAATCGCCCATGGGCCGACGCGCCAGCCTATTGTGCCTGTTGCTCGCCGGCTGTACCCAGGTCGGGCCGGACCACCGCACGCCGCCCACGCCTTGGGTGGAGCACTGGAACACGCCGGCCCTGGAGCAGGCCGGCCACGTGGTGGCCAGCCCGGACCTGCGCCGTTGGTGGGCGGTGTTCGCCGACCCCACCCTGGAGGCCCTGATCGACGAGGCCGACGCCCACAACGGCGACCTGCGCGTGGCCGGGCTGCGCGTGGCCGAGGCACGCGCGCAACTGGCCATCGTCCGCACCGGGCGCTACCCGCAACTGCAGCAATTGCGCGGCGAGAGCCTCTACCTCAAGCGCGACCAGTCCGGCCCGGGTGCGCAGGACTCGGTGTTCTGGCAGTCCAGCGCGGGCTTCGACATCGGCTGGGAAATCGACTTCTGGGGCCGCTTCAGCCGTGCCATCGAGGCCGCCGACGCCGCCTACTTCGCCTCCGGCGCCAACTACGCCGACGCCCAGGTGCTGCTGCGCGCCCAGGTGGCGGACACCTACTTCGCCCTGCGCACCGCCGAGGCGCGCCTGGACATCGCCCGGGAGAACGCCCGGCGCCAGGCGCGCAGCCTCCAGATCACCGAACGGCTGTTCCGCCATGGCGAGAACGACGAGCTGGACTGGCAACAGGCGCGCACCCAGTACCTGGCGACCCAGGCGACCATCCCCGAGTTCGAGAACCAGGTGAACGCCCTGCGCAACACCCTCTGCGCCCTGGTCGGCCGCCCGCCGGGGCCGATGCCGGAACTGGACGCGCGCCGCGGCCAACTGCCGCTGCCCGACCGCGCGGTGCTGCAGGACGTGCCGGCCAGCCTGCTGCTGCGCCGCCCGGACATCCGCGCCGCCGAGCGGGCGGTGGCCGCGCAATCGGCGCTGGTCGGCGTCGCCGAGGCCGACCTGTACCCCGCGCTGAGCCTGCTGGGCAGCATCGGCTGGAGCTTCGTCTCGGCGCACAACCTGCCCGACAGCTTCGACCTCGCCGCCGGCCCCAGCCTGCTGTGGAACCCGCTGGACCATGGCCGGCGCAGGAATGCCGTGCGCGTGGAGGACGCCCGCCTGCAGCAGCTGATCGAGTTGTACCAGCAGGACGTGCGCCAGGCCGCGCGCGAGGCCGACGACGCCGCCAGCGGCCTGGTCCGCGCCCTGGACAGCGCGCGCATCCGTCAGGACGCGGCGCAGGCCGCCGAGCGCTCGCTGAACCTGGCCAGCGCGCAGTACCGCGAAGGCTTCGCCGACTTCCAGCGGGTGCTGGATGCCCAGCAGCTGCTGTTGCAGCAGCAGGACGGCTACCTGGTCAGCCGCGGCAACGCGGTGGGCGGCCTGGTGGCCCTGTACAAGGCCCTCGGTGGCGGCTGGGACGACAGCCGCGCCCTGGTCGACGCGGCCACCCGCCGGCAGATGCAGGGGCGCACCGACTGGGGCGAGCTGCTGGACGCGCCGGCCCCCACAGCCCAGGAACGAGGTGAGGCGCCATGACCGACAGCCCCGCGAACCCGTCCCCGCCGGCCCCCGAGCCCGCCGCCCCGGCCCCGGCCCCGGAGCGCGGCGTGCGCGGGGTAATGCTGGTGATCGCCCTGAGCCTGGCCTGGTACCTGCTGGCCGACCGCTTCACGCCCTACACCCAGCAGGCGCGGGTGCAGGCCTACGTGGTGCCGGTGACGGCCGAGGTGGCCGGCCAGGTGAAGCGGGTGGCGGTGGGCAACAACCAGGAAGTGCGCAAGGGCGAGGTGCTCTTCGAGCTGGACCAGGAGCAGTACCGCATCGCCCTGGCCCGCGCCGAGGCGGACCTGGACACGGTGCGCCGGCAGATCGGCGCCAACACCGCCGGCATCGACGCCGCACGGGCCTCGCTGGCTGCGGCCCAGGCCAACGAGCGCAAGGCCCGGCAGGACAGCGAGCGCCTGCAGCGGCTGTACCGCGAGGACCCGGGCACGGTGTCGGTGCGCCGCCTGGAGAGCGCCCAGGCGCTCCGCGAGCAGGCGGCCAGCCAGGTCGCCGCGGCCCGCGCCGAGGTGGAGCGGGCCCGCGAGCAGCAGGGCGGCCAGGACAGCGACAACGCCCAGCTGCGCAGCGCCGCCGCCACCGTCGAGAAGGCCCGCCTGGACCTGCAGCGCACCCTGGTCCGGGCCGAGTCGGACGGGCTGATCACCGACCTGCGCACCGACGTCGGCCACTACGTCGGCGCCGGCAGCCCGGTGATGACGCTGATCGCCATCCACGACCTGTGGATCAGCGCCGACATGACCGAGAACAACCTCGGCCGCCTGCGCCCTGGCGCCCCCGTGCTGGTGGTGCTCGACGCGCGCCCCGGCGAGCTCTTCCACGGCCGGGTGCGCAGCATCGGCTACGGCGTCAGCGTCGGCCAGAGCACGCCGCCGGGCAGCCTGCCGACGGTGCAGAACAGCCGCGAGTGGCTGCGCCCGGCGCAGCGCTTCCCGGTGATCGTCGAGCTCGACCGCGACGAACTGGCCGACAGCGCCAACCTGCGGGTGGGGGGCCAGGCCGAGGTGATGGCGCTGACCGGGGAGGGCAACCCGCTGAACCTGCTCGGCCGCCTGTTCATGTGGTTCATGAGCTGGGTGTCCTATGCCTATTGAATTGCGCCGCCGGCGCGCGCTGCGCCTGGCCTGGGGCACCGCCTCGTGCCTGGCGGCCAGTTTCGGCCTGGGGCTGCCGGTGCCCATCCTGGCGCCGATCTTCGCCCTGTTGCTGCTGGCCCTGCGCAGCCAGCCGCTGCCCCTGCGCCTGGCGCCGGCCCTGGCGCTGCTGGTGCTGTGCAGCGCCGGCAGCGGCCTGCTGCTGATCCCGCTGCTGGTGCACACCCCGGCCAGCGGGGTGCTGCTGGTCGGCCTGGGGCTGTTCCTCTGCTTCCGCTATGCCCTGCGCGGCGGCAACGCGCTGCTGGCCAACTTCCTGGTGATCGGCCTGAGCATGGTCTCGGCCGCCGGTGCCAGCGACTTCGGCCTGGCCCTGGCGGTGGTCGAGGCCATGGCCAAGGGCATGCTGCTGGCGGCGCTGAGCGTGACCCTGGCGCACGTCCTGTTCCCCGAGCCTGCGGACGCGCCGTCGCTACCGGCGCCACCCCTGCCGGCCGCCGAGGACAGCGCCTGGATCGCCCTGCGCGCCACCCTGATCGTGCTGCCGGCCTTCCTCCTGGCGCTGATCGCGCCGGACCGCTTCATGCCGCTGGTGATGAAGGCCGTCAGCCTCGGCCAGCAGAGCTGCGAGACCAGCGCGCGCCAGGCCGGCCGCGAGCTGATCGGCTCGACCCTGCTGGCCGGCGCCCTGGCCATAGCCGCCTGGAGCGCCCTGAGCCTGTTCGCCCACCTGTGGATGTTCTTCCTCTGGGTGCTGCTGTTCGCCCTGCTGCAGGCGCGCCGGCTCTATGCGGTGGTGGCGACGCGGCAGGGGCCGGGGTTCTGGATGAGCTGCCTGACCACCCAGCTGATCCTGCTCGGCCAGTCGGTGCAGGACAGCGCGGCGGGGCAGGACGTCTACCGCGCCTTCGCCGTGCGCCTGGCGCTGTTCCTGGCGGTGTCGGTGTATGCCTGGGCGATGTTCCGCTGGCTGGAACGCCGGCGCGGGTTGCGTTTGCGCAGGGCCAGGGCCTAGCGCCGCTGCCGCCGGGGCCGGCAGTCGCCGGCGGCATGCCCGTGCCTGGCGGCATGGGGCCCGGCGCCGTTGCGGCGCCGGGCCTTTCACAGGTCACTCGCTCTGCGGGTCGAACTGCTTGTCGCGGATCAGCAGGGCGGGAATGATGCCGCAGACGAAGTAGGCGGCGCCCATGACCAGGAAGCCCGCGCCGATGGACACCTGGGTGGCCAGGAAGCCGATGGCCGCCGGGGCGATGGCCGCGCCGATGCGACCGATGTTGTAGGCGCCGCCCACGGCGGTGCCGCGGTAGCGGGCGGCGAAGCTCTCGGTCATGTAGGTGGCGTTGACGCCGTAGGGGATGCCGTAGAGGAAGCCGAACACCACCAGCATCCAGAGAATCGCCTCGGGGCTGTGGTAGAGCACGATCACCGGCAGGAACACCGCGGTGCCCAGGGCGCCGAAGGCGAACACCTTGCGCCGGCCCAGCCAGTCCGAGGCGACGCCGGCCAGGACCTTGCCGAGGATCATCGCCGCGTAGGTGCCCACCAGGTAGGCGGTCATGGACTTGAAGTTCATGCCCATCTCGGTTTCCAGGTAGGACGGCAGCCAGTTGTTCACGCCGTAGTAGCCGAACTGCAGGAAGCCCGCGGTCAGCGACCAGAAGATGAACATGCTGCGGGCGCGGCGGTCACCGAAGATCATGCGGAACGCGCCTTCGGGCTTCTTCTCGGCGACTTCCTGCAGGCCCATGGCCTTGCGCCGCTTGCGCTCGGCCTGGGCTTCCAGCCAGGCGGCCGGCTCCGGCACCAGGCGGCGCATGGCCACCGCCAGCACGACCGGGATGATCGCGACGTAGAACAGGTAGCGCCAGCCGTAGCTCGGCAGGATCCAGCCGGCCAGCAGGGTGGCGACGATGTAGCCCACCGACCAGCCCGCCTGCAGGGTGCCCAGCACCGTGGTGCGGTACCTGGTGGGCACGTATTCGGCCATCAGGGTGTTGCAGGCGACGTAGAGCGCGCCCAGGCCCAGGGAGGCGACGAAGCGCGCCGCGGCGAACTGCCAGTAGCTGTGGGTCAGGCCCAGCATGGCGGTGCCGACGGAGAACAGGACGATGGTCCAGACCACGGTGCGCACCCGGCCGAAGCGGTCGCACGCCCAGCCGCCGTAGATGCCGCCGATGGCCATGCCGGCCAGGGTGAAGCTGCCCAGGCTGCCGGCCTGGACGTTGCTCAGGCCGAACTCGGCCTTCAGGCTGGTGAGGCTGTAGGACAGCAGCATGAGGTCGGCGCCGTCGATCAGCAGGCCGATGAAGCAGAACAGGAACACGATCACCCAGGTCTTGCTCTGGGTGGTCGCTTGGGTGGTCGAAGCAGTGGTTTCCATGGGCGAACTACCTGTTGTATTTATTCGTGGGCCGGCGCTTCCGGCCCGTCGGTAAGCCTGCGGCTCGCCGCCCGGCGGGGCAGGGCGGCGAGGGGTCTTCAGTGCGTGGCCTCACGGATCATGTTGCGGGCGATGACCACCTGCTGGATCTGCGTGGTGCCTTCGTAGATGCGGAACAGCCGCACGTCGCGGTAGAAGCGCTCGATGGCGTACTCGCTGACGTAGCCGGCGCCGCCGTGGATCTGCACGCAGCGGTCGGCGACGCGGCCGCACATCTCGGTGGCGAACATCTTCGCGCAGGAGGCCTCGGTGCTGACGTTGCGGCCTTCGTCGCGCTTGCGCGCGGCGTCCAGCACCATGCAGCGGGCGGCGTAGATTTCCGCCTTGCTGTCGGCGAGCATCGCCTGGATCAGCTGGAACTCGGCGATCGGCTTGCCGAACTGCTTGCGCTCCAGGGCGTAGCGCAGGGCGTCGTCGAGCATGCGCTCGGCGGCGCCGACGCTGAGCGCGGCGATGTGCAGGCGGCCCTTGTCGAGTACCTTCATGGCGGTCTTGAAGCCCACGCCCTCGACGCCGCCGATCAGCTGGCTGGCCGGCACGCGCACGTTGTCGAAGATGACGTCGCTGGTGTGTGCGCCCTTCTGGCCCATCTTGTGGTCCGGCTTGCCCAGGGAGATGCCCGGGGTGCCGCGCTCGACGATGAACGCGCTGATGCCGCCGGAGCCCTTGATCTCGGGGTTGGTGCGCGCCATCACGGTGTAGATGCCGGCGTGCGGGGCGTTGGTGATGAAGCGCTTGGTGCCGTTGAGCACGTAGTGGTCGCCGTCGCGCACGGCGCTGGTCTTCAGCGAGGCCGCGTCGGAGCCGGCGTCCGGCTCGGTCAGGCAGAACGAGCTGAGCAGCTCGCCGCTGGCGAGCCTGGGCAGGTAGTGGCTCTTCTGCTCCGGCGTGCCGTCGATCAGGATGCCGATGGAGCCGATGCCGTTGTTGGTGCCGATGTAGGAGCGGAAGGCGGGGGAGGTGCGTCCCAGTTCGAAGGTGATGTTCACCTCTTCTTCCATGGTGACGCCCAGGCCGCCGAATTCCTCGGGGATGGTCAGGCCGAACAGGCCCATCTCGCGCATCTGCTCGATGATGTCCTGGGGAATGGCGTCGGTTTCCGCGACTTCGTTCTCGCGCGGTATCAGCACCTCGTCGACGAACTGGTGGATGGAATCCAGAAGTATCTGCAGCGTCTCTGGGTCTCGGATCATGTGCTCTCCTCAAGGGCCCGCCGGGCGGGCCTGTCTGGCAGGGCACCGTCACCCGAGCATCAGCGAGCGGCGGCACCTATGTTGTTGACCATGTTGATCAGGCGGGGCCCGATGTCGTCCTCGAGCTTCTCGCGTGGCAGCTGGAAGCTCGGGCCGCCGCAGTTGAAGGCCAGCAGCCCGTACTGCGGATGTACCAAGGGCACGGCGACGGAGTTGACGTCGCGGTGCCATTCACCGATCGACAGGCAGTAGCCGTAGTCGGTGAAGTCCCTGAAGGCGCGGTCCAGGCCCTTGCGGATGGCCGGCCAGTGTTCCGGTTCGCGCTCGCGGATGTGGTCGAGCAGGAACTCCCGTTCGTTCTCCGGCATCGCCGCCAGGCACGCGCGGCCCACCGAGCTCACCGCCAGCGGCAGGTAGCTGCCGATCTGCCGGCGCATCGTCATGTTCCCCTGGCCCTGGACCACGTCCAGGTACACCATCTGCAGGCGGTCGCGGGCGGCCATGGCCACCGCCGCCTGGGCGTGGTTGGCCAGTTCCTCCATCAGCGGGTGGGCCACCGCGCGGATCGACAGGTTCGACAGCATCGCGTAGCCGAAGCCCAGCACGCCGACGTCCAGCTGGTACTTGCCCGAGTGCACCTCGCGCTTGAGGCAGCCCAGGCGCATCAGGGTGTTGGTCAGGCGCGTCACGGTCGGCTTGGGCAGGCTGGTCTTGCGCGCCAGGTCCTGGTTGCTCAGCACGTTTTCCCGTGGCGTGAAGCACCGCAGGATTTCCAGGCCGCGAGCCAGGGCCGTGACGAACTGGCCGCTGTTCTCCTCCTCGCTCAGTGCCGTGGCGGGGTCGAACATCCCCCGTTCCAGCAGGCCGATCTCACCTTCGTTTTTCGTCGGCGCAGCCGAATCCAGCTCCGTCTTGTTGCGGCGCATGGTAGAACCCCTTTTCCGAGAAAATCAATAAAATAAAATTCAGTTTCGTCAGACGAAATTATAAAGGGTTTTCCGGTCTGCGTAAAATTGTCGCTGATATATTTATCAACTTATTGTTTTTAAAGGTAAAAATAACTTATCCGAACAGATGCCGTTTACAGCGTCGAGAGAGGATCACTATGATTGATTTGAAATACGGAATGTAGTTTCGTCAGACGAAACAAGACTGAGGCCCGAACGAGCATGAGCACCCAGCACCCCAGCGTGGTCCACCGAACCCTCCAGGCCGATGGCGTGGCGGTGGTCCGCATCGACCGCCCCGAAGCCCGCAACGCCCTCAACGCCGCCGTGCGCCAGCAACTGGCCGAGCACTTCCGCGCGCTGGCCGACGACGGCCAGGTGCGGGCCATCGTCCTGACCGGGGGCGAGGAATGCTTCGTGGCGGGCGCGGACATCCGCGAGTTCGCCCAGGCCAGCCCCATCGAGATGTACCGCCGGCACACCGAGCTGCTGTGGGAGGCCATCGGCCGCTGCCCCAAACCGGTGATCGCGGCGGTGAACGGCTTCGCCCTGGGCGGCGGCTGCGAGCTGGCCATGCACTGCGACATCATCGTCGCCGGCGAGTCGGCCCGCTTCGGCCAGCCGGAGGTGAAGCTCGGCCTGATGCCCGGCGCCGGCGGCACCCAGCGGCTGATCCGCGCGGTGGGCAAGTTCCAGGCCATGCGCCTGGCCCTGACCGGCTGCCTGGTCAAGGCGCCGGAGGCCCTGGCGATGGGCATGGTCAGCGAGGTGGTCGGTGATGCGCAGACCCTGCCGCGTGCCCTGGAACTGGCCGCCGAGATCGCCGCGCTGCCGCCGCTGGCCGTGGCGCAGATCAAGGAAGTGATGCTCGCCGGCGCCGACCTGCCGCTGGACAGCGCGCTGACCCTGGAGCGCAAGGCCTTCCAGCTGCTGTTCGATTCCAGGGACCAGAAGGAGGGCGCCGCCGCCTTCCTCGAAAAACGCCAAGCCAGCTTCCAGGGGGAATGACCCATGACGCGTGACATCCAACGCATGGCCATCGTCGGCACCGGTGTGATGGGTAGCGGCATCGCCCAGATCGCTGCCCAGGCCGGCATCCGGGTGAAACTCTTCGACGCCCGCGAGGGTGCCGCGCAATCGGCGCGCGACAACCTCGGGCGCACCCTCGGCAAGCTGGCGGAGAAGGGCAAGATCAGCGCCGGGGAAGCCGACGCCACCCTGGCCCGCCTGCTGGTCGCGGGCTCCCTGGCCGAGCTGGCCGATTCCGAGCTGGTGGTCGAGGCCATCGTCGAACGCCTGGACGCCAAGCAGGCGCTGCTGGCCGAGCTGGAGGCGGTGGTCGCCGCCGACTGCATCCTGGCGACCAACACCTCGTCGCTGTCGGTCACCAGCATCGCCCGTGGCTGCAAGCACCCCGAGCGGGTGGCGGGCTTCCACTTCTTCAACCCGGTGCCGCTGATGAAGGTGGTCGAGGTGATCGACGGCCTGGCCAGCGACCCGCAGGTGGGCGACCGCCTGCAGGCGCTCGCCGCGCGCATGGGCCACCGCGGCATCCGCGCCAAGGACACCCCCGGCTTCATCATCAACCACGCCGGGCGCGCCTACAGCACCGAGGCGCTGCAGATGCTCAAGGAAGGCATCGCCGAGCCGGCCGACATCGACCGCATCCTGCGCGAGGGCCTGGGCTTCCGCATGGGGCCGCTGGAGCTGTTCGACCTGACCGCGCTGGACGTCTCGCACCCGGTGATCGAGTCCATCTACAACCAGTTCTACCAGGAGCCGCGCTACCGGCCCGCGGCGCTCACCCGGCGGATGCTCGAGGCCGGCTTCGTGGGGCGCAAGGTGGGCCGCGGCTTCTACCGCTACGAGGACGGGCGGATGATCGACCCGCCGGCGCCGCAGCCGGTGCCGCGGGTGGCGGCGCTGCCGCCGGTGTGGCTCGGCGCCGAGAACGACGAGGATCGCCAGCGGCTGGCCGCGCTGCTGGAAAAATTGGGCACGCGCCTGGAGCAGGGCAACGCGCCGAGCAGCGAAGCCCTCTGCCTACTGGCCCCCTACGGCATCGACGCGACCACTGCGAGCCTGCGTTTCGGCACCGACCCGGCGCGCACCCTGTGCATCGACCCGCTGCTCGACCTGCAGCGCCACCGCTGCCTGATGCAGAACCCGGCGACCGCCCCGGCCATGCGCGATGCCGCCCATGCGCTGCTGGCCGCCGATGGCGTGGGCGTCACGCTGATCAACGACAGCGTCGGCTTCGTCGCCCAGCGCGTGCTGGCGCTGATCGTCAACCTGGCCGGCGACATCGTCCAGCAGCGCATCGCCAGCGTCGACGACCTGGACGAGGGCGTGCGCCGCGGCCTGGGCTACCCGCAGGGGCCGCTGGCCTGGGGCGACGGCGTCGGCGCCGCGCGGCTGCTGACGATACTGGAACGCATGACCGACCTGACCGGCGATGCCCGCTACCGCCCCGGCCCCTGGCTGCGCCGCCGCGCCGCGCTGGGGCTGTCGCTGCGCCATGCCGAGCCCGCGCTGGGCTGAGGCCCGGCGCTTACCCGATCCAAGGAGACTTCCATGCTCAACGCCTTTATCTACGCCGGCCTGCGAACCCCCTTCGGCCGCCATGCCGGGGCCCTGGCGCCGGTGCGCCCGGACGACCTGGCGGCCCACGTCATCCGTGAACTGCTCGCCCGCCACGGCGTGCCGGGCGACGCCATCGAGGACGTGATCCTCGGCAACACCAACCAGGCCGGCGAGGACAGCCGCAACGTCGCGCGCCATGCCGCGCTGCTGGCCGGGCTGCCGGTGACGGTGCCGGGCCAGACGGTCAACCGCCTGTGCGCCAGCGGCCTGGCCGCCGTCATCGACGCCGCGCGGGCGGTGACCTGCGGCGAGGGCGAGCTGTTCGTCGCCGGCGGCGTCGAAAGCATGTCCCGCGCGCCCTTCGTCATGGCCAAGGCCGAGGCGGCCTACAGCCGCGACCTGGCGGTGTTCGACAGCACCATAGGCGCGCGCTTCCCGAACCCGCGGATCGTCGCCGAGTTCGGCAACGACAGCATGCCGCAGACCGGCGACAACGTGGCCCGCGAATACGCCATCGGCCGCGAGCAGGCCGACCGCTTCGCCGCGGCGTCCCAGGCGCGCTACGAGGCGGCCCGCCAGGCGGGCTTCTTCGCCGGCGAGATCGTCCCGGTGAGCGTGCCCACCGGGCGCAAGACGCCGCCGAAGGTGATCGAGCAGGACGAGCACCCGCGCCCGGACTCCGACGAAGCGGCGCTGGCGCGCCTGAAGCCGCTGTTCGAGGGCGGCGTGGTCACCGCCGGCAATGCCTCGGGGGTGAACGATGGCGCGGCGGCGTTGCTGATCGGCTCGGCGGCGGCTGGCGAGCGCCATGGGCTCCAGCCGCTGGCGCGGATCCTTTCCGCAGCGGCGGCGGGGGTGGCGCCGCGCATCATGGGCGTCGGCCCGGTCGAGGCGATCAACAAGGCGCTGGCGCGCGCCGGCCTGGGCCTCGCCGACATGGACATCATCGAGATCAACGAGGCCTTCGCCTCCCAGGTGCTGGGCTGCCTGAGCGGCCTGGGCGTGGCCTTCGACGACCCGCGGGTCAACCCCAACGGCGGCGCCATCGCCGTCGGCCACCCGCTGGGGGCTTCCGGCGCGCGGCTGGCGCTGAGCGTGGCGCGACAACTGCAACGCAGTGGTCAACGCTATGCGGTGGTCAGCCTGTGCATCGGCGTGGGCCAGGGGCTCGCCATGGTTATCGAGCGCGTGTGAACGCGCCAGTGAGGATATGAAGATGGGTGCTTTGAGCGGATACCGCGTACTCGACCTCAGCCGCGTCCTGGCCGGCCCCTGGTGCGGCCAGATACTGGCCGACCTGGGCGCGGAGGTGATCAAGATCGAACGGCCCGGCGTGGGCGACGACACTCGCGGCTGGGGCCCGCCCTACATGAAGGCGGCGGACGGCGCGGACAGCCCCGAGGCGTCGTACTACCAGTCGACCAACCGCAACAAGCTGTCGGTGGCGCTGAACCTGGCCACCCCCGAGGGCCAGGCGCTGGTGCGCGCGCTGGCCGGCGAATGCGACGTGCTGATCGAGAACTACAAGGCCGGCTCGCTGGCCAAGTACGGGCTGGACTACGCGAGCCTGTCGCAGCTCAACCCGCGCCTGGTGTACTGCTCCATCACCGGCTTCGGCCAGACCGGGCCGCGTGCCGAGGAGCCCGGCTACGACTTCATTATCCAGGGCATGGGCGGGCTGATGAGCATCACCGGCGAGAAGGACGGGGTGCCCGGCGCCGGCCCGCAGAAGGTCGGCGTGGCGGTGTCCGACGTGATGACCGGGCTGTACTCGGTGGTCGCCATCCAGGCCGCGCTGCTGGCGCGGGAGAAGACCGGCCGCGGCCAGCACTGCGACATGGCCCTGCTGGACGTGCAGGTGGCCATGCTCGGCAACCAGAGCCAGAACTACCTCGCCACCGGCCGCTCGCCGGGGCGGCAGGGCAACGCCCACGTCAACATCGTGCCGTACCAGGTGTTCTCCGGCAGCGACCGGGATTTCATCATCGCCTGCGGCAACGACAGCCAGTTCGTCGCCCTGTGCGAGGCCATCGGCCTGCCCGAGCTGCCCAGGGACCCGCGCTTCGCCCGCAACGCCGACCGCGTGCGCAACCGCGAGGCCATCGTCGGCCAGCTGGCCGAGCACTTCCGCAAGGACAGCGCCGACAACTGGGTGGCCCGCATCCACGCGGTCAAGGTGCCGGTCGGCGTGATCAACGACATCGGCCGCGCCCTGGACGAGCCGCAGGTGCTGGCGCGGGACATGCTGGTGGAGATTCCCCACGCCCTCAACCCCGGCTTCAGGATGGTCGGCAGCCCGCTCAAGCTGTCCGAGACGCCGGTGCAATACCAGCGCCCGGCGCCCATGCTCGGCGAGCACACCGACGAAGTGCTCAGGCGCCGGCTGGGGCTGGACGAGGCGCGCCTGGCCGAGCTCAAGGCCAAGGGCGTGATCGAGCAGCTCGGCGAGGGCTGAGGGCGGCCTGTGACGTGTTCGCGAGCAAGCTCGCTCCTGCAGGGAGATACCTGCTCTTCGTAGGAGCGAGCTTGCTCGCGAACCCATCCCGCTGCCGAGGCCATTCCGGAGCGCCTGTCCGGGGCGCTCCGGGCCCGACCTCGGAGCATCGCGTGACCAAGGTCAGACGGCGGATAACCGCGAACGGTTATTCGCCCTACGCACCTGCAACCAAGAGGAGAATCGAATGAAGGTATTGGTCGCGGTAAAGCGCGTGGTCGATTACAACGTCAAGGTCCGCGTCAAGGCGGACAACTCCGGCATCGACCTCGCCAACGTGAAGATGTCCATGAACCCCTTCTGCGAGATCGCCGTGGAAGAGGCCGTGCGCCTGAAGGAGAAGGGCGTCGCCAGTGAGGTCGTGGTGGTCTCGGTCGGCCCCGGCGCTGCCCAGGAACAGCTGCGCACCGCCCTGGCACTGGGCGCCGACCGCGCCATCCTGGTCGAGAGCAACGAAGAACTGAATTCCCTGGCCATCGCCAAGGCCCTGAAGGCCGTGGTCGACAAAGAGCAGCCGCAGCTGGTCATCCTCGGCAAGCAGGCCATCGACAGCGACAACAACCAGACCGGCCAGATGCTGGCCACGCTGACCGGCTACGCCCAGGGCACCTTCGCCTCCAAGGTCGAAGTGGCTGGCGATCAGGTCAAGGTCACCCGTGAGATTGACGGCGGCCTGCAAACCGTCGCGCTGAGTCTGCCAGCGATCGTCACCACCGACCTGCGCCTGAACGAGCCGCGCTACGCGTCGCTGCCGAACATCATGAAAGCGAAGAAGAAGCCGCTGGACGTGGTGACCCCGGACGCCCTCGGCGTTTCCACCGCTTCCACCGTGAAGACCCTGAAAGTGGAAGCTCCGGCTGCCCGCAGCGCCGGCATCAAGGTCAAGTCCGTGGCTGAACTGGTCGAGAAACTGAAGAACGAGGCGAAGGTGATCTGATGGCTGTTTTGGTTATTGCAGAGCATTCGAATGGCGCGCTGGCTGCCGCCACCCTGAATACCGTCGCTGCCGCGCAGAAGATCGGCGGTGACATCGCCGTGCTGGTCGCCGGCGCGAACGTCGGCGCCGTGGCCGAAGCCGCCGCCAAGATCGCGGGCGTTGCCAGGGTGCTGGTCGCCGACGACGCCGCCTATGCCCACCAGCTGCCGGAGAACATCGCGCCGCTGGTGGTTTCCATCGCCCAGAACTTCAGCCACGTGCTGGCCCCGGCCACCACCAGCGGCAAGAACTACCTGCCGCGCGTGGCCGCGCTGCTGGATGTCGACCAGGTCTCCGAGATCATCGACGTGGTCAGCGCCGACACCTTCAAGCGCCCGATCTACGCCGGCAACGCCATCGCCACCGTGCAGTCCTCGGCGCCGGTCAAGGTCATCACCGTGCGCACCACCGGTTTCGACGCCGTCGCTGCCGAAGGCGGCAACGCGAGCATCGAGGCGCTGGGCGAGGTCTTCGATGCCGACCTTTCGGCGTTCCTCGGTGAACAGCTGGCCAAGTCCGACCGTCCGGAACTGACCGCTGCCAAGATCGTGGTCTCCGGTGGCCGCGGCATGGGCAACGGCGACAACTTCAAGCTCCTCTACGCCCTGGCCGACAAGCTCGGCGCCGCCGTCGGTGCCTCCCGCGCCGCGGTCGACGCCGGCTTCGTGCCCAACGACATGCAGGTCGGCCAGACCGGCAAGATAGTCGCGCCCCAGCTCTACGTAGCGGTGGGCATCTCCGGTGCCATCCAGCACCTGGCGGGCATGAAGGACTCCAAGGTCATCGTCGCCATCAACAAGGACGAGGAGGCGCCGATCTTCCAGGTCGCCGACTACGGCCTGGTGGGCGACCTGTTCGAGCTCGTCCCGGCGCTGGAAAAGGCCGTCTGAGCCCCAGCCCACCCCTTGCCGGGCCGGACACCTCCGGCCCGGCGTTTCGCCAACACCCCTGCAAAGAAACAACAACAATGAAGATTCGCCGTACCCCTGTGCTGGCCCCCGGACTGGCGCTGCTGCCCCTGTTCGCCCATGCCGACTTCCTGGCCGACAGCAAGGCCAGCCTCGAAATGCGCAATTTCTACTTCAACCGCGACTACCGCCAGTCCGGCGCGACGCAGTCCTACTCGGAGGAGTGGGCGCAGGGCTTCCTGCTGCGCTACGAATCCGGCTACACCGAGGGCACCGTCGGCGTGGGCGTCGACGCCCTGGGCCTGCTGGGCCTGAAGCTCGACTCCAGCCCCGACCGCTCCGGCTCCGGCCTGCTGCCGTACTCGGCCAGCGACCGCCGCGCCGCCGACGACTACAGCGACCTGGGCCTGACCGCCAAGCTGCGCCTGTCCCGCAGCACGCTGAAGGTCGGCACCCTGCTGCCCAAGCTGCCGGTGGTGCAGTACAACGACACCCGCCTGCTGCCGCAGACCTTCCAGGGCGCGCTGGTGGAGTCGAAGGAACTCGACGACCTCGACCTGCAGGCCGGCCAGCTGCGCCAGGTCAAGCAGCGCGATTCGTCCAACGCCGAGGACCTCGGCGTCACCCGCGGCAACAAGCGCAACATCAGCGCCGGCAGCCACCTCACCAGCGACCGCTTCAACCTGGCCGGCGGCACCTACCGCTGGAGCGAAAACCTCAGCACCAGCTACCACTACGCCAATCTCGAAGACCTCTACCGCCAGCACTACCTGGCTCTGGTGCACGTCCTGCCGATCGCCGCGGGCCAGTCGCTGAAGTCCGACATCCGCTGGGCGCGCTCCAGCGACGACGGCGGCAGCAACGTCGACAACCGCGCGCTCAATGCGATGTTCACCTACAGGCTGGACAACCACGCCTTCGGCCTGGGCTACCAGCGCATGGCCGGCGACACCGGCTTCGCCTACCTGGCCGGCACCGACCCGTACCTGGTCAACTACGTGCAGATCGGCGACTTCGCCAACAAGGACGAACGCTCCTGGCAACTGCGCTACGACTACAACTTCGCCGCCCTGGGCCTGCCCGGGCTGAGCCTGATGACGCGCTACCTGCGCGGCGACAACATCGACCTGCTCAATGGCCAGGGCGACGGCAAGGAGTGGGAGCGCGACACCGACGTCGGCTACGTGGTGCAGGGCGGGGCGCTGAAGAACCTCGGCTTCAAGGTGCGCAACAGCACCTTCCGCAGCAGCTTCGGCAACGACATGGACGAGACGCGGCTGATCGTCAGCTACAGCCTGCCGCTCTGGTAAGGCGAGGGCGGGCCGGAAGGGCGTCGCGCACCTGGCGCCTCTCTTCCGGTATCCGCCTGCGGCCCGCAGGGCTCAGGCCGCGGGATAGGCGACCGAGCCATCCGCCTGGACGACGGCGCCGGCCGTCAGCCGGGCGGGTTCCAGGCGGCCTTCCGCCATGATGTGGAAGATCGTCTCGCCCCGGGCGATGAGGTAGTCGCTGACGATACGGCGGTGGCACCGCCACCACAGGGCTTCCGCGCACATGATCGCGCAGCGCCGCTGGCGCCCGGCCTCCAGCAGCTGCTCCAGGCCCTGGTGGAACTGCGCCGAGAGCGCGTAGTCGGCGTAGTTGTGGAAGCTGCGGTTGGCCCAGAAGCCATTGACCTGCGCCGGCAGGCCCCGGGCCTTGCCGCGCAGCCCGCCGAGCGCGGCCAGGTGCTCGTAGCCGATGCCGCAGCCCGCCAGCACCGCGGGAAGCGTATCGGCATTGAACTGCGGGTTGCTCGCGGAGCGCGGAACCTTGCGGATGTCCACGACCCGCTCGACGCCGGGCCCGCGCAACAGCTCGACGAACGCCTCCAGGCTGCGGTTGGAATGGCCGATGGTGAAGAACGGAAGCTTCACGCGATGCCCGCGTCACGCCAGGGTGAGGGCGCTGCCCTTGTGCGCCGCGACGTGGTCGGTCCTGTCGCTCTTGATCTCGTACTGCGGCTCGTCTTCCGAGGCGTGATGGCGGTGGCCCTTGTAGTCGAAGTCGCGGGTGTGGATGGCGATGATCGTCCCCGACACCCGGCCGGCCTCGGAATTCCAGCTCACATGGTCGCCAATCTCGAATCGCTTGGTCATCGCCCTGGCTCCTCTTCGATACGGGCGCCGTCCGGGGCCGGGCAGGCCATATCGGGATCGACGCCGCGAAAGTGGAAGTGCTCAGCTTAGCCCAGTTGCCGATACGGGGCGGCAGGCCCTCATGGCCCTGCTGCGCAGGCTTTGCGGATTTACCTCAGGAATTCTTGATACAAATCATTCTCAATGACGTCGATTGGCGCCTAAATGCGGGCTCGTGATTCCCCATCCCCAGAGCCAAGGAGAAGACCATGCGAATCAACCGTGCCGTTCCCGTGATACTGGCGCTCGCCGCCCCGTTCGCGGCGGCCAAGGAATACCCCATCGGCGCCCCGCAGGCCTGCGGCGGGATGGAGATCGGCGCGGTCTACCTGCAGCCGATCGAGATGGACCCGCCAGGGATGATGCGCGCCGCCGCGCAGTCCGACGTGCACCTGGAGGCCGACATCGCCGCCACCGCCGACAACCCCAACGGCTTCCAGGAAGGCAGCTGGATTCCCTACCTGCGGGTGGCCTACGAACTGCGCAAGGACGGCAGCGACCAGGTCCTCAAGGGCGACTTCCACGGCATGGTGGCCAGCGACGGCCCGCACTACGGCGATAACCTCAAGCTGCTCGGGCCAGGCAAGTACCACCTGACCTACACCATCCTGCCGCCGTCGGAAGCCTCCATGTTCGGCCGCCACGTCGACAAGGAAACCGGCGTGGCGCCCTGGTTCAAGGAATGCAAGGTGGAATACGACTTCACCTATGCCGGCATCGGCAAGAAAGGCGGCTACTGATGCGCGGGCCGCGCCCGCTGCGGGTGCGGCGTTCCCTTCCCGAGAGTCGCGAGGCCGTCATGTTGCGCTCGTTCTTCTGCCTGCTGGCATTGTCGTTCGCCGTTGCCGCGAAGGCAGCGCCGCTCCCCACCTATGAGCTGACCATCAGCGATGGCCACTTCACCCCCCGGACCCTGGAAGTGCCCGCCGGGCAGCGCTTCAAGGTCGTGGTGCGCAACGCCGGCAGCGGGCCGGCGGAGTTCGAGAGCACGCCGCTGCGGGTGGAGAAGGTGCTCTCGCCGGGCGTCACCTCCTTCGTGGTGATCCACCCCCTGCGGCCCGGCCGCTATCCCTTCTTCGACGAGTTCCACATGGACCTGCCGCAAGGCGAGATCGTGGCGCACTGACCCGGAGCTAGCATGCTGCAATCCCTGTTCATCGTCTGGCGCGAAAGCGTCGAAGCGCTTCTGGTCGTCGGCATCCTGCATGCCTGGCTCTGCCATCGCCCGGAGCCGGCGCGCGGCCTGCGCATGCTCTGGAGCGGGGTGATGCTGGGCGTGGTGCTGGCCTGCTCGCTGGCCGCGCTCTTCATGCTGGCCGGGGAGTGGCTGGCGGGGCCGTCCGGCGAATGGTTCCAGGCCGCCATGGTGCTCTGCGCCAGCCTGCTGATCCTGCAGATGGTGGTGTGGATGCACCGCCACGGGCGCGGCATGAAGCGCCAGCTGGAGCATGACGCCGAGCGCAGTCTCGCCGAGGACGGCGGCTGGGGCGTGCTGCTGCTGGCGATGCTGGCGGTGGCCCGCGAGGGCAGCGAGACGGTGGTGTTCCTCTACGGCATCGGCGCGCAGCAGGGGGCGGACTGGACCTGGTTCGCGCTGGGCGGCGTGCTCGGCTTCCTGCTGGCGCTGGCCACCTATGCCGTGCTGCAGTGGTCCTCGCGGATACTGACCTGGCGGCGCTTCTTCCGCGTCAGCGAAGTCCTCCTGCTGCTGCTCGGCGGCGCCTTGCTGATGGCGGCGCTGGACCGGGTGGCGGGGCAGGTCATGGCGCTGGACCTGCCCGAATGGTGCTACGGGCTGTTCGGCGACCCGCTGTGGGACACTTCCGCCTGGCTCAGCGACGGCCACGGCCTGGGAGCGGCCCTGGCCGGGTTCGCCGGTTACCGCGCCGCGCCCTCGCTGCTGGCGGTACTGCTGCTGCCGGCCTACTGGGCGCTGGCGAGCTACCTGTGCCGGCGTGGCGAGCACCACGCCGAGGCCCGGCTGGCATGAGCGACGCGCCTTCCCCGCTAGCCCGGCTGGGGGACGGCATGCGCCGGCATGCCGGGCTGATCCGTGCGCTGCAATGGGCCGTGGTGCTGTTCTACGCGGTGCTGCTGGTCGTCCCGGCCTGCCTGGACCTGCCCCCGCCGCAGGCGCGCATGCTGGACAACCTGGCGGTGTTCGCGCAGTTCGTGTTCTGGGGCATCTGGTGGCCCTTCGTGCTGCTGTCGATGCTGCTGTTCGGGCGGCTCTGGTGCGGGCTGTTCTGCCCCGAGGGCGCGCTCAGCGAATGGGCGAGCCGGCACGGCCGCGGGCGCGGCGTGCCGCGCTGGATGCGCTGGGGCGGCTGGCCGTTCGTGGCCTTCTGCCTGACCACCCTGTACGGGCAACTGGTCAGCGTCTACGACTACGCGCTGCCGGCGCTGCTGATCCTCGGCGGCTCGACCCTGGCGGCGATGCTGGTGGGGTTCCTGTACGGGCGCGGCAAGCGCGTCTGGTGCCGCTACCTGTGCCCGGTCAGCGGCGTGTTCAACCTGCTCGCGCGGCTGGCGCCGGTGCACTTCCGCGTCGACGAACAGCGCTGGCTGGCCAATGCCGGGCCGCACCTGCCGACGCCCAACTGCGCCCCGCTGATCGACATCCGCCGCATGACCGGCTGCGCCGACTGCCATTCCTGCGGCCGCTGCAGCGGCCAGCGCGGCGCCGTGGCCCTGAGCCCGCGCTGGCCGAACGAGGAAATCGTCGTCCACGGCCAGCGCACGGAAAGCCCGTGGCCCGTGCGCCTGCTGCTGTTCGGGATGATCGGCCTGGCCATGGGCGCCTTCAACTGGACGCTCAGCCCCTGGTTCATCGCGCTCAAGCAGGCGGGCGCGGAATGGCTGGTGGCGCGGGGCATCGTCTGGCCGCTGGAGGCCAACGCGCCCTGGTGGGTGCTGACGCACTACCCGCAGAACAACGACGCCTTCACCTGGCTCGATGGCGGCGTGCTGGTGGTCTACGTGCTGGCCTGGGCGCTGCTCATGGGCGGCTGGCTGACGGCGGCGCTGCGCCTGGCCGGCCGGGCGGCGGGGCAGGGCCGGGCAGTGCATGCGCACCTGGCCCAGGCGCTGATCCCGCTGGGTGCCTGCGGGCTGTTCCTGGGGCTTTCGGCCACCACCGTGAAACTGCTGCGCTACGAGGGGCTGGCCCTCGGCTGGGTACAGCCGGCACGGGCCCTGCTGCTGGCGGGCGCCTGCGCCTGGACGCTGTGGCTGGGCTGGCGGATCCTCCGCCGCCACGGCGTCTCGCTCTTGCGTCAAACTGGCGCCCTGGCCTGCCTGGCGCTGGCCTGCGTGCCGGTGCTGGGCGGCTGGTGGTTGATGTTCTGGGGTTGGAGCTGAAGGGGCGAGGCCAGTCTATTGAGTGACTCGGAAGAACTTCCATTCGACCAAAATAGAAGGGTTCTTCACTTTTAAAATGCTAGGTATTTCCCGCTCGCCAATATAGCCGCTGCGCGTAAAAACACCCTCGCCAAATAGTATATGAATCCGCAGTTCATAAGGGCTGCAAGGGCTCTTGATGTTCTGCTTGTTCATGTCACGCCTTTGCCTGAAACCATTCTGAAATATTCAAAAAACAAGAATCTGCCCCGGTTTGGGGACAAGGTCTTCGCCTGTGGCGGAGAACTTTGTGGGAACCGAATTAATTGGGTGGCAGTTGCCGCCTTTATCGGATTTCAGGAGATTCTTGATGCGTAGTATTTCTGCACTGGGCGGGATGGGGATTTGTGCCGGGGCATTGCTCGTTCTGAGTGTTCCGGCGCAGGCGGGGGTCGATGCCAGGCTGTTGGAAATGCTCAAGGCCAATGGCTCGATCAGCGCCGCCCAGTACACCGAACTCACGGCCGAACTGGACAAGGAGAACCAGGTCGCCGCGGAACAGGCCAAGGCCAAGAAGGAGCAGATGAGCGCCTTCGAGCAGAGCATCGCCTGGGCCGCCAGGACCCAGGTGAAGGGCGACGTCCGAGTGCGCCAGGAAACCGTGCATGCGCAGAACAGCGGCACCAAGGGGGACCAGAACCGCCAGCGCATCCGCGCTCGGGTCGGCTTCTACAGCCAGATCAACCCGCAGGTGGACACCGGCATCCGCATTGCCACCGGCAGTGGCGACGATGCCCGCTCCACCAACCAGAGCATGGACAACTACTTCGACAAGAAGCAGCTGTGGCTGGACCAGGCCTATATCGACTTCCACCCCGCCGCGGTGAAGAACCTGCACCTGATCGGCGGCAAGATGAACCAGCCGTGGGTCAGCGAAGGCGACGTCATCTGGGACGGCGACATCAACCCCGAAGGCCTTGCCGTCACCTACAAGTATCCGCTGGGTGGCAGTGCCGAACTCTTCGGTAGCGCGGGCTACTTCGACCTGAAGGACAACGTCGATGGCGAAGGTTATGCGTTCCAGCATGACCTGCGCCTGTACAGTGGCCAGTTCGGCACGCGTTTCAGCCCCGTCGACGGCATCAAGGCGACCCTCGGGGCGAGCCTCTACGCGTACGACAACGATGCCGACAGCGCTTGCGGTTCGGCCACCACGACGCCGTGCCAGCTTTCCGCCAATGGCAATACCACCAAGGACTTCCGCCTCTACGAAGGTTTCGGCCAGTTGGACTTCGGCAACCTGCCGGTTCCGCTTTCGCTTTACGGCCAGTATGTGGTCAACCAGGCGGCCGACAGTAATGCGGATACGGCCTGGCTGACCGGTGCAAAGACCAGGCTGGGTGATTTCAGCTTCGACTACAACTATCGCGACGTACAGCGCAACGCGGTGGTCGGCGCCTTTACCGATTCGGACTTCGCCAATGGCTATAGCGCATCCCGCGGCCACAAGTTCAAGGTCGCCTACGATATCGACAAGAACTTCGCCCTGGGCGCCACTTACTTCATGGCCAAGTCGGACGCCGCCAGTGGTACGCGTAACGATGCGGACATCGATACGCTGCAACTGGACCTGGAAGCCAAGTTCTAGGTTTGTTGCGGATTAACAAACCTTTTTCGAAGTATCAGTCAATACCGCGTGTTTCATATATCGAGGGTCGCCCGTTGACTTCATTCAAGCCGCCTTGAGTTCGTGAATGCCGGCTTCGGCCGTCCGATTCATTCCCCTTGGCCGCCACGACGACCCCATGCGTCGTGGCGGCTTTTTCGTGGGGGATCAGAGAGCTTTGTGTAGGAGCGGGCCCTGCCCGCGATTTCGCGCGCAGGGCGTGCTCCTACATGGGAATGGTGTCGGTGGGGTAGCAAGGAGCGAATCTCATCCGCGAACCGCGCCGGAACCTCCGGCTATCGCGGACAAGGTCCGCTCCTACGGGGGAGAAATACCGTGTTTCCCGGCAACCTGTAGGAGCGGGCCCTGCC
>NZ_JAZAQP010000017.1:427-127874 GCF_036231725.1 Pseudomonas sp. JH-2 | reverse complement strand
CGTCGTCGGGCATCGGTGTTTGGGCTAACGGCGGATAACCGCGAACGGTTATTCGCCCTACGAGTTTGCCGGCTGACTCTGCGTTATCCGACAGCTCGGGACAGCCCCCTCTCCCTTCAGGGAGAGGGTTGGGGAGAGGGAGCGGACTTCGCCCACGCACCTCTGCCACCCCTGACGCCGTCCCCCCTCCCTAACCCTCCCCCGCAAGCGGGAGAGGGGACCGTCCGGCGTGGTGGGAAACCACGAAGCTCCCGGACTCCCCGTAGGGCGCATAACGCCTACGGCGTTATCCGCCGAATCGCGGACAGAGTCCGCTCCTACGGTTCCAGGAAGCACAGCCGTAGGAGCGGACTCCGTCCGCGATTGAACTCCCAGGCCGCGCTGGGCCCTCCGGGAGCCCCGGCAAACGATTGGCAAGATCCGTGGGATACCTGGCATTGCCGCCACACCCCGCCAGGCGCACACTCCCGACAAACCCCGGGAGCCATCCGCCATGCCCGCCACCCGCCGCATCGCCAGCCTGATCTACCCCGACGTGATGAGCCTGGACGTCACCGGCCCGCTGCAGGTGTTCGCCTCGGCCAACGTCGAGCGCCAGCGCCAGGGCCTGCCGGCGCCTTACCAGTTGCTGGTGCTGGGCGAGAACGAAGGCCCGGTGGCCACCTCCGCCGGCCTGCGTATCTGCGCCGACGCCGCCTGGGGTGACACGGATGCCACCGGGCTCGACACCCTGCTGGTGCCCGGCGGCCTGGGCGTGGAGGCACAGTGCGCCAATGCCGCGCTGCTGGCCTGGCTGCGCGTCGCCGAGGGCCAGGTGCGGCGCCTCGGCTCGGTGTGCTCCGGCGCCCTGTTGCTGGCCGCCGCCGGGGTGCTCGACGGGCGCACCGCCACCACCCACTGGGCCGACGTCGATACCCTGCGCGCGTGCCACCCCGCGGTCCAGGTGCAGGGCGACCGCCTGCACACCTACGATCCCAGCCGCCGCGACGGCGACGACCACGTGTTCACTTCCGCCGGGGTCACCGCCGGCATCGACCTGGCCCTGGCGCTGGTGGAGGCCGACCTCGGCCGCCCGCTGGCCCTGGCCGTGGCCCGGCGCCTGGTGATGTTCCTCAGGCGCCCCGGCGGCCAGGCGCAGTTCAGCGCCTGGCTGACCCCGGAGCCGGTGCGCGCGCCGCGCCTGGCCGCGCTGCTGGAGTGGATCCCGGCCAACCTCGGCGCCGACCTGTCGCTGGAAGCCCTGGCCGAGCAGGCCTGCATGAGCCCGCGCACCCTCTCGCGGGTGTTCATCGGCGAGTTGGGCGTGGCGCCGGGGCGCTACGTCGAGAAGGTCCGCCTGGAAGCCGCCCGCGCCCTGCTGCAGGACGCCCGGGCGTCGATCGCCACCGTGGCCCGGCTGTGCGGCTTCGGCCACCCGGAGAACCTGCGGCGCACCTTCCACAAGCACCTGGCGGTGAGCCCCCAGGAATACGCCGAACGCTTCGGCCAGCACGCCGACGCCTGATCCCCCCAGCCAGAAGGACCTCGCCATGCTCGAACTGCGCCCCACCTGCGAATGCTGCGACCGCGATCTGCCCGGTGACAGCCCGGACGCGCGCATCTGCACCTTCGAATGCACCTTCTGCCGCAACTGCGCCGAAGACGTGCTCGGCGGCCAGTGCCCGAACTGCGGCGGCGAGCTGCTGCAACGGCCGCGCCGCCCGGCCGACGCGCTGTTGCGCCACCCGGCCTCGACGCAGCGGGTGCTCAAGCCCGGCGGCTGCCAGGGTTGAGGGCGCGGACATGCTGCTACTGCGCAACGGCGCGCTGCGCCTGCTGTTCCTCGGCCAGGCGCTGTACTGGTCCTGCTCGCTGATCGGCATCACCCTGACCTCGCTGATCGGTGCGCAACTGGCGCCGCTCAACAGCCTGGCCACCCTGCCCCTGGCCCTGCTGGTGCTGGGCAACCTGCTGGCGGTGCAACCGTTGTCGCTGTTCATGCAGCGCCACGGCCGCCGCCCCGGGCTGATGCTGGGCGCCGCCGGCGGCGTGCTCGGCGGGCTGGCCTGCGCCCTGGGTGTGCAGCTCGGCTCGTTCGCCCTGCTGTGCCTGGGCGCCTTGCCCATCGGCGCCTACCAGGCTTCGGCCATGTACTACCGCTTCGCCGCGCTGGAGGCGGTGGGCGAGGCCGAGAAGGGCCGCGCCAGCGCCTACGTGATCGGCGGCGGCGTGCTGGCCGCGCTGCTGGCGCCCAGCCTGGCGCTGTGGGCCCGGCAGGCGCTGCCCACGCCCTTCGTCGGCGCCTACCTGGCCATCGCCGCACTGGCGCTCGCTGGCCTGCTGCTGATGGCGCGGCTGCGCGAAGGCGCCGCGCCGCGCCCGCCCCATGGCGGCCTGGCGGCGATGCGCGCGCTGCTCGGCCGGCCGCTGGTGCGCGCGGCCATGGCCTGCACCGCCGCCGGCCACGGGCTGATGATCCTGATCATGAACGCCACGCCGCTGGCCATGCAGTTCTGCGGGCTGTCGCTGGAAAGCTCGGCGAGCGTGATCCAGTGGCACATCCTCGGCATGTTCCTCCCGGCCTTCGTCGCCGGCCCGCTGGTGGACCTCCTGGGCAGCCGCCGCGTGGCCCTGCTCGGCATCGCCCTGCTGGCGGCCAGCGCCGGCGTGGCCCTGGCCGGGCTGGACCATGGCCACTTCCTGGCCAGCTCGCTGCTGCTGGGCATGGGCTGGAACCTGATGCTGGTGGCCGGCACCACCCTGCTCGGCGAGGGCCATGGCGCGGAGGAACGCGGCCAGGCGCAGGGGCTGATGGAACAGGGCAACAGCCTGATGGCGGCGCTGATGTCGTTCAGCTCCGGCGCGCTCATCACCAGCCTGGGCTGGAGCGCGGTGAACCTGCTGGTGTGGCCGGTGCTGGCATTCGCCCTGGCGCTGCTGTGGCCGGCGCGCAAACGGCAGCCGGCCAGCGCCTGAGCCACGGTATTCCTCCCCCCGTAGGAGCGGACCTTGTCCGCGATAGCCGGCCATCCCGGCGCGATTCGCGGATGAGATCCGCTCCTACGCTGCCCCCACCCGCGCCATTCCCATTGTAGGAGCGCGCCCTGCGCGCGAATCGCGGGCACGTACAGGCAAGCTTGCTCGCGAACAAACGCGGTGCCATGCGGTTCGCGAGCAAGAACTAGGCGTCCCCCTCGCTCCTACGAAGAGCACGGCCGCGGGGGCTTTTGTAGGATGGGTTGAGCGAAGCGATACCCATCACCGCGACCGCGTGCAACACTGCCACGCGCACAAAAAAGCCGCCCCGAGGGGCGGCTTTTTGTCGAAACACCCACCACTCAGTAGTAGGCGTTTTCCTTGTTGCTGTGGTCGGTGACGTCGCGCACGCCCTTCAGTTCCGGGATGCGTTCGATCAGGGTCTTCTCGACGCCGTCCTTGAGGGTCATGTCGACCATGCCGCAGCCCTGGCAGCCGCCGCCGAAGCGCAGCACGGCGATGTTGTCCTCGACCACCTCGACCAGGCTGACCTGGCCGCCGTGGCTGGCCAGGCCGGGGTTGATCTCGGTCTGCAGGTAGTAGTTGATGCGTTCGTTGATCGGGCTGTCCTCGTTGACCATCGGCACCTTGGCGTTCGGCGCCTTGATGGTCAGCTGGCCGCCCATGCGGTCGGTGGCGTAGTCGACGACGGCGTCTTCCAGGAAGGGCTCGCTGATGCCGTCGATCCAGGCGGTGAAGTCCTTCAGGCCGACCGGGGTGTCTTCCGGCTTCTGCTCGCCCGGCTTGCAGTAGGCGATGCAGGTTTCCGCATACTGGGTGCCCGGCTGGGTGATGAAGACGCGAATGCCGATGCCCGGGGTGTCCTGCTTGGCCAGCAGTTCGGCCAGGTAACCCTGGGCAGCTTCGGTAATGGTGATGGCGCTCATGGCAACTCCTCGCAAACGTGGGGGCAGTTTACGCCATTCGCCCCGCCCGGATAAAGCCCTACCAAATTAGTAGGAATAGTTCGCAAGTAGCGGCTTCAGGCGGCAGGCTCCAGGCCGCAGGCTTCAAGCCGCTCTTGCCTGCCGCCTGTAGCCTGCAGCCTGCCGCCGCCTCAAAGGTTTTCGTAGCGATTCATGTCCAGAACCCCCGCCTCCACCGGCTCGGTCTCGCGCAGGTAGGCGTCGAGGTCGTGGAAGTAGGACCAGAACTGCGGGTGGCTGCGGCGGATGCCCCAGCGCTCCACCACCTTGTCGAAGTCTTCCTGGCTCTGCACCCGCTCCAGGGCCGTGACGAAGTCGCCGGCCTCCTCCGCCTTGAGGTCGAACATGAAGTTCGGGTAGCTGGAGAGCACGCCCGGGTAGATGGTCAGGGTGTCCAGCCCCGGCTGGTAGCGCAGCGACTCGCCGAGCATGAAGGCGACGTTGCTGTGGGCGCGGTTGCGCAGCGCCGTGTAGATCTCGCGTTTTCCGCCGGGCAGTTCGACGCGCAGGATGGTCGCCTCGGGGAACTGCTCGATCACCTTGAGCCCCGCCGCCGGGCGGCTGACCAGGCGGCTGAAGGCCTGTTCGGCGTCCTGCAGCGCTCGCGCGACCTTCGGCCGGTAGCAGCCGCCATCCTGGCACAGGTTGATCGGGTCGGGCCGCGCGTCGAGGCTGGCGTAGCGGTTCAGCAACTGGACGGCGAAGGCGTTCCTGGCGCCCTTCTCCGGCAGGTCCAGGCCGGTGGGCGCGTCGTTGTCGAGGTTCTGGTAGTCCAGCCACATCTTCAGCCTGCCACTGTTCTGGTACCAGTCGTCGAGCAGGTGCGCGCGCGCGGCCACCGGCATCAGGCGCAGGAAGTTCTGCTCGGCGCCGTTGCGGATCAGGTCGAAGTACAGCCGCGTCTGCGCCTGGTGCGAGACGTTGCCGTAGACGTCGAAGTTGACCACCAGTTGGTAGTAGGTGCGTTCCAGCAGCGGGTAGTCCATCCACCACAGCGTCTGCGGGATGCCGCCGATCAGGCCCTTGCGCACCGAGGCGCTGTCGTACTGGCGGAAGATCGACAGTAGCGCGTTGTCGTTGCCGTGCCAGATGTCCGCCCAGGTCGGCGCCGGGGCGTCCTCATAGGCGTCCAGGCGCAGCGCCTCGTATTCGTTGCGCTTGTCGCGGTAGCTGGTCCATTGCTGGAGCATCTGGCCCATGTCGTCGATCTGCCCGGGCAGGCCGAGCAGCGGCGTGGCCTTGGCCCGGTAGGCCGGGTCGGTGACGTAGAGGTCGTGGGCCGGGTCCTGGAAGATGGCCCAGAAGTTGTCGCGGATCACGTCGGTGGCGATCTGCCCGCGGCACACCGGGCCGCGGATGAAGGTGCGGACGAAGTACTCGGCGTTGTCCAGCATGAACTGGTAGCGCGAGCGCGGCGGGATGGCGGCGAAGGTCTCGAAGGGGTTGGCGCGGTGCTGCAGGCCGTAGCCGGGCACCTTGTCGGCGGTCCAGGCGTCGGCGAAGAACAGCTCGCGGGTGTGCGCCAGCCTGGCCGGGCTCAGCGGGTAGGTGATGTGGGTCTTGTGCACGATCACGCCCTGGATCGGCCACAGGCGGTAGTAGAAGGCCGCCCCGGGGTCGTCGTTGGGCCGCCGCGTGGCGATGGGGTCGATGGGCTGGCCGCTGGGCGTGCGCGAGCGCACCAGCTGGAAGAAGTGCCCCGGCGCGCCCTGGTCCTCGAAGTACAGGTGGGCGAGGAACAAGTGCTCGTAGAGCCAGCGCGAAACCAGGCTCTCGCGGGCGCCGGGCTGGTTCAGGAAGCGCTCCCATTCGCCGATCTGCTGCGCCTCGCCGGCGCCGGGCTGCCAGGCCTGCTCGTCCACCGGCGCGCCCTCGGCCAGCCATTTCTTCAGGGTGGCGTACTGCGCATCGCTCAGGCCGGTGACGGCGAAGGGCATGCCGCTGCGCGGGTTCTTCTGCACGAAGTCGTCGATGCTGTCCGGCGTCGGGCACTGGTTGCTGCGGTTGATCGACAGGTCCAGGCCCTCGGGGATCTTCGCGTTGGGCACCAGCGGGTGGGCGTGGCCCAGGTCGAGCATGCGCTGCATCAGCGCGGCCTGGCCGCCGCGGGCGTCCAGCACCGACCAGAAGTCCTTGCGCCGCCAGGCGTCGGCGCCATGGGCATCGAGGAACAGGCGGGTGGTTTCCTGGGCCCTGGTGCGCGTGCCGTCGTACACCGGCAGCTTGTTGGCGCCGCGCTGGGCGCCCTCGGCGGCGCTCAGGTTGAGCTGGCACGGCGAGTCGTAGCAGGCGTGGCAGGCCACGCACTTCTCGGTGAAGATCGGCTGTATGTCCTTGCTGTAGGAAATGCCGGCCGCCTGGGCAACGGCTGAAAGCAGCATGAACGCAATGGTCAACGCGAAGGATGCGCGCAAGGACATCTGGTACTCCCTACCTCGTGAATAGGCGGATTCTAGCGGCTCCGCGGGCGTTTGCGGCCAACCGATGGCCGGTCCAACATGAACCGAGCTCATGTAAAAGGCCGGTCAGCTCAAATCCCCTGCAGGTTTGCTATCATCAGCGACCCTTTGTCACGCCCTTTTCCAGGTAGTTCCCATGTCCGACCGTGCCGCCCGCCAGCAAGCCCTGCAGAAAGCCCTGAAGGAGCGCATCCTCATCCTCGATGGCGGCATGGGCACCATGATCCAGAGCTACAAGCTGCAGGAAGAGGACTACCGCGGCACCCGCTTCGCCGACTGGCCGAGCGACGTGAAGGGCAACAACGACCTGCTGCTGCTCACCCGCCCGGACATCATCCAGGCCATCGAGAAGGCCTACCTGGACGCCGGCGCCGACATCCTCGAGACCAACACCTTCAACGCCACCCAGGTGTCCCAGGCCGACTACGGCATGGAAGCGCTGGTCTACGAACTGAACGTCGAGGGCGCGCGCCTGGCCCGCGAAGTGGCCGACGCCAAGACCCTGGAGACCCCCGACAAGCCGCGCTTCGTCGCCGGCGTGCTGGGCCCGACCAGCCGCACCTGCTCGATCTCCCCGGACGTCAACGACCCGGGCTTCCGCAACGTCACCTTCGACGAGCTGGTGGAGAACTACAGCGAGGCCACCCGCGGCCTGATCGAAGGCGGCGCCGACCTGATCCTGATCGAGACCATCTTCGACACCCTCAACGCCAAGGCGGCGATCTTCGCCGTGCAGGGCGTCTACGAGGAACTCGGCTTCGAACTGCCGATCATGATCTCCGGGACCATCACCGACGCCTCCGGCCGCACCCTGTCCGGGCAGACCACCGAGGCCTTCTGGAACTCGGTGCACCACGCCAGGCCGATCTCCGTCGGCCTGAACTGCGCCCTGGGCGCCAAGGAACTGCGCCCGTACCTGGAAGAGCTGGCGACCAAGGCCGACACCCACGTCTCCGCCCACCCCAACGCCGGCCTGCCGAACGCCTTCGGCGAGTACGACGAGACCCCGGCGCAGATGGCCGAGGTGGTCGAGGAGTTCGCCGCATCCGGCTTCCTCAACATCATCGGCGGCTGCTGCGGCACCACCCCGGCGCACATCGAGGCCATCGCCAGGGCCGTGGCCAAGTACCCGCCGCGGGTCATCCCCGAGATTCCCAAGGCCTGCCGCCTGTCGGGCCTGGAGCCCTTCACCATCGACCGCAGCTCGCTGTTCGTGAACGTCGGCGAGCGCACCAACATCACCGGCTCCGCCAAGTTCGCCCGGCTGATCCGCGAGGAGAACTACGCCGAGGCCCTGGAAGTGGCCCAGCAGCAGGTGGAAGCCGGCGCCCAGGTGATCGACATCAACATGGACGAGGGCATGCTGGATTCGAAGGCGGCCATGGTCACCTTCCTCAACCTGATCGCCTCCGAGCCGGACATCTCCCGCGTGCCGATCATGATCGACTCCTCCAAGTGGGAGGTGATCGAGGCCGGCCTGAAGTGCATCCAGGGCAAGGGCATCGTCAACTCGATCTCGATGAAGGAAGGCGTCGAGCAGTTCAAGCACCACGCCCGCCTGTGCAAGCGCTATGGCGCCGCGGTGGTGGTGATGGCCTTCGACGAGGCCGGCCAGGCCGATACCCAGGCGCGCAAGGAGGAAATCTGCCAGCGCTCCTACGACATCCTGGTCAACGAAGTGGGCTTCCCGCCGGAAGACATCATCTTCGACCCGAACATCTTCGCGGTGGCCACGGGCATCGAGGAACACAACAACTACGCGGTCGACTTCATCAACGCCTGCGCCTACATCCGCGACAACCTGCCCTACGCGCTCACCTCGGGCGGGGTGTCCAACGTGTCCTTCTCGTTCCGCGGCAACAACCCGGTGCGCGAGGCCATCCACTCGGTGTTCCTCTACTACGCCATCAAGAACGGCCTGACCATGGGCATCGTCAACGCCGGCCAGCTGGAGATCTACGACGAGATTCCCAAGGAGCTGCGCGACAAGGTCGAGGACGTGGTGCTCAACCGCAGCCCGGACGCCACCGAGGCCCTGCTGGCCATCGCCGACAACTACAAGGGCGGCGGCGCGGCCAAGGAAGTGGAAGACGAGGAATGGCGCAGCCATAGCGTCGAGAAGCGCCTGGAGCACGCCCTGGTCAAGGGCATCACCACCTACATAGTCGAAGACACCGAGGAATGCCGGCAGAAGTGCGCACGGCCCATCGAGGTCATCGAAGGCCCGCTGATGAGCGGCATGAACGTGGTCGGCGACCTGTTCGGCGCCGGCAAGATGTTCCTTCCGCAGGTGGTCAAGTCGGCCCGCGTGATGAAGCAGGCGGTGGCCCACCTGATCCCCTTCATCGAGGCGGAAAAGGGCGACAAGCCCGAGGCCAAGGGCAAGATCCTGATGGCCACGGTGAAGGGCGACGTGCACGACATCGGCAAGAACATCGTCGGCGTGGTGCTGGGCTGCAACGGCTACGATATCGTCGACCTGGGCGTGATGGTGCCGGCAGAGAAGATCCTGCAGACCGCCATCGCCGAGAAGTGCGACATCATCGGCCTGTCCGGGCTGATCACGCCGTCGCTGGACGAGATGGTCCACGTCGCCAAGGAAATGCAGCGGCAGAACTTCAGCCTGCCGCTGATGATCGGCGGCGCCACCACCTCCAAGGCGCACACCGCGGTGAAGATCGACCCGCAGTACAGCAACGACGCCGTGGTCTACGTCACCGACGCCTCGCGCGCGGTGGGCGTGGCCACCACCCTGCTGTCGAAGGAAATGAAGCCCGACTACGCCCGCAAGCTGCGCGAGGAGTACGCCGAGGTCCGCGAGCGCACCGCCAACCGCAGCGCGCGCACCGAGCGCCTGAGCTACGAGGCGGCCATCGCCGCCAAGCCGCAGTTCGACTGGGCCGGCTACCAGCCGCCGGTGCCCTCCTTCACCGGCGTGAAGGTACTGGAGGACATCGACCTGGACGTGCTCGCCGAGTACATCGACTGGACGCCCTTCTTCATCTCCTGGGACCTGGCCGGCAAGTACCCGCGCATCCTCACCGACGAAGTGGTCGGCGAGGCCGCCACCAGCCTGTTCAACGACGCCCAGGCGATGCTGCGCAAGCTGATCGACGAGAAGCTGATCCGCGCCAAGGCCGTCTTCGGCTTCTGGCCGGCCAACCAGGTCAACCACGACGACCTGGAGGTCTACGCCGACGACGGCCACAAGCTGGCCACCCTGCACCACCTGCGCCAGCAAACCATCAAGCCCGACGGCA
Organism: Pseudomonas sp. JH-2; assembly: GCF_036231725.1. Classification (NCBI taxonomy): domain Bacteria; kingdom Pseudomonadati; phylum Pseudomonadota; class Gammaproteobacteria; order Pseudomonadales; family Pseudomonadaceae; genus Pseudomonas; species Pseudomonas sp. JH-2. The sequence goes on along the minus strand of NZ_JAZAQP010000017.1, from coordinate 118,214 downwards.
AGCCGAACTTCAGCCTGGCCGACTTCGTCGCGCCCAAGGGCAGCGGCGTGAAGGACTACGTCGGCGGCTTCATCACCACCGCCGGCATCGGCGCCGAGGAAGTGGCCAAGGCCTACGAGGCCAAGGGCGACGACTACAACGCGATCATGGTCAAGGCCCTGGCCGACCGCCTCGCCGAGGCCTGCGCCGAGTGGCTGCACGAGCGCGTGCGCAAGGAGTACTGGGGCTACCAGCCGGACGAGCACCTGGACAACGATGCGCTGATCCGCGAACAGTACGTCGGCATCCGCCCGGCCCCCGGCTACCCGGCCTGCCCGGACCACACCGAAAAGGGCACCCTGTTCCAGCTGCTGGACCCCAAGGGCCTGTCCGGCGTCACCCTCACCGAACACTACGCCATGTTCCCGGCGGCCGCGGTCAGCGGCTGGTACTTCGCCCATCCGCAGGCGCAGTACTTCGCCGTGGGCAAGGTCGACAAGGACCAGATCGACGCCTACAGCGCCCGCAAGGGCCAGGACGTGGCGGTCAGCGAACGCTGGCTGTCGCCGAACCTGGGCTACGACGCCTGATCCGCCTTCCAGGAGCGAAAGATGAAATACCTCACCCCCGAACAGATGGAAAAACCGCGCAAGCGCCGCCTGCGCAAGAAACTGCGCCTGGCCGAGTTCCAGGAACTGGGCTTCAGCCTGGAAGTGCACTACAGCGGTGACCTGGACGAAGTGCTCGACCAGTGGATCGCCTTCGTCGAATCCCAGGGCTGGCTGTTCGTCGGCGGCGCCACCGAGGACGGCGAGTTCACCGGCTACCTGTGCCGGAACGCCGTCGGCAGCCTCGACGAAGCCGACCGCGAGACCGTCCGCCAGTGGCTGCAGAGCCAGGCCTGGTGCACCTCCTCCGAACTGGGCGAGCTGAGCGACTGCTGGCACGGGTTGCTGGACTGAGGCAATCGCGGACGGAGTCCGCTCCTACGGGATATATGCCGTGCCCATCGGCAACCTGTAGGAGCAGGCCCTGCCTGCGATTTCGCGCGCAGGGCGCGCTCCTACAGGGGAATGGCATGGGTGGGGCGGCGTAGGAGCGGATCTCATCCGCGAATCGCGCCGATACGTTCAGCTATCGCGGACAAGGTCCGCTCCTACACCATCCCGAAGGAAAGCGTCAGCCGTCGCCGGACCCGGGCCCGCGCGACGACCGAGCGGGCAACGCCGGCCGCCTTACGCTAGGCTTTGCTGCGAGGGGCTCGGTCACCGGCGCGCCGTCGCCCTCGACCAACAATCGCCGGATCACCTGCAGTTCGGGGACGCCATGCTAGAGCGCGAGCGCCTTCGCAATATCCTCTGCCTGGGGCTGCCGATCATCGGCGGCATGCTCAGCCAGAGCCTGCTCAACCTGGTGGACGCCGCCATGGTCGGGCACCTCGGGGAAAAGTCCCTGGCCGGCGTGGGCATCGGCAGCTACGCCAATTTCGTCGCCATCTCCCTGGTCATGGGCCTGGGCGCCGGCGTCCAGGCGCTGGTGGCGCGGCGCCGCGGCGAGGGCCGCGACGGCGACCTGGCCACCCCGCTGAACTGCGGCCTGCTGGTGGCCCTGGGCCTGGCCCTGCCGATCGCCCTGGTGTGCCTGCTGTTCGCCGAACCCGTCGTCCGCCTGCTGTCCCACGACCCCGAAGTGCTGGCCGTGGGCGTGCCCTACTTCGAATGGCGCGCGCTCTCGGTGCTGGCCGTGGGCCTGAACTTCGCCTTCCGCGGCTACTGGAACGGCACGCGGCGCTCGGGCACGTACATGCGCACCCTGGTGGTGATGCACCTGGCCAACGCCGCCATCAGCTACAGCCTGATCCACGGCCTGTTCGGCCTGCCGCGCATGGGCGCGGTGGGCAGCGGCCTGGGCACCACCCTGGCGCTGTACCTGGGCTCGGCGATCTACGCCTGGATCACCTGGCGCGACGCCAGCCCCCACGGCTTCCTCGCGCGCCTGCCCAGCGAGCGGGAAATCCGCGTGATGCTGCGCCTGTCGCTGCCCAACTCGCTGCAGCAGTTCTTCTTCGCCGCCGGCATCACCCTGCTGTTCTGGATCATCGCCCAGGTCGGCACCCGCGAGCTGGCGGTGGCCCACGTGCTGATCAACCTGGCGCTGTTCCTGATCCTGCCCGGCATCGGCCTGGGCATGGCGGCCACCACCCTGGTCAGCCAGTGCATGGGCGAGGGTGACTTCGACAGCGCCCACCGCTGGGGCTGGGACGTGGTCAAGGTCGCCGCCTGCGGCCTGGCGCTGCTGGGCACGCCGTTCTGGATGTTCCCCGAGGCGATCCTGCGGCTGTTCGTCAGCGACCCGGCGCTGATCGAGCTGGGCCGCGTGCCGCTGATGTTCACCGGGCTGGGCATGGTCATCGACGCCACCGCCCTGGTGCTGACCCAGGCGCTGCTCGGCGCCGGCGCCACGCGCACGGTCATGGCGGTCAGCCTGGGCAACCAGTGGCTGTTCTTCCTGCCCCTGGCCTACCTGGTCGGCCCGGTGCTGGGCGGCGGCCTGCTGGCGATCTGGAGCATGCAGATCCTGCAGCGCGGCCTGGCCTCGGCGATCTTCGCGGTGATGTGGCAGAAACGCCAGTGGACGCAGATAGAACTCTGAGGCCGGCTATGCTTTCCGGCAGCTAAGGAGGCTTCCATGAACGACGATTCACAGAACCGCCCGCCGAGCTTCTGGCAGATGCTGCAGAGCGTGCTGGCCGCCGCCTTCGGCGTGCAGAGCGGGAAGAACCGCGCCCGCGACTTCAGCCATGGCAAACCCAGCCACTTCATCTTCCTCGGCGTTGCCTTCACCCTGGTCTTCGTCCTGCTGCTCTATGCCCTGGTGCGCCTGGTGCTGCACCTGGCGGGGGTCTAGTCGAGCAGGGGCCGCAGGCTGAAGCGGTAATCCTTCTGCCCGGGGTGCAGGGCCAGGCTGAGCGCACGGAAATCCACGCCATAGCCGGGGCGCGCCAGGCTGCTGCGCAGCTTTTCCGCGCGCCTCTTGTCCAGCAGGATGAACACCGGCAGCTGGCGGTCCTTGCCGCCATGGGCGGCGAAATCCACCCCGGCGTCATAGTCGTGCAGCAGCACCATGGTCCAGCCGCCGAGGGTGAAATGGCCGCTCATGGCCACGCTGATGCTGCCGTCGACCACCGCCGAAAGCAGCTCCTGGGAATTGTTCAGGCCACTGAACAGCATGTCGCGCCCCGGCACGTGGCCGGCTTCGCGGGCCGCCTTCATGGCGCCGAAGGCCATCTCGTCGTTGGCCGACCAGACCAGCCGCACCTGCGGGTAGCGGCGCAGCAACTGCTGCGCCTGCTCATAGGCGCGCTGGCGGTCCCAGCCGCCGTACACCACCTGCAGCAGCCGGGCCCGCGGGAAGTCGGCCAGCGCCCGGCGCATGCCCTGCTCGCGCAGCTGCGCCACCGGCGCCTGGGCAAGCCCGGAGAAGGCCAGCAGGTCCAGCCCCCGCCCCGCCGCCGTGCCGGCCTTGAGCAGGCGGTGGGCCATCAGGTAGCCCGCCTCCTCCTCGTTGGCCACCAGGCTGCCGATCCAGTTGCGGTAGCGCTCGCGGCTGCCGCCGACGATGCGCTGCTGGTCGGCGGTCAGCATGTGATTCACGGTGAACAGGCGCACGGGGGTGTCGGCGAACAGGCGTAGCAGCTCCGGACCGATGTAGCCCTCGTTGGTGAACACCAGGTAGTCGGGGAGCCGGCCGTCGCGCAGCAGCTCGCGCGCCTGCTGCAGCGAGCGCTGCGGATCGCGCTCGGCGTAGAGCACGCGCAGCGGCATGCCCAGGTCGTCGGCGGCGGCCTGCATGAAGCGGGTATAGCTGACCCAGTAGGGTTCGTCGGACCGTCCCGGGTTGAGGAACACCACCGACGCCGCCTGGCTGCCCAGCGACAGCAACAGACCGGCGACCAGCAACCAGGACCTGCACAGAAGACTCAAGAACCCACACCCCACCGACCAGAAGCCGGTGAAGTATAGCCATTTGCCTTCATTGTGTTCGCTCAACCCTGACCGGTGGAGCGAAAATTACTGATGGCTCACCCAGAATATCGCCGTAGCCACCACCAGCAGGATGAGGATGAAGGCCGCGCGGGCGTCGATCACGCTGTCGCGATTGTCGTTACGGGATTCTTCGCTCATGTTTCCCCCACTTGTTCTTGCTGTTTTCGGTGGACCCACCAGCAGTTAAGACCAGGGCACGGGCAGCGACAAGGCGCGGCCCTTCATGCAGGCGGCGAAACCGGCTAGGCTGGGGCGATTTCCGCAACAAGAACAAGGCGTCACCATGGAAAACCTCTCCCTGCAAGACCGCGCCGCGCCCGAAGGCATCTGCTACGGCTGCGGCGGCAGCAACCCCCACGGCCTGCACATCAAGAGCTACTGGCACGAGGACGGCATCCACGTCATGGCCGAGCACCTGCCCGAGGCCAAGTACACCGGCTGGCCGGAACTGGTCTACGGCGGCCTGATCGCCATGCTGGTGGACTGCCACTCGAACTGGACGGCCATGGCCTACCACTACCGCGCCGAAGGCCGCGAACCGGGCAGCCTGCCGCGCCTGGACTGCGTCACCGGCCACCTCGGCATCAAGTTCATCAAGCCCACCCCCATGGGCGTGCCACTGACCCTGCGCGCGCACGTGGAGGGCGAGCTGGGGCGCAAGAGCCGGATCATCTGCGAGGTGTATGCCGGCGACGTGCTGACCGCCATCGGCGACTCCATCTTCGTCCGCGTCGATACCGCCCGGCTGGGCGACCAGGCCCACGGCCGCGAGGACTGAGGGAACCTGCGAGGGGCCTGCGGCCAGGCTCCGCGCCCCTTTCGCGGCACCTGCCGGCGGAGAAGGTTGCGACGGATACGGCGCTTATATCAGAAAGTTCTCGCCATATACTCAAACTTCACTTTTACGCATATTCCCTAACTGGTATCTTGCCCGCCACTCCGCGTGGAGCGCGTTGCCGTGCGCGCTCGGAAGCGCAGTACGCCCGAGCGCTATAGCCTGACAGCAGGATTTTTCATGTACGTATATGACGAATACGATCAGAGGATCGTAGAGGATCGCGTCAAGCAGTTCCGCGATCAGACCCGCCGCTACCTGGCGGGCGAACTGACCGGCGAGGAATTCCGCCCGCTGCGTCTGCAGAACGGCCTGTACATCCAGCGCTACGCGCCGATGCTGCGCATCGCCGTACCCTACGGCCTGCTCGCCTCGCGGCAGGTGCGCAAGCTGGCGCAGATCGCCCGCGACTACGACAAGGGCTACGCCCACATCAGCACCCGCCAGAACGTGCAGTTCAACTGGCCGGAGCTGGAGGACGTGCCGGAGATCCTCGCCGAGCTGGCCACCGTGCAGATGCACGCGATCCAGACCAGCGGCAACTGCATCCGCAACACCACCACCGACCAGTTCGCCGGCATCGCCCGCGACGAGCTGGTGGACCCGCGCCCCTGGTGCGAGATCATCCGCCAGTGGTCGACCTTCCACCCCGAGTTCGCCCACCTGCCGCGCAAGTTCAAGATCGCCGTCAACGGCGCCGTGAGCGACCGCGCCGCCATCGAGGTGCACGACATCGGCCTGGAAGCGGTGAAGAACGAGGCCGGCGAGCTGGGCTTCCGCGTGCTGGTCGGCGGCGGCCTGGGCCGTACCCCCATCGTCGGCAGCTTCATCAATGAATTCCTGCCCTGGCAGCACCTGCTGTCGTACCTGGACGCCATCCTGCGCGTGTACAACCGCTATGGCCGCCGGGACAACAAGTACAAGGCGCGCATCAAGATCCTGGTCAAGGCGCTGACCCCCGAGGTCTTCGCCGAGAAGGTCAACGCCGAGTGGGCGCACCTCAAGGACGGCCCCAGCACCCTGACCGAGGCGGAAGTGCAGCGCGTCGCCGTGCATTTCATCGACCCGGCCTACAAGGCCCTGGAAGACCAGGATGCCGCCCTCGCCGCCCTGGATGCCGAGCACCCCGGCTTCGCCCGCTGGCGCGAGCGCAACACCTTCGCCCACAAGAAGCCCGGCTACGTCGCCGTGACCCTGTCGCTCAAGCCCACCGGCGTGGCCCCGGGCGACGTGACCGACAAGCAGCTGGACGCCATCGCCGACCTGGCCGACCGCTACAGCTTCGGCGAAGTGCGCAACAGCCATAACCAGAACATCATCCTCGCCGACGTCGAGCAGGCGCAGCTGTTCACCCTCTGGGGCGAACTGCGCGAGCTGGGCTTCGCCAGCCCCAACGTGGGCCTGCTGACCGACATCATCTGCTGCCCGGGCGGCGACTTCTGCTCCCTGGCCAACGCCAAGTCGATCCCGGTGGCCGAGGCCATCCAGCGCCGCTTCGACGACCTCGACTACCTGTTCGACATCGGCGACATCGACCTCAACATCTCCGGCTGCATGAACGCCTGCGGCCACCACCACGTGGGCCACATCGGCATCCTCGGGGTGGACAAGAAGGGCGAGGAGTTCTACCAGGTGTCCCTCGGCGGCAGCGCCGGCCGCGACGCCAGCCTGGCGCAGATCCTCGGCCCGTCCTTCGCCCAGGACCAGATGGCCGACGTGATCGAGAAGCTGATCAAGGTCTACGTCGAACGGCGCACCGAAGAGGAACGCTTCCTCGACACCTACCGCCGCATCGGCATCGACCCCTTCAAGGAGCGCGTATATGCAGCGAATCATTAAGCACCGCGAAGTGGTCGACGACCGCTGGCACCTGCTGCCCAAGGACGCCCCCCTGGAAAGCGTGCCCAACAGCGACGACGTGATCATCCCGCTGAACCTGTGGCTGGAACACGGCCCTGCCCTGCGCGGCCGCGACGGCGGCCTGGGCGTGTGGCTGGACGCCGACGAGGAGCCCGAGGCCATCGCCGGCGACCTGGACAGGTTCCAGGTGATCGCGGTGAACTTCCCGGCCTTCACCGACGGCCGCGGCTTCAGCACCGCGCGCCTGCTGCGCGAGCGCTTCGGCTACAAGGGCGAAGTGCGCGCCATCGGCGACGTGCTGCGCGACCAGCTGTTCTACATGCAGAGCTGCGGTTTCGACGCCTACGCCATCCGCGCCGACCGCGACCCGCACGATGCGCTGGCCAGCCTGGAGGACTTCAGCGAGGTCTACCAGACTTCGGTGACCCAGCCGCAGCCACTGTTCCGCCGGCGGCAGCTGGCCTGATCGGTAGCGACATGAAAAAGCCCCGCCCTGCAGGCTGTGTGAAAAACCGAGCGGCTCTTCGAAGAGCGCGTTCCTACGTGAAATCTGAAGAGGCTTGGCTATTCACTATTCAGCCAATCCAGAATCCACGTAGAAACGCGAAATCCAGGTTGTTTTTTAACCAGCGGGACCGATCCTGAGGTTTTCACACAGCCTGCCTGGCGGGGCTTTTTCGTTTCCCGCTCCTCGTAGAATGGCGTTTTCCGGCGGCCACGGTGCTTGTGGTTATCTCCGCGCCCTCTCCCCAGCCCTCTCCCTGATGGGCGAGGGGGCCGTCCTGAGCGGCTGGAGAATCAGGCGTCATCCTGACCCGTAGGGCGCATAACGCCTATGGCGTTATCCGCCATGATCGCGGACAAAGTCCGCTTGTGTCTGCGACTTTCGATAGGATCGAAGGTGAGAGCGACGGGAGGCAAGCTGCAGGTCCGCGGTGTTCGCAGCACGAGTAGGAGCCCAAGCTGCTTCCCGTCGTCCCTCTGACTAAGCCCGAACAGTTGAACGAGCTAAACCTCGAACCACAAGCGTGGGCAGTCAGAGTGCTCTCGCCGTGCAGTTTACGAGGGTTTGATCATGACGTGTTGGGTGGGTATCGATGTCGCCAAGGATTCGTTAGCCGTATGGCTGCGTCCGCAAGGCAAGAGCTTCAGCGTTTCCAATGACGAGCAAGGTCACCAGCAGTTGCTGGCGCTGTTCGCCGAGGAAAAGCCCGGCCGTATCGTGCTGGAGGCGACTGGTGGTTATGAGTGCGATGTGATGTTCGGCCTGTCTCGCGCCGGTCACGCGGTCTCGCGCCTGAACCCCACGCGGGTGCGAGCCTTTGCCACGGCCATGGGCAAACTGGCCAAGACCGATCCCATCGACGCGGCGGTACTGGCGCATCTGGCTCAGACGCTGGAAGAAGCCCCCAGTACCGTGCCTTCGCCGGAACGCGAGCGGCTGCGGGAGCTGGTGCAGCGCCGCGAGCAACTGGTCAGCCAGCGCGATGATGAGCGTCGTCGTTTGCATCAAGCCCGGGATCCGTTTGTCCGCAAATGCCTGGAGAACGCCATCAAGGCGCTCAAAGAAGCGATCCGCCGCTACGACAAGGAAATTGCCAAGGCGATGAACGCCGTGGACGCAGAACAGGCCCAGCTACTCAGCCAGGTCAAAGGCGTGGGACCAGTGACCGTGGCCGGGCTGCTGGCCTATCTGCCGGAGCTGGGGCAATTGAACCGCCGCCAGATCGCCGCCCTGGTGGGCCTGGCGCCTTACAACAGCGATAGCGGGCAGAAGTCGGGGCAGCGCCGGATCCGAGGGGGACGAGGCATGATTCGGCGCATCCTGAACATGGCGGTCTTGTCGATCATTCGCTATCAGGAAGACTTCGCCCGCCGCTACCAGAGCCTGCGTGAGAACGGTCGATGCGCCAAGGTTGCCCTGGTGGCCTACATGCGTGTGCTCATCGTGCGGCTGAACGCCATGGTCAGGGACGGTACCTGCTGGAGAACAGATACCGTGCAGCAGTGAAAGACAGTTGCTCCTACAGTTCCAGGAAGCACAGTCGTAGGAGCGGACTCCGTCCGCGATTGGATTCACCCGCCACGCCGGACACCCCGGTGACACGGATGGCGGCGGATAACCGCGAACGGTTATTCGCCCTACAGCTGGGCAGGGTCGTAGAAACAACGGCCTTGCAGACCGCGCCGTGTTGCTCTTCGTAGGAGCGAGCTTGCTCGCGAATGGCGCTTCCCGGCGGCCACGGTGCCTGGGGTTGGCTCCGCGCCCTCTCCCCAACCCTCTCCCGCAAGCGGGAAAGGGAGCCGTCCTGAGCGGCTGGAGAATCAGGCGTCATCCTGACCCGTAGGGCGCATAACGCCTACGGCGTTATCCGCCATGATCGCGGACAAAGTCCGCTCCTACAGTTCCAGGAAGCACCGTCGTAGGAGCGGACTCCGTCCGCGATTGGATTCACCAGCCACGCCGGACACCCCGGTGGCACGGATGGCGGCAGATAACCGCGAACGGTTATTCGCCCTACGGTCGGCAGGATCGTAGGAGCGGCCTCGCCAACCGCACCGGACTCCTAGCCCCCTCCCCTACGCCCTCACACTCTCCCACGCGATCTGCGCCAACAGGTCGCGGCAATCCGCCAGCTCCACCCGGGTGCGGCCGGCCAGCCAGTTGCGCACGTAGTCGTGGGTGGGGCCTATTACTACCGAGTTGAACAGCTCGAAGGGCATTTCGCGGAAGGCGCCAGCCTGGCGGTGCACGGCCAGCAGCTCGGCGATGCGCCGGCCCTGCTGGCGGTTGGCCTCGCGCAGTTGCTCGCCCATCTCCCCCGCCTCCACCCGGCCGCGGTTGTGCAGGATGAAGCGGGCCCAGTCCGGGTGCGCCACCACCCAGTCGATGTAGCAGGTGACGAACAGCTTGACCGTGGCCTCGGCGCCCATGCCCTCCCGCAGCCCGGCGTCGAGCAGGGCCGCGTATTGGCCGATGCCTTCCAGGTAGAGCGCGCCGATGATCCGCTCGCGGTTGCCGAAATGGTGGTACAGGCTGCCGATGCTGGCGCCGGAGCGGTCGCGGATCATCTCGATGGTGGTGGCGTCCACGCCGGATTCGCTGAAGCAGGCCAGCGCGGCCTGGAGGATGTCGTCTTTGCGGGAAGCTCGGCCCATGGGTTTCCTTGTGCGGATCGTTTCTAGAATATTTTTCTAGAATTAATTTCTAGTCTTCGTATACTGCCCTGGCGCGCATCCATCTTTCAATCCGTACCCTTGGAGCCACCATGAGTCAGATGATGCAGATGTACCGCCAGGCCGGCCCCGCGCAGTTCAGCGCCATGATCGGCCAGGTCGCCCCCTACTTCGCCAGCATCGCGCCGACCTTCGTCGAGCTGCGCCCCGGCTATGCCGAAGTGACCTTCGCCAAGCGCCGCGAGGTGCTCAATCATATAGGCAGCGTGCACGCCATTGCGCTGTGCAACGCCGCCGAGCTGGCCGCGGGCACCATGACCGACGTGTCCATTCCCGCCGGGCGCCGCTGGATTCCCCGCGGCATGAGCGTGGAATACCTGGCCAAGACCGACGGCGACGTGCGCGCGGTGGCCGACGGCAGCGGCGTGGACTGGAACGCCGAGGGCGACCTCAAGGTACCGGTGCTGGCCTACGTCGGCGACAAGCCGGTGTTCCGCGCCGAAATCACCATGTACGTCAGCCAGGCCTGACCTTCCCCGAACGGACTCCGGAGCCAGCAGCCATGATCACCCCGCAACCCCGCGAACTCGACAACGGCCAGGGCCAGCGCCTGGCCAGCCACTGGTACCGGCCGCCGGGCGAGATGCTCGGCGCCGCCCTGATCGTCCCGGCCATGGGCGTCGAGCAGCGCTTCTACGGCGCCTTCGCCAACTGGCTGGCCGAGCGCGGCTACCTGGTCGTCACCTTCGACTACCAGGGCATGGGCCAGTCGCGCAACGGCCCGCTGCGGCAGGTGAAGGCGAACGTCGTCGACTGGGGCCGCCACGATTGCAGCGCCGTGCTCGCGGCGGTGGCCGAGGCCGCGGGGGACAAGCCGCTGTACTGGATCGGCCACAGCCTGGGCGGGCAGATCCTGCCCTTCGTCGATGGCCGCGCGCGCATCACCCGGGCCTTCAGCATCGCCAGCGGCAGCGGCTACTGGCGCGACAACACGGCCGGCCTGCGCGGCCGCGCCTGGCTGCTCTGGCACTTCATCGCGCCCACCGTCACGCCGCTGCTGGGCTACTTCCCCGGGCGCCGCCTGGGCATCGTCGGCGATCTGCCGCGCGGAGTGATCGAGCAGTGGCGGCGCTGGTGCCTGCACCCGCAGTACGCCCTGGGCGAGGGGGAGCAGATGCGCATCCGCTATTCGGCGGTGCACACGCCCATCGTTTCGCTGTCCTTCACCGACGACGAGATGATGTCCCAGCGCAGCACCGAGGCGCTGCTGGGCTTCTACCGCAGCGCGCCCAAGGTGAGCCGGCGCATCGCCCCGGAACAACTGGGGGTGAAGCGCATCGGCCACTTCGGCTTCTTCCGCGAGCAGTTCGCCGACACGCTGTGGGAGGGTTACCTGCTGCCGGAGCTGGGCTGAGCGCCCAGCCCCGGCACGGCGCTTCAGTCGAGGTTGACCAGCAGGCGGCCGACCAGCTTGCCGGCGAGGATCTGGTGGATGGCGGTGGGCAGGTCGTCGAGGCGGATCTCGCGGACCAGCTCCTCCAGGCGCGGCAGCTTCCACTGCAGCGAGAGCTTGTCCCACATCGAGGCCTTGACCACCAGCGGCAGCTCCACCGAGTCCACGCCCAGCAGGTTCACCCCGCGCAGGATGAACGGCAGCACCGTGGCCTTGAACCCGGCGCCGGCGGTCAGCCCGCAGCAGGCCACGCTGCCGCCGTACTGCAGCGACTTGACCACGTTGAACAGGATGTCGCCGCCGACGGTGTCCACGGCGCCGGCCCACTGCTCCTTGAGCAGCGGCTTGTCGACGCCGTCGGCGACGGTGGCGCGGTCGATGATCTGCCGCGCGCCCAGGCCGTTGAGGAACTCGGCCTGCTCCAGCTTGCCGGTGGAGGCCGCCACGCTGTAGCCCAGCTGGGCCAGCAGCATCACCGCGATGCTGCCGACGCCGCCGCTGGCGCCGGTGACCAGCACCGGGCCGGCCGCCGGGGTCACCCCGGCCTGCTCCAGCTTGTCGACGCACAGCGCCGCGGTCAGGCCAGCGGTGCCGAGGATCATCGCCTCGCGCAGGCTCAGGCCCTGCGGGCGCTTGATCACCCAGGCGGCCGGCACGCGGATGTACTGGCCGAAGCCGCCCGGGGTGTTCATCCCCAGGTCGTAGCCGGTGACTATCACCTCGTCGCCGGCGACGAACTCGCCCACCGAGGACTCCTCCACCACCCCGGCGGCATCGATGCCGGGGGTGTGCGGGTACTTGCGGGTCACGCCACGGTTGCCGCTGGCCGACAACGCATCCTTGTAGTTCAGCGACGAATACCGCACCCGGATCAGCACCTCGCCGGCCGGCAGCTGGCTGGTGTCGCGCTCGACCACCTGCTGCTCGTAGATGCCATGCGGGGACTCGGTGACCCAGAGGGCCTTGAATGCACTCATCACGCTCTCCTTCTGCAAAGCCTGCCGCGCGGGCGCCCCTGCGCCCGCGCCGGAATCATTGCCAGTAACGGCTGCGCCCCAGGCGCTCCCACCAGCTCAGCAGCACGCGGTCGATCACCGTGCTGGCGCCCACGCCCAGGCGCTCCTGGACGCTCTTCTTCTGCACGTACTGCAAGTGGTAGACGTCCGCCTCGCGGGCGCGTTCGGCCAGGTACTCGTCGCTGGTCTTCAGCTCGTCCACCAGCTTGCGCCCCAGCGCCGCCTGGCCCAGCCAGACCTCGCCGGTGGCGATCTCCTCGATGGCCAGCTTGGGCCGGTAGTGGGCGACGAACCCCTTGAACAGCTCGTGGGTGGACTCCAGGTCCTCCTGGAATTTCTCGCGGCCCTTCTCGGTGTTCTCGCCGAACACCGTCAGGGTGCGCTTGTACTCGCCGGCGGTGAGCACCTCGAAGTCGATGTCGTGCCGCTTCAGCAGGCGGTGCACGTTGGGCAGCTGCGCCACCACGCCGATGGAACCGAGGATGGCGAAGGGCGCGGAGAGGATGCGTTCTCCGATGCAGGCCATCATGTAGCCGCCGCTGGCGGCGATCTTGTCGACGCATACGGTCAGCGGCACGCCGGCCTGGCGGATGCGCGCCAGCTGCGAGGCCGCCAGGCCGTAGCTGTGGACCATGCCGCCGCCGCTCTCCAGGCGCAGCACCACCTCGTCCTTGGGCGTGGCCAGGCTGAGCAGCGCGGTGACCTCGTTGCGCAGGTGCTCGGTGGCCGAGGCCTTGATGTCGCCGTCGAAGTCCAGCACGTAGACGCGGCTCTTCTGGCCGCCGGCCTTCTTCGCCTGCTTGGCGGCCTTGTGCTCGGACTTGCGCAGGGCCTTGAGCTTGTCCTTGTCGAGCACGCTGCCCTGCAGGCGCTCGCGCAGGTCCTTGTAGAAGTCGTTGAGTTTGCGCACTTCCAGATGGCCCGAGCTGCGCCGCCCGCGGCCGCGCAGGGCGGCGACCACCACCAGCACGACCAGCACCGCCACCAGCACGGTCAAGGTCCTGGCCAGGAAACCCGCGTAATCCAGAAGAAACTCCACACTTCCCCCTATTCACCTGTGCCCCGCCCGCCGACCGGGCCGGGGAATCCCGCAAGCATACCCAGCCCGCCGGGCCGCAGCCAGCGCTGGCGAACGCCTTCATCAGCGCCGGGAATGCCATTCAAACAAGCGTATGTTTTTTCGTTGACAGCCCAGGGCCTTCCCCATAACCTCGCCGGAACTTTCCCCCTGCCGAGGTCCGTGCGTGGGCAGCATCTATCTGATTCGACATGGCCAGGCTTCGTTCGGTGCCGACGACTACGACGTGCTCTCGGCGACCGGCGTGCGCCAGGCCCAGGTCCTGGGCGAGCACCTGGCGGGCCTGGGCCTGCGCCTGGACCGCTGCCTGGCCGGCGACCTGCAGCGCCAGCGCCACACCGCCGACGAGGCCCTGGGGCGCATGCGCGAAGCCGGGCTGGACGTGCCGGCGCTGGAGATCGACGCCGCCTTCAACGAGTTCGAGGCCGACGCGGTGATCCGCGCCCACCTCGACGACCTGCTCCAGCACGAGCCCCAGGCCCTGCACATCATGCGCAACGCGGCGCAGCACCGCGCCGAGTTCCAGCGCCTGTTCTCCTACGTGATCGCCCGCTGGGTCGGCGGCGAGCACCCCAAGGAAGGCCTGGTCAGCTGGCAGGAATTCCTCGACACCGTGCACGACGGCCTGCAGCGCCTGCTGCGCCAGGCCAGCGGCAAGGACAACGTCGCCGTGTTCACCTCCGGCGGGACCATCACCGCCGTGCTCCAGCAGATCGTCGGCATACCGCCGATCAAGGCCTTCGAGCTGAACTGGCAGATCGTCAACACTTCACTCAGCCGCCTGAAGTTCCGCGGCGACGAAGTGTCCCTGGCTTCCTTCAACAGTCACGTGCACCTGGAACTGTTGAGGGCGCCGGAACTCATCACCTATCGATGAGCCCGGCCCATTGCGCCCGACGGGCGCGCGAGAAAACCTAGAAAAGGGATAGAACCATGAGCGTTGCTGACATCGTCTCCACCATGAAGAGCAAATTCAACGCTGGCGCCGCCGCCGGCCTGGACCTGGTCTTCCAGTTCAACATCGAGGACGGCGACAACCACTACCTGGTGGTCAAGGACGGTACCTGCGAAGTCGTGCAGGGCGATGCGCCGAACCCCAACGTCACCCTGATCATGGACAGCGAGACCCTCAAGGGCATCACCAGCGGCGAAACCGACGGCATGCAGGCCTTCATGGCCGGCAAGCTGCGCGCCGAAGGCGACATGATGCTGGCCATGAAGCTGGGCGAGCTGTTCCCGGTCTGATCCCGGAGCACCATCCGCCAGCACGAGAAAACCGGAGTCCCGCGGCTCCGGTTTTTTTTCGCCCGCGCCGCTCTATCCAGGCGGATCAGGCAGCCTGATCGGGCTCCAACACGCTCGCCAATAACGCCCCGCGGCGCTTGTGAGGGTAGGAAGCGAGCATTAGATTAGCCAATTATCTCGGGACACCATTATTGCCCTGCATGATGGGCCCCGGGCGCCGCTGCCCCGGCAGCTACCGACTACAAGAAAGGGATAAGCATGTCGCTGACTGACCAGTCCACCCGCATCCGCCAAGGCGAAGAGCTCGACGCCGCGGCCATCGATCCCTACCTGAAGGCCCACATCCCCGGCCTGCAGGGCGAGCCGAAGATCAGCCAGTTCCCCGGCGGCGCCTCCAACCTGACCTACCTGCTGGAGTACCCCAGCCACGAGCTGGTGCTGCGCCGCCCGCCGTTCGGCCGCAAGGCCAAGTCGGCCCACGACATGGGCCGCGAGTACCGTATCCTCAACCAGCTCAACGCCGGCTTCCCGTACTGCCCGAAGGCCTACGTGCACTGCATCGACGAATCGGTGATCGGCGCCGAGTTCTACGTGATGGAGCGCGTCAACGGCATCATCCTGCGCGCCGACCTGCCGCCGGAGCTGACCCTCGACGAGCAGCAGGCCAACACCCTGTGCAAGAACTTCATCGACCGCTTCGTGGAGCTGCACAACGTCGACTACCAGGCCTGCGGCCTGGGCGACCTGGGCAGGCCCGAAGGCTACGTGCAGCGCCAGATCGAAGGCTGGAGCGACCGCTACGAGAAGGCCCTGACCCCCGACGCGCCGAGCTGGGAACCGGTCAAGGCCTGGCTGCGCGAGAAGATGCCGGCCGACCACCCCAAGCCGGGCATCGTGCACAACGACTACCGCTTCGACAACGTCATCCTCGACCCGAAAGACCCGATGCGCATCATCGGCGTGCTGGACTGGGAGCTGACCACCATCGGCGACCCGCTGATGGACCTGGGCAACACCCTCGCCTACTGGATCGAGGCCGACGACCCGGCCCCGGTGCAACTCATGCGCCGCCAGCCGAGCCACCTGCCCGGCATGCTCACCCGCCAGCAGTTCGCCGACTACTACGCCGAGCGCGCCGGCCTGCCGCCCATCGACAACCTCGACTTCTACTACACCTACGGCCTGTTCCGCCTGGCCGGCATCGTGCAGCAGATCTACTACCGCTACTTCCACGGCCAGACCCAGGACAAACGCTTCGCCCAGTTCATCCACATGAACAAGCTGCTGGAGCAGATGAGCCTGCAGGTCATCGACAAGTCCCGGCTGTAACGCCGATCACAACAAGGGGAACCCCATGTCCAAGACCCACCTGTTCGACCTCGACGGCAAGATCGCCTTCGTCTCCGGCGCCAGCCGCGGCATCGGCGAGGCCATCGCCAAGCTGCTGGCCCAGCAGGGCGCCCACGTGATCGTCTCCAGCCGCAAGATCGAGGGCTGCCAGGCAGTGGCCGACGCCATCATCGCCGAAGGCGGCAAGGCCACCGCCATCGCCTGCCACATCGGCGAGATGGAGCAGATCCAGAGCGTCTTCGCGCAGATCCGCGAGCAGTTCGGCCGCCTGGACATCCTGGTCAACAACGCCGCCACCAACCCGCAGTTCTGCAACGTGCTGGACACCGACCTCTCCGCCTTCCAGAAGACCGTGGACGTGAACATCCGCGGCTACTACTTCATGTCCATCGAAGGCGGCAAGCTGATGAAGGAGAACGGCGGCGGCAGCATCATCAACGTCGCCTCGATCAACGGCGTGTCCCCCGGCGAGTTCCAGGGCATCTACTCGGTGACCAAGGCCGCGGTGATCAGCATGACCAAGGTCTTCGCCAAGGAATGCGCGCAGTTCGGCATCCGCTGCAACGCCCTGCTGCCGGGCCTGACCGACACCAAGTTCGCCTCGGCCCTGGTGAAGAACGACGCCATCCGCAACGTCGCCCTGCAGCGCATCCCGCTCAAGCGCGTGGCCGAGCCCAGCGAAATGGCCGGCGCGGTGCTGTACCTGGCCAGCAGCGCCTCCAGCTACACCACCGGCGTGGCGCTGAACGTGGACGGCGGGTTCCTCGCCTGATCGCGAAAGCGCAATGAACAAGGGAGCCTTCGGGCTCCCTTTTTCGTTGGGTGATCCATCGATGCACGCCTCCCCGCAACCTGTAGGAGCGCGCCCTGCCCGCGATTCGCGCGCAGGGCGCGCTCCTACATGGAACGGCGCGGGTGGGGCAGCGTAGGAGCGGATCTCATCCGCGAATCGCGCCGGAACCTCCGGCCATCGCGGACAGAGTCCTACGAGGGAATGCCGTGCCATCCGACGACCTGTAGGAGCGGGCCCTGCCCGCGATTTCACGCGCAGGGCGCGCCCCTACAGGGGGAATGGCGCGGGTGGGGCGGCGTAGGAGCGGATCTCATCCGCGAATCACACCGGAACCTCCGGCCATCGCGGACAAAGTCCGCTCCTACGGGGGAATGCCGTGCCATCCGACGACCTGTAGGAGCGGGCCCTGCCCGCGATTTCACGCGCAGGGCGCGCCCCTACAGGGGGAATGGCGCGGGTGGGGCGGCGTAGGAGCGGATCTCATCCGCGAATCACACCGGAACCTCCGGCCATCGCGGACAAAGTCCGCTCTTACAATCATGCATCCCTGGAACCGTAGGGCGGATAACCGTTCGCGGTTATCCGCCGTTGGCCGGGGCACCGGTGCACGGTAATGATGGCGGATAACGCCGTAGGCGTTATGCGCCCTACAGGTGTTCGTGCCAAGGAAGAGTCCAGTGCGGCCGGTGGGTTCAATCGCGCGCAGGGCGCGCTCCTACAGGGGGAATGGCGTAGGTGGACGGCGTGCCTACCGCCACTCCCGCAGCGCCTGCTGCGCCGCTGCGTTGACCGGCTCCGCCGCCAGGCCCGCGGGGCCGAAGCTGATGCTGTAGACCGCCTGGTCCGCCATGGGCAGGAAGTTCACCCGCGCCGCCAGCGGGCGGAAGGTCAGCAGGTCGTGCTGGCCGTCGCGCAGCCAGCGCCACAGGTCGAAGCCGTAGGGGCTCTCGGCCAGGGATTGCTGGCGCGCCTGGCCCTGCTGCTCGATGGCCAGGTAGCGGCCGCCCAGGCCCTGCAGGCGGTAGCCGGGGTCGAGCCCGATCAGCGCGGCCAGGCCGCGCCACTGCATGATGCGCACGTCCAGTTGCCAGAGGTCGCCGCCCAGCTCGACGCGGCGTTCGCGGTCGCCCTCGAGGACCTTCACCTCGTAGCGCTGCGGCGCCAGGCGCTGGAAGCTCAGGGTCGCCAGCGGCCGCTCGGCGGGCAGCGCGTCGTAGCTGCGCAGGTCCCAGGCCGCCAGGCCCAGCGCCAGCGCCGCGGCGACGAAGGCCAGGCCGGCGCAGCCGCGCAGCCAGCCGAGGAACCAGTGGCGGTCGAAAAGGATGCGTGCGGCGACCAGCAGCGCCAGCAGGGCGATCAGCGCGAACGTCCAGGCCAGGCCGTCGTACTGCATTGAATCAGTTCCTTGCGCGTAGAATTGCCGGCATTATGCGCACCCCTCGACGCGACGGCCAGCCGTGGCGTCGCAGCCTTGAACCCAGGTCGTACTTTTCATGCCTTTCGCCATCCCCTTCGAACTGACCGTAGACCCGCTCACCCTGCTGATCCTCGCCGTCGTGGCCTTCCTCGCCGGCTTCATCGACGCCATCGCCGGCGGCGGCGGCCTGCTGACCATCCCCGCCCTGCTCACCGCGGGCGTGCCGCCGCACCTGGCCCTGGGCACCAACAAGCTGAGCTCCACCTTCGGCTCCGCCACCGCCAGCTACACCTTCTACAAGCGCAAGCTGTTCCACCCCGAGCGCTGGCGCAACGGCCTGCTGGCCACCGCCATAGGCGCGGCCATCGGCGCCTGGGCCGCGCACCTGCTGCCGGCGGAATGGCTGAACCGCATGCTGCCGGTGGTGGTGTTCTCCTGCGGGCTGTACATGCTCTTCGGCGGCACGCCCAGGGCGCCGCTGGACGCCGACGCCCCGGTGGGCCGCAAGCGCCAGTGGCCGCAAGGCCTGGGCCTGGGCTTCTACGACGGCGTGGCCGGCCCCGGCACCGGCGCCTTCTGGACCGTCAGCAGCCTGCTGATGTACCCCCTGGACCTGGTGCGCGCCAGCGGCGTGGCGCGCACCATGAACTTCGTCAGCAACATAGTGGCGCTGGCGGTGTTCGTCGCTTCCGGCCAGG
Organism: Pseudomonas sp. JH-2; assembly: GCF_036231725.1. Lineage (NCBI taxonomy): Bacteria > Pseudomonadati > Pseudomonadota > Gammaproteobacteria > Pseudomonadales > Pseudomonadaceae > Pseudomonas > Pseudomonas sp. JH-2. The sequence continues at coordinate 99,267 of NZ_JAZAQP010000017.1, read as the reverse complement.
TGGTCTGGCTGCTCGGGCTGTGCATGGGCAGCGCGTTGATGGTCGGCGCCTACCTGGGCGCGCGCACCGCCATCGGCGGCGGTGCGAAATTCATCCGCCCGGTGTTCATCCTGGTGGTGCTGGCGCTGACCGCGCGCCTGGTCTGGCAGCACTGGTTCAGCGCAGTCTGAAGCGCGGGGAAGGCGCCGGGCGTCAGTAGCCGCCGCCCGGCAGGATGGGATCGGGCCGCCCGGCGCGGCGCGCCAGCCAGCTCTCGATCAGGTAGCGGGCGATGGAGCGCCCGGCCGGCAGGCGCGGCAGCGAGTCGTAGGGGAACCACTGGGCGTCCTCGATCTCGTCCGGCTGGCAGACGATCTCGCCGCTGACGTATTCGGCGTGGAAACCGAGCATCAGCGAATGCGGGAAGGGCCAGTTCTGGCTGCCCAGGTAGCGGATGTTGCCGACCTGCAGCCCCACTTCTTCCTTCACCTCGCGAGCCACGCAGTGCTCCACCGACTCGCCCGGCTCGACGAAGCCGGCCAGGGTGCTGTACATGCCCGGCACGAAGCGCGGCGAGCGCGCCAGCAGCAATTCGTCGCCGCGGGTAACCAGCACGATCATGCTCGGCGACAGCAGCGGGTAGCGCTGGATGTCGCAGGCGTCGCAGCGCATGGCGCGTTCGCGCGGCACGGCGCGCATCGGCTGGCCGCAGCCGCCGCAGAAACGGTTCTCGCGGGTCCAGGTGCCGACCTGGCTGGCGAAGCCGAGCATGGCGAACTGGTCTTCCTCGGCCTCGAGCATGACGTGGCGCAGGCCGATCCAGCTGCAGCCCTCGACGCTGGCCGGCGCGTCCAGCTCCAGCAGGTACACGGCGTCGCCGTCGAAGTGGCCGACGCCCTGCTCGGAGAGCACCGGCAGGTCCTGGCGCTTGAGCCAGTCACGGGGGAAGAGCACGCCATTGGCATCGCCGAGGAACTGCTGGCGACAGTGGGCCAGGGCCCAGCCCCCCTTCTCCGCCGGGTCGAGCCAGGCGGACTCCCAACGTCCGGTACGCATCAGGCAGCCACCTCCAGGCCGAGGGCGCGCACGCTCTCGCTGGCCACGTCCAGCACGTCGGGCTGGCCTTCGGGACGCAGCACGGCGCCTCCCTCCAGGTAGTATTCGAGGCCGGTCAGGGCATCGGCCAGGGTTTCCAGCATCTGCTCGGACGGCATCTGCGTGGTTTCGATCATCTGCCGCTGGATGTAGTCGGCGCAAGCCCCGACCAGCCGGGCGGCGCGTTCCTGGCCGAGGAACCAGAGCCCGCCGCGCACCGCCTGCAGGCTGCCGGGGACGTTGGCCAGGTGCAGCTTGTCGCCGTTGGATTCCAGGTAGGCGGTGATCGCCCGCTTGGCCAGGGCCAGGCCGCCCTGGGCTTCGTCGATGACCACGATGCGCGCCTCGGCCAGTTGGTGCACGGCGAAGGATTCGGCGGTCGGCTCCAGGTCGGTGATGGCGGGAGCGGCCATGCGCTCGCCACGTTCCAGGCTGCCGACCAGGCTTTCCACGTAGAGCAGCGCATCGGCCAGCGCGTTCAGCGCCGCCGGCGACTCCACCGCTCCCCTGGCCACCCAGGCGGAGACCACCGAGACCTGCCCCTGCAGCACGTTGGCCGCGGAGTTCAGGCCGACCATGCCGAGGGTCTTGGCCAGCTTGCCCAGCTGGGTGTGCAGGGTGCCCAGGGCATCGGCCGGGGACACGCCGCGCTCGATCAGGTCGAGCTGGTCCTTGACCGTGGTGAGTTCCTCGCGGATGGCCGCCGACAGCGAGCGCATCACTGCCTGGCCGGGGCCGGACAGGCGTTGCGACTCGTCTTCCAGCAGGTGGTCGGTGAACGGCAGCGGCGCCAGGCCGAACACCTCGCGCAGCTCGCTGGCGCGCGGGCCGCGGGTGTCGGCCAGGGCGGTGAGGTAGAGCAGTTCCTTGAGCAGTTGGCGCGGCGCCTCGTAGTTGGGGTTGGCCAGCAGTTGCTTGAGCTCGCGGTCCAGGCGCGAGAACAGTTGCTTGCGCGCCTTGCGCGGCAGCATCTGCGCATCCGCCAGGGCTTCCAGGGCGCCGGCGCCAATCCAGCACAGGCGGCTGCGCGGGCCGTAGCCGAGCAGCGCGTCCAGACGCGCCAGGGCGCGGCCCATCAGCTTGAGGCCGGCGTAGTGGTCCTGTTCGCGCACCAGCGCGAGCAGGCCCACCTGGTACATGTGCCGCAGGCGGCGGACCTCCTGGGCGCGGTCGGCCACCGCCGGCACCGCGCGGGGCGCCGCCGGGCGCGGCAGGTCCAGGCGCGCGCTGAAGAAGAAGCTCTCCGGCAGCACCGGCTGGCCGGCGGCCAGGCGCACGTCGTTGATCGCCGGCAGCAGCAGCTCGGGAATCTCCTGGCGGTTGGCCTCCAGGTTCTCCAGGTAGCGGCGCAGCACGTACAGGGCATTGCCCAGCGCGGCCAACTGGCCGTCGCGCTCCTCGCCGACGCCGGTGGGGATGTCGGTGGCCAGCTGCAGGGCTTCCTGGGCCAGCAGCTCGGCGCCGGCCAGTTCGATCAGGTTGAGGGTGCCGCGGATCTGCGCCAGGCATTCGACCGCATGTTGCAGCAGGCTGCCGTTCTGGCGCTCGGCGATGAACTGCTCGAGGTTCTGCTCGGCCTGCTCCATGGTGGCGAAGAGCTCGTCGCGCACCAGACTGAGGGAGGTGGCTCCAGTGACCATCGGGCTAGCGCGCCTCCTGCGCGAGGTGGGTACGGGGCATCAGTCGGCGAACTCCGGCTGCTGCTTGCTCATGTGCGCGGCCATGGCCTTCTGCAGGTCGGCCGATTGCAGCATGGCGGCGTTCCAGGTGGCGATGTACTCCAGGCCGTCCTCGACGCGGTGGTCGCGGGCGTAGCGGATCATCTCCTTGGTGCCGCGGATGGCGATCGGCGACTTGCCGGCGATCTGCCGCGCCAGTTCGAACACGCCGTCCAGCAGCGCCGCGCTGTCGGCGTAGCTGCGGTTGACCAGGCCGATGCGCTCGGCCTCGGCGGCGTCGACCATGCGCCCGGTGTAGGCCAGCTCGCGCATGATGCCGTCGCCGATCAGCCGCGGCAGGCGCTGCAGGGTGCCGACGTCGGCGGCCATGCCCATGTCGATTTCCTTGATGGAGAACTGCGCGTCCGCGCTGCAGTAGCGCATGTCGCAGGCCGAGATCAGGTCGATGGCGCCGCCCAGGCAGTAGCCCTGCACGGCGGCGATCACCGGCTTGCTGCAGGCGTCGATGGCGGTGAACGAGGCCTGCAGCTCGAGGATCTTGCGGCGCAGGGCGCGGGCGTTGCGGCCGACGTCCTTGCCCAGCTGGCTGCCGGCCTGGGCCAGCAGCATCAGGTCGATGCCGGCGGAGAAGTGCTTGCCGGCGCCGGACACGACCACTACGCGGACTTCATCCGTTTCGTCGGCCCAGCGGAAGATTTCGACGATCTCGCGCCAGAAATCGGCGTTCATCGCGTTGACCTTTTCCGGGCGATTGATGATCACATGGGCGATCCTGTCGGCCAGTTCGACGCGGAATGCTTTGTACTCGGTCACGGGGGAAACCCTCGGGAATGCCCTGCTCTGCTGTACGCGGCAGGTCTTGTAGTGATGAGGTGCCACTATAACAAGGCAAGGGCAAAAGTCGATGCCGGCCTATGTGATGCAGGGCACGCTCCCGCTGCCCGCGGGCGCTAGTCGATTTCCGCCACCGGCAGGCCCTGCTGGCGGTTGCGCCACTGCCGCCAGGTGTACATCGGGATGCCCGCCATGAACACCAGGAAGCCCCAGAAGATGGCCTGCTCGCCGGTGCCGTAGAGCGCCCACAGCGAATAGAGGAAGCCCAGCGAGCCGACGGCGATCAGCTGCGGCCGCGAGCGCGGCGAGAATTCCTCGGTGCGCACCGCCAGCAGTTGCAGCAGGGCCGCGGTGCAGAAGGCGTAGGGCACCACGCCGGTCATGGTGCCGAGCAGGATGATGACGTTGAACACGTCCACCAGGTTGCCCTGGCCGTCGATCAGCACCAGCACCGTCACCAGCAGCCCCGAGGCCCACAGGCCGTTGGCCGGGGCGCCGTGCTTGTTGAGTTTGCCGAGGGACTCGGGGAACAGCCCGTCGCGCGCCGGCGCCACCGGGATCTGCCCCTGCAGCAGCACCCAGCCGTTGAGCGCGCCCAGGCAGGCGATCACCGCGCCGCCGGCCACCAGGTAGTAGCCCCAGTCGCCCATCAGCACGCGCGCGGCGTCGGCGAAGGGCGAGGTCGACTTGGCCAGCACCTCCGGCGGCATCAGGCCCTGCACCGAGGTGATCGACAACACGTACACGCCGGCCGCGGCCAGGGTGCCGAACAGGGTGGCGCGCGGGATGGTGCGCTTGGGGTCGCGCACGTCGTCGGCCGGCACCGTCGCCGACTCCAGGCCGATGAACGACCAGAGGGTCAGCGCCGCGGTGGTGGCGATGGCCTGGGCGTAGCCCATGTTCGGCAGCTGCTCGCGGGGCGGGATGGCCAGGTAGTCGGGGTTGAAGTGCAGCCAGCCGAGCACCCCGACCAGCAGCAGCGGGATCAGCTTGAGCGCGGTGAGCAGGTTCTGCACCACGGCGAAGGTGGCGATGCCGCGCAGGTTGATGAAGGTGCACAGCCAGATGGCGCCGATGGCGGTGGCCACCATCAGCAGCGGGTCGGCCAGCGCCGGGATGAACACCCGCAGGTAGCCCACCAGGGTCACGGCGATGGCGGCGTTGCCGATCCACGCGGCCTTCCAGTAGGTCCAGGCGCACAGGTAGCCGGCGAAGCTGCCGAAGCCCTCGCGGGTGTAGGCGTAGGGCCCGCCGGCGCCGGGGTTGAGGCGCGCCAGGCGGGCGAAGGTGAAGGCCAGCAGCACCGCGCCGGTGCTGGAGACCAGCCAGCCGAACAGGCTCAGGCCGCCGTAGGCGGCGAGGCTGGAGGGCAGCAGGAAGACGCCCGAGCCGACCATGTTGCCGATCACCAGCGCGGTACAGCTCCAGAACCCCATGCTGCCCTTCTTGGCAGCCTCTCCCCCACTCATCCTCGCTCCTTAGGTCCCGCCGCCCTGGACGACGGAATCAGCTGTCGGCATTTTCCACGATGCACTCAACGGTATAGCAGCGCCGGCCGTCCACGTCCTGCACCTGCAGGCCGTGCACATCGGAATCGAAGCCGGGGAAGTCGTGCTCGAAGGTGCGGGCGAAGGCCAGGTAGTCGAGGATCGAGCGGGTCGCCTCGGTGAAGCGCTCGCCCGGCATGATCAGCGGGATGCCCGGCGGGTACGGCACCAGCATGACCGCGGCGATGCGCCCTTCGAGCCGCTCGATGGGCACCGCCTCGACCTCGCCGCGCACCAGCTGGGTGTAGGCGTCGGCCGGGCGCAGCGCCAGCTCCGGCAGGGTGGTGTACATGCGGCGCATGGCCTTGGCCGTGGCGTGCTCGCGGTAGCAGGCGTGCAACTGCTCGCAGAGGTCGCGCAGGCCCATGCCGGCGTAGCGCGCCGGGGCGGCCTGGAGCACGCTGGGCAGGGCCTCGGCCAGGGGCGCGTTGCCGTCGTAGCTGCGCTTGAACTCCAGCAGCTCGGTGACCAGGGTGCTCCACTTGCCCTTGGTCACGCCCATGGAGAACAGCACCAGGAAGGAGTACAGACCGGTCTTCTCCACCACCAGGCCGCGCTCCCAGAGGAAGCGGCCGACCACCGCCGCGGGGATGCCATGCTCCTCCAGGCGCCCGGCGGCGTTCAGGCCCGGGGTGGCCAGGGTGACCTTGATCGGGTCGAGCAGCACGTAGTCGTCTTCCACCTCGCCGAAGCCGTGCCACTCGGCGTCGGGCTCCAGCAGCCAGTCGCGGGTGCGCACCTCGTCGGTGCCCTCCACCCCCGGCGGCTGCCAGACGCAGAACCACCAGTCGCCGGCCGCCAGGTTCTGCCGCACGTTGGCCAGGGCGCGGCGGAAGCTCAGCGCCTCGTCGAAGGTCTCCTGGATCAGCGAGTGCCCGGCCGGACCTTCCATCATCGCCGAGGCCACGTCCAGCGAGGCGATGATGCCGTACTGCGGCGAGGTGGAGATGTGCATCATGAAGGCTTCGTTGAAGCGCGCGCGGTCCAGGCGCCGCCTGCCGCCGTCCTGCACGTGGATCATCGAGGCCTGGCTGAAGGCCGCCAGCATCTTGTGGGTGGAATGGGTGGTGAACACCAGCGGGCCGTCCTCGCCGCGGCTGGTGGCCATGCCGTAGCGGCGGTCGTAGAACTCGTGGAAGGCGGCGTAGGCGTACCAGGCCTCGTCGAAGTGCAGCACCTCGACGCTGCCGTCCAGGGCCTGCTTGATCAGCTCGGCGTTGTAGCACAGGCCGTCGTAGGTGGAGTTGGTCACCACCGCCAGCCGCACCTTCGGCTCGCGGCCGCGGGCCAGGGGGTTGGCGGCGATCTTCGCGGCGATCGACTCGCGGCTGAACTCGGACAGCGGGATGGGCCCGATGATGCCCAGCTCGTTGCGCGCCGGGCACAGGTACAGCGGGATGGCACCGGTCATGATGATCGAGTGCAGCACCGACTTGTGGCAGTTGCGGTCCACCAGCACCAGGTCGTCGCGGCTGACCATGGAGTGCCAGACGATCTTGTTCGCCGTGGAGGTGCCGTTGATCACGAAGAAGGTGTGGTCGGCGCCGAAGTTGCGCGCCGCGCGGGCCTCGGCCTCGGCCAGCGGGCCGGTGTGGTCGAGCAGCGAGCCCAGCTCGGGCACCGAGACGGACAGGTCCGAACGCAGCGTGTTCTCCCCGAAGAACTGGTGGAAGGCCTGCCCCACCGGGCTCTTGCGGTAGGCCACGCCGCCGCCGTGGCCGGGCGTGTGCCAGGAATAGTTGGACTGCGCGGTGTGCTCCACCAGGGCGCGGAAGAACGGCGGCAGCAGGCCCTCCAGGTACTTGCGCGCGGCCCGCGAGACCTGGCGGGCGAGGAAGGGCACGGTGTCCTCGAACAGGTAGAGGATGCCGCGCAGCTGGTGCAGGTCGGCCATGGACTCGGCCGGCGCGTTCTCGATGGTCATCTGCTCGCCGAGGGCGAAGATCGGCAGCTGCGGCGCGCGCACCCGCGCCACGCGGATCAGCTCGACCACGTCCTGCAGCAGGCGCTGGTTCTCCCCCGCCCCCTCGGCGGCGACCAGGATGCAGGCCAGGCCATGGTGGGTGGAGGCGACGATGCGCCCCTCGGTGGAACTGGCGGTGGAAAGGATGCTGAAGCCGTCCAGCTCCAGCTCGCGGGCGATACCGCGGACGCGGTCGCCGGCGACGGTGTCGGCCTTGATGTCGCGGTGGACGATGAGGATGGGGAATTTCAGGTCTTTGTACATTGTGGGCCCCGAATGCTGACGGAGGCTTCCGTCGTTCCCCTGCAGCGTATGGGCTTACATTCCGCAGGGGAATATGGCCGGCTTCAGGCTGTAAGAAAAGGTCGCACGGGAGAAAGGCGGAAAGCCTGGGGGTCGTTGGTGCGTGGGCGCAGTCCTGAGCGGCCGGTGGGTCCAATCGCGGACGGAGTCCGCTCCTACACCCGTGCTCGACCGTAGGGCGAATAACCGTTCGCGGTTATCCGCCGCCGGCCGGAACACCGGTGCCCGACGGCTGCCTCACCTGTAGGAGCGCGCCCTGCGCGCGATTCGCGGGCAGGGCCTGCTCCTACGGTTCCAGGGAAGCACGGGTGTAGGAGCGGACTCTGTCCGCGATTCTGCGCTCAGCGCCGCTGTCCAGCCTTTCATAGCCATGCATCCCTGAGCGGACGCCCCGGTGGCACGAAGCGCCCCGCTGCGGCATGCTTGTACCTTCGCCCCGCCCCCACGAGAGCGCAGATGAACCTGCCCCCCCGCCAGCAAAGCATCCTCGACCTGGTCCGCGAGCGCGGCTACCTGAGCATCGAGGAACTGGCCCAGCAGTTCGCCGTCACCCCGCAGACCATCCGCCGCGACATCAACCAGCTCGCCGAGCGCAGCCTGCTGCGCCGCTACCACGGCGGCGCGGCCTGGGACTCGAGCATCGAGAACACCGCCTACAACACCCGCGCCGACCAGATGCGCGACGAGAAGCAGCGCATCGCCGAGGCGGTGGCGGCGCAGATACCCGACAACGCCTCGCTGTTCATCAACATCGGCACCACCACCGAGGCCATCGCCCGCGCCCTGCTCGGCCACCGCAACCTGAAGATCATCACCAACAACCTGCACGTCGCCGCCACCCTCAGCGCCAAGGCCGACTTCGAGGTGCTGGTGGCCGGCGGCACGGTGCGCAGCGACGGCGGCGTGGTCGGCCAGGCCGCGGTGGACTTCATCGAGCAGTTCCGCGTCGACTTCGCCCTGGTGGGCATCAGCGGCATCGACGAAGACGGCAGCCTGCTGGACTTCGACTACCAGGAAGTGCGCGTTTCCCGCGCCATCATCGAGAACGCCCGGCAGGTGTTCCTCGCCGCCGACTCCAGCAAGTTCGGGCGCAACGCCCTGGTGCGCCTGGGGCCGATCGGCCTGGTCGACAGCCTGTTCACCGACGCCGCGCCGCCGCCCGCCGTGGCGCGCCTGCTGGCCCAGCACAAGGTGCAGCTGGAGCTGGTCTGACGGCCGTCCCGTTCGAATTCGAAAAATGCCTATGAATCAGCCGAATGGCAGCCTTCAGGCTGGTCATTTTTCGTTCGCCCGCCTATCATATTTTCGAATTCGAACATATTGATGTTCATTTCCAGTCAAGAGGACGCCCCATGAGCCATTCCCACAAGCGCTCCGCTCCCCTGGCTGAGGTCTACGATCTGGCGGTCGTCGGCGGTGGCATCAATGGCGTGGGGATCGCCGCGGATGCCGCCGGGCGCGGCCTGCTCACCTTCCTTTGCGAACAACACGACCTGGCCAGCCACACTTCCTCGGCCAGCAGCAAGCTGGTCCACGGCGGCCTGCGCTACCTGGAACACAACGAATTCCGCCTGGTGCGCGAGGCCCTGGCCGAGCGCGAAGTGCTGCTGGCCAAGGCTCCGCACATCGTCCACCCGCTGCGCTTCGTGCTGCCGCACCAGCCGCACCTGCGCCCGGCCTGGCTGATCCGCGCCGGGCTGTTCCTCTACGACCACCTGGGCCGGCGCGAGAAGCTGCCGGCCTCGCGCAGCCTGTCGTTCGGCACCGACAGCCCGTTGCAACCCGGCATCCGCCGTGGCTTCGAGTACTCCGACTGCTCCGTCGACGACGCCCGCCTGGTGGTGCTCAACGCCATGGCCGCCCGCGAGCGCGGCGCCCACGTGCACCCGCGCACCCGCTGCGTCAGCGCGCGGCGCAGCAAGGGCCTGTGGCACCTGCACCTGGAGCGCGACGACGGCAGCCTCTACTCCATCCGCGCCCGCGCCCTGGTCAACGCCGCCGGGCCCTGGGTGGCGCAGTTCATCCGCGACGACCTGCGCCAGCAACCGCCCTACGGCATCCGCCTGATCCAGGGCAGCCACCTGGTAGTACCGCGGCTGTACGAAGGCGAGCAGGCCTACATCCTGCAGAACGAGGACCGCCGCATCGTCTTCGTCATCCCCTACCTGGGGCGCTTCACCCTGATCGGCACCACCGACCGCGAATGGCTGGGCGACCCGGCGAAGGTACGGATCAGCGACGAGGAAACCGACTACCTGCTGGCGGTGGTCAACGCCCACTTCAGGCAGCAGGTGCGCCGCGAAGACATCCTCTGGAGCTTCTCCGGGGTGCGCCCGCTGTGCGACGACGAGTCCGACGAGCCGTCCGCCGTCACCCGCGACTACACCCTGGCGCTGCAGGGCGCCCCGGGCGAAGCGCCGCTGCTGTCGGTGTTCGGCGGCAAGCTGACCACCTACCGCAAGCTCGCCGAGGCGGCCCTGGCCCAGCTGGCGCCGACCTTCCCGCGCATGGGCCCGGCCTGGACCGCCGGCGCCCCGCTGCCGGGCGGCGAGCACATGACCAGCCCCGAGGACCTGGCCGTCGAGTTGCTGGCCAGGCACCCCTGGCTGCCGGCCGAGCTGGCGCGGCGCTGGGCCACCAGCTACGGCACGCGCGCCTGGCGCCTGCTGGACGGGGCGAAGGGCGAAACCGACCTGGGCGAACACCTGGGCGCCGGGCTCCATGCCCGCGAAGTGGACTACCTGTGCCGCGAGGAATGGGCGGAGAACGCCGACGACATCCTCTGGCGCCGCAGTAAGCTGGGGCTGTTCCTCAATGCCGCGGAAAAGCTGCGCCTGGCCGACTACCTGGCGCGCGAGCACCCGCGCAAGGCGAACACGCAGGTGGCCTGAAGCGGGCTCAGAGCGACGAATTCAACTCGCCGATCAGCGCTTCGCGATGCTTGAGCGAGGCCAGCGCGCTCTCGCCCAGGCGCCCGGCCACTTCGCTGAGCAGCCCCTGGGCCAGCAGCATGAAGGCGCACATGCTGTTGCTGTAGAACAGGCTGTGGTTGGGCACGTAGAAGCTGTGCCGCGCCACCCGCGCCAGCGGCGAACTCGACGAATCGGTCAGGGCCACCACCTCGATGCCATGGCGCGCCGCCACTTCGGCGGTGGCCAGCACGCTCGGCGTGTAGGGGAAGCAGCTGGCCACCACCAGCACGTCGCCGGCATCCAGCTGCGCCAGGGCATCGGCCACGCCCTGGCGGTTGGAATCCAGCGCCGCCACGTCGGGGCGCAGCATGCCCAGGCCGTAGGACATGAACAGCGCCAGCGAGGTGAACTGGCGCATGCCGTGGATGCGCACGCGGCGCGCGCCGGCCAGCAGCTCCACCACGCGGGCGAACACGTCCGGCTCGACCTGCTCGATCAGGCTGGCGATGTTGGCGCTCTCCTGCCGGCCCAGGCGCGTCAGGCGCGACAGGGTGCTGTCGGCGGGGGTCAGCAGCAGGCGCGAGGCCTGGTCGCTGTAGAAGCTCTTGCCCTCGGTCAGCTCGCGGCGGAACACGTCCTGGAACTTGCTGAAGCCGCCGTAGCCCAGGCGCTGGGCCAGGCGCGAGAGGGTCGAGGCGTTGACCCCCAGTTGCTCGGCCAGCTCGCTGATGGACGACACCGCGGTGCGCTGCGGCGCCTCGATCAGCGCCGCCAGCACCCGGCGCGAGCTGCCGCCCAGGGAAATGCCCGCCCCGCCGCGCTCGATGTCCTCCAGCAGTTGCTTGAGGGCTCCCAGGTTGTCGGGCAGTGCGGCGGGCGCTTGGCTCATCGTGCGGGTCCAGGTGCGGGATCGGGGCGGACACTGCCCCGGGCCTCGACCTCTCGGGTGTCGGGCTGGCAGTGGACGCGCCATTCTACCGAGTTCGCAGCGATGCGGAACACGGCCGTGGCCAGGGTGTTCTCGTCGTCCGGGTCGTCCGCGGCGCGGCGGTAGACCGGCAGCTCGGCATCCGCCGTGTCGCGCAGGATGGCCAGGGCGCGGGCCTCGTCCAGTCGCGCGGGCGAGCCGGCCAGCAAGGCATCGACGCGCCGCTGGCGGCTGCCGGAACTGCCGGTGATGCGCTGGCCCCGGGCGTCCAGCGCGGCATCCAGCAAGTGGTTGGAATGCCCCGCCGGGCGCAGGACCTCGCGCACCGCCACGCCGCCGGAACAGGCCTCGACGCTGAACAGCTGGCTCGCCCCCGCCTGCCCCAGCGCATGGTGGAAGGCCCCGGCGCGCCCCGCCGTGGACAGCACAGCCACGGCCTGGGCCAGGCTCTCGGCGTCCAGCACCGCGCGGGCCAGCACCTGGCGCGGCAGCCCCGCCGGGATGGCACTGGGGCGAATGTTGTTGACCGTGCTGACCAGCCCGCGCGCGTTCACCGCGAAGGTGTGGCCGGGGATGGAGCCGGGGTAGACGAAGCTGGTGAAGCCCAGGCCCTGCTCGGGCTGCGCGTGGAGCAGGCCGCAGCAGCCGTCGAGCGCAGGCAGGCCGTCCTCGTTGTGGGCGATCAGCCAGCCGCCCTCGGCGGGGCCGAACACCGTGGTGCAGCCGTCGACGCTGGCGTCCTGGACGAAATCGCCGCGGCAGTTCCACAGGAAGACTTCCTCCAGCGGCAACTCCAGGCCGTCGGCCAGACCGCGCAGTTCGTCCCAGACGCGCGGGAACTGCGCCTGGACCTGCGCCTGCATGCGCTGCGCCGCGGCCGAACCGGCCCGCGCCGCCAGGCTACGCCACAGCGGCAGCGTGCGCAGGCGCTGGTGCACCGCGTCGCGGCCGAAGCGGCCGAGGCCCAGGCCGATTTCGTAGGCGCTGCCGGAAAGGTTCAGGGGGGTCAGGCTCATGGGGCGACCTTCAGGCGACATGTTGCAGGAACTCCCGCAGGCGCGGGCTGGCGGGGTTGCCGATCAGGCTGGCGGGGTCGCCGTCCTCGGCGATGCGGCCCTTGTCGATGAAGATCAGCCGCGAGGCGACCTTGCGCGCGAAGTCGATCTCGTGGGTGACGATGACCATGGTCATGCCCTCCTCCGCCAGGTCCTTCATCACCTGCAGCACCTCGTGGCGCAGTTCCGGGTCCAGCGCCGAGGTCGGCTCGTCGAACAGCATCAGCTTGGGCTTCACCGCCAGGGCGCGGGCGATGGCCACGCGCTGCTGCTGGCCGCCGGACAGCTCCGACGGGTAATGCCCGGCGCGATCAGACAGGCCGACCTTGGCCAGCAGCTCGCGGGCCAGGGCCTGCGCCTCGGCCTTCTTCGCCCCGCGCACGCGGATCGGGCCGAAGGCCACGTTCTCCAGCGCGGTCATCTGCGGGAACAGGTGGAACTGCTGGAACACCATGCCCGCCTCCTGGCGGATCAGGCGCTCGTCGACCTTCGGGTCGTTGACCTCCATGCCGTCGACGAACAGCCCGCCGCCGGTGATCACCTCCAGCTTGTTGATGCAGCGCAGCAGCGTCGACTTGCCGGAACCGGAGGGGCCGATGATCACCACCACCTCGCCGTTGCCGATCTTCAGGTTGATGTCGTGGAGCACCTCGGTCTGGCCGAAGTGCTTGGATACCCGCTTGAACTCGATCATAGGATCTTCAGCCTCGACTCCATGCGCCGCAGCACGTAACTCAATACCAGGGTGATGACCAGGTAGATCACCGCCACCGCCGACCAGATCTCCATCGCCCGGAAGTTGCCGGCGATCACCTCCTGGCCCTGGCGGGTCAGCTCGGCGACGCCGATGACGATGAACAGCGAGGTGTCCTTGATGCTGACGATCCACTGGTTGCCCAGCGCCGGGATCATCCGCCGGAACGCCAGCGGGGCGATCACGTAGCGCAGGGTGTCGCGCCCGGACAGCCCCAGGGCCAGCCCGGCCTCGCGGAACCCGCGGTTCACCGAGAGCAGCGCGCCGCGGGTGATCTCGGCGATGTAGGCGCCGGAGTTGATCATGATGGTGACCACCGCCGCGCCGAACGGGTCGATGCGCACCGGGATCATCAGCGGCAGGGCGAAGTAGATGAACATCACCTGGACCATGATCGGCGTGCCGCGGATCAGCTCGACGAACACCAGTGCCAGGCGGCTGGAGAAGAAGCCGCCGTAGGCGCGGGCGACGCCGGCCAGCAGGCCGATGACGGCGCCGCCGGCAAGGCCGAGGATGGAAATCCACAGGGTCAGCCGGGCGCCTTCGAGCAGCACCGGCAACGCGTCCCAGATGGCGGACCATTGGAAATGCATGGGGTTCTACCTCCGGCTCACTTGGGCTCGGTGCCGAACCACTTGCGGTAGATCTGCGCGTAGGTGCCGTCCGCGCGCAGCTTCTTCAGCGCGGCATTGACCGGCTCGCGCAGCTCGCTGCCCTTGGGGAAGCCGATGCCGTACTGCTGCGCCATCATCTGCTCGCCCACCGCCTTCACCTGGCCGTCGCCGGCGGTCTTGATGTAGTAGAGGACGTTGGGGGTGTCGTGCATGGCGGCGTCGACGCGGCCGGTGCGCAGCTCCAGGTAGGCGTTGTCGATGTTGGGGAACTGGCGCAGGTCGGCAGCCTTGAGGTTGGCCTTGGCGTAGTCCGCGGCCGAGGTGCCGCTCTTCACCGCCAGGCTCTTGCCGGCGATGTCGGCCTCGCCCTTGATGCTGTCGTTGTCGGCCTTGACCATCAGCAGGAAGCCGCTGTCGTAGTAGCCGTCGGAGAAGTCGATGACCTGCTTGCGGTCTTCCTTGATGGTGATGCCGGCCAGGGCGGCGTCGACGTTGCGCGTCTGCAGCGCGGGGATGATGCCGTTGAAGTCCATCGGCTTGAGCTGGTAGCTCACGCCCATCTCCTTGGCGATGGCCGCCCACAGGTCGATGTCGAAGCCCACGTACTTGTCGCCCTGCTTGAACTCGAAGGGCACGAAGGCGGTGTCGGTGGCGATCAGCAGTTCCTTGCCGGCGGCCATGGAGCTGGCGGCGGCGAACAGGGACAGCGCGGCGAACGAGGCTTGAAGCAGCTTTTTCATGCAGGACTTCCTCTTGCGGGTCGGTGGTTGCGCCCCGCCGGCCGGCGGGGCGCGCATTAGCGGCAGTTCGATCGCAACGGGCCGGGGCCCGGACTTTATTGTTTTGAGCGGCTAACCCACGGAAGGGGCTGCATGCACAGGGTGCTTTTTCGCAAAATAAACATGCAATAAATACGATTGCAAGTATTTTTATCAAACCTTGCCGGATGCTTGCGGCCTTCATCCAGTGGGAAATTGACCAAGAGCTTCTCTACTTCGCCGCTTCCGGTCGTTCGCTAGCCTCCTCGATCGCGCAACCACTGCGCAACAAAAGATTGCCAACACAAAAAATGCAATTAATATTTGCGCAACCAACCCGGAGGTCACCATGAGCCACGTCCTGCACCGCAGCCTCACCCAGTCCTACCCCACGGCCGTCCGCGGCGACGGCGCCTACCTGGTCGACAGCGAAGGCCGCCGCTACCTGGACGCCAGCGGTGGCGCGGCGGTGTCCTGCCTGGGCCACAGCGACCCGGCGGTGATCGAGGCGGTGCGCCGGCAGGTGGGCACCCTGGCCTATGCCCACACTTCCTTCTTCACCACCGAGCCCATGGAGGAACTGGCCGACTTCCTGGTCGCCCGCGCGCCCGCCGGCATGCGCTCGGTGTACTTCGTCAGCGGTGGTTCCGAGGCGGTGGAAGCGGCGCTCAAGCTGGCCCGCCAGTACTTCGTGGAGATCGGCCAGCCGCAGCGCACGCACCTGATCGCTCGCCGCCAGAGCTACCACGGCAACACCCTCGGCGCCCTGGCCACCGGCGGCAACGCCTGGCGGCGCCAGCAGTTCCAGCCGCTGCTGATCGACGTCAGCCACGTCAGCCCCTGCTATGCCTACCGCGACCAGGCCGCCGGGGAGACGCCCGAAGCCTACGGCGAACGCCTGGCGCAGGAACTGGAAGCGGAAATCCTCCGCCTGGGGGCGGACAAGGTCATGGCCTTCGTCGCCGAGCCGGTGGTGGGCGCCACCCTCGGCGCGGTGACCGCGGTGCCGGGCTACTTCAAGCGCGTGCGGGAAATCTGCGACCGCCACGGGGTGCTGCTGATCCTCGACGAGGTGATGTGCGGCATGGGCCGCACCGGCAGCCTGTTCGCCGCCGAACAGGAAGGCATAAGCGCCGACCTGGTCACCATCGCCAAGGGCCTGGGCGCCGGCTACCAGCCCATCGGCGCCACCCTGGTGAGCCAGCGCATCCACGACGCCATCGCCCAGGGCTCGGGCTTCTTCCAGCACGGCCACACCTACATCGGCCACGCCACCGCCTGCGCCGCGGCCCTGGCGGTGCAGAAGACCATCGAGGCGCGCGACCTGCTGCCGCGCGTGCGCAGCCTGGGCCTTGGCCTGCAGCAACGGCTGCAGCAGGCCTTCGGCGCCCATCCGCATATCGGCGACATCCGCGGGCGCGGGCTGTTCCAGGGCCTGGAACTGGTGGCCGAGCGCGACGCCAAGGCGCCCTTCCCCGCCGAGGCGAAGCTGCACGCGCGGATCAAGAAAGCCGCCATGCAGGAAGGACTGCTGTGCTATCCCATGGGCGGCACCCTGGACGGCCGCAGCGGCGACCACATCCTCCTGGCGCCGCCCTTCATCCTCGAGGAGGCGCAGCTGGACGAGCTGGTGGACAAGCTGCAGCGCGCCATCGACCAGGCCATCGGCAGCCTCTGAGGACAGCCCCATGAAGATCGAATCGCGCCTTACCCCGCTCACCGACGAGCGCATGGACGACGAACAGCGCCGCGTGCTGAACGACATCCTCAGCGGCCCCCGCGGCAACCTCGACGGCCCCTTCCTGGCCTGGGTGCACAGCCCGCAGCTGGCCGACAGCGCGCAGAAGCTGGGGGCCTTCTGCCGCTACGGCACGCGCCTGGAACTGCGCCTGAGCGAGCTGGCGATCCTGCTCACCGCGGCCTGGTGGCAATCCCAGGCGGAATGGCAGATCCACGAACCCATCGCACGCCGGGCCGGCCTGGCCGACGAGGTGATCGAAGCCCTGCGGCGCGGCGAGGAACCGCCGTTCGCCCGCGACGACGAGCGCCTGGTCTACCGCCTGGGCAGTAGCCTCTACGCCAGCAAGCGCATCGGGCAGGCGCTCTACGACGAGGGTGTGGGCGCCTTCGGCGAAGCCGGGATGGTGGAACTGGTGGGCATCTTCGGCTACTACGCGCTGGTGGCCATGACCCTCAACACCTTCGCCGTACGCCGCGAAACGGACGCGCCCCTGCCCTTCGCCGAGCCCTGAGCGGGCATGGGCACGGGCCTTTCGCAGGAGCGGAACTTTTCCGCGATAGCCGGACGTTCCGGCGCGGATCGCGGATGAGATCCGCTCCTACGCCGCCCCACCCGCGCCATTCCCTGTAGGAGCGCGCCCTGCGCGCGAAATCGCGGGCAGGGCCCGCTCCTACGACCGTGCTTTCCTGGAACCGTAGGAGCGGAACTTTTCCGCGATTACCGGACGCCCCGGCGGCACGGCCAACGGCGGATAACCGCGAACGGTTATTCGCCCTACGGTCGACGCGGAACCATCCGGTGGCACGCTCGTAGGGCGCATAACGCCTACGGCGTTATCCGCCATTGCCCCGCGCCTGCGCCCCGCCTCAGGCACGCTCCGCCAGCTGCGCCTCCAGCTCGGCGATGCGCGCCTGCAGGCGCTCGCGTTCGGCGCGGGCCGGGCCCATGTCCTCGAACACGCTGATCAGGTGCTCCGGCAGGCCGTCCTGGCGGCGACGCTGCAGCGAGGTGCGGGCGCGCACCCAGACGTAGCGGCCGTCCTTGCGCCGGCAGCGCTTCTCCACCACGTAGCGGTCGATTTCCCCGGCCAGCATGCTGCGCAGCAGTTGCAGGTTGCGCTCCAGGTCGTCGGGGTGGGTGAGCTGCTGGAAGGTCATGCCGTAGAGTTCCTCGGCGCTGTAGCCGAGCAGTTCGCAGAGGCTGCCGTTGACGCGCTGCCAGGTGCCGTCCAGGCCGATGTAGGCCAGCGCGCCCCAGGTCAGCTCGAAGATGGCGCGGAAGCGCTCCTCGCTGTTGCGCAGTTTTTCCTCGGCGGCCATGCGCGCGGTGTTGTCCATGCTGATGCCGACCATCTTCACCGAGCGCCCGGCGCTGTCCTTGACCACCCGGGCGCGGGAGGCGATCCAGCGCAGCTCGCCGTCCGGGCGGTAGATGCGGAAGTCGCACTCGCAGCCGCTGCCCTCGGCGATGGCCTGGTCGTACATGGCGCGCATGGCGGCCACGTCCTCGGCCGGCAGGTGCGGCCAGAAGTCCTGGTTGTGGCTCACCGGCCAGCCGTAGACCTCCTCGACGTTGGGCGAGTAGGTGACCTCGTCGCTGATCAGGTTCCATTCCCAGGTGACGATGCGCGCGCTCTCCTGGGCCAGCTTCATCCGCGCCTCGCTCTCCATGATCTCGGCGGTGTAGCGGCGGCGCACGTCGGTCATCGGCAGCTCGATGGGCTCCAGCGCCTGCAGGTCGCGCACGGCCTCCTCGCCGTAGCGCAGCCAGATCCAGTTGACCTTGAGGAAGGCGGCCAGCTTGCGCAGGTTGTCGTAGTCGATCTCGCCGCCGCGCGTCCACTTGTGCACCGCGGTGCGCGAAATGCCCAGCGCGCTGGCCACCGCCTGCAGGGTCAGCTTGTTGAGTTCGAGCAATTCCTTGAGGCGGAAGGCGAAGCTGTTTTCCGTCATGCGCGGTCCTGTCCTGGGGAAGCCTGGAGCCGCAGTATACACAGTTGTAAACCGATGGATTACAGCAAACCCCGGGGCGCACGGCCGTCCGCCCCGCCCGCTCACGCCAGGCCGGCCAGCCTCAGCCAGTGGGCGTAGAAGCCCTCGGCCACGCGGTTCAGGTCAGCCACCTTGCGCGGCAGGTCGTCGAGCATCACCTCGGCGCTTTCCTGGCTGGGCTGGCTGGGGTCCAGGTACTGCGGCCAGCCGTTGATCCAGCCGCTGACCAGTTCCTCGGTCATCTCCGGGTGGCCCTGCAGGCCGAGGACGAAGCCGCCCCAGGAGAAGCCCTGGTTGGCGCACCAGGGGCTGGACAGCAGGTGCTCGGCGCCCTCGGGCAGGTCGAAGGTATCGCCGTGCCACTGGTAGATCGGGAATTCCCCGGGCAGGTGCGCAAGCCACGGGCTCGCGGACTCCAGGCGGCGCATCGGCTGCCAGCCCATCTCGGTGTAGCCCTGGTGGCGGATGGATGCGCCCAGGGCCTTGGCCAGCAGCTGGCCGCCCAGGCAGTGGCCGATCATCGGCACCTTGCGCTCGATGAAGCGGCGCAGCGCCGCCACCTCGGTGCGCAGCCAGGGCAGTTCGTCGTTCACGCTCATGGGGCCGCCCATGATGGCCACCGCCCTGGGGCGCTCCAGGTCGTAGCCGTCCAGCTCGCCGTGGTCGGCGCGGCGCACCTCGAAGGCCAGGCCGGCGCGGTCGAGCACGCAGGCCAGGTGGCCCGGCGGGCAGAAGTCGGCGTGGGTCAGGATCAGGATATCGGTCATGCTTACCTCCGTGCGGCAGTCTGCCGCAAAAGGCACCCGACCATAACCCCCAGCGCGCCCGCGGGCAGGCCCGCACCGCCTTCCGGCGGCGCGGGCGCATCGGGTTCATGGGAGTGGGAAGCCACCGGCCGGCGCGGCCTGGCGGCGAGACGAACGGGTTGGATCAGGGACGCAGGCTGCTCACTTCCTGGGTCACGCCCCAGCCGTCGAGCACACCTCCGAGCGGCGCCACGACTTCCTCCAGGTCGTGTTCGAATGCACCGATCGCCGCGTGGGTGGCGAACATCACCTTGCTGATCTGCAGGTTCCAGCCACCATCGGAACGGGCTTCGACCTGGGCCCTCAGGGATTCGCCGCGAAATTGCCGGGCGGCCTGGCGGGCGTTCTGTTCATCGGGAAAGATGGCGAAGAAGTCGATGGGATGAATGCGGGCGAAATCGAAGCCCCCTTCCTTCATCCGGCGCAGCACATTGACACTGATATCCTCCGAGAGGGGCTTTTCCATGGTACGCACCTCCTTTCGAGACGTTCAGGGTTTCACCTAGTTTCCCAGCCAATGCCGGCCCGGCTTGCGGCCGGGCCTGCGGCGGGCACTTCGCTGTGCCACAGGAAACGCCAAAAATGCTTCAACGTCCCCCAATTGGTCGCCAAAGGTCTTGAACTGGCAGGCAGGAGGGTCCGTCTGCCGGCGACCAACAGTTTCAGAGTAGCGTCTATGCAGGCCGAATGCCGCCCTACCGGTCAGTCGGTACGTTCGGCGGCGACGGGCGGCAGCGCCGCGGGGCGCGTCGCCAGCAGCAGGGCCGCCAGCACCAGGGCCATGCCCAGGGCGTGGCCAGCGCCGAAGCGTTCGCCCAGGAGGCTCACGCCCACCAGCGCCGAGCCCACCGGCATCAGCCCGGTGAACAGCCCGGCGACGTTGGCCTGCACCCGGGAAATGCCGCGGTACCACAGCAGGAACGACAGTACGCTGGCGCTCAGGGCGTAGAACAGCGTCCAGCCCCAGGTCGCCGCCGGCACTGCGCGCCAGTCCAGCGCCCGCGCCTCGGGCAGCGCCAGGGGCAGGAACAGCAGCAGCCCGGCGAGGTTGACGCCCAGGGCCATCGCCCAGGGGTGCAGGTGCAGCGACAGGCGCCGCGAATAGATGGCGAACAGCGCCTCGGCGAGCACGGCGCCCAGCACCAGGGCGTTGCCCGCCACGCCGCTGCGGCCGCCCGCCGGGCGCTCCAGCAGGTTCAGCGCGGCGATGCCCAGCACCGCCAGGGCGATGGCCAGCAGGCTGCGCGGCTCCAGGCGCTCGCGCAGCCACAGCCAGGCCAGCAGGGCGATGACGCTGGGCGTGGCGCTGGTGATGATGCCGGCGCTGGTCGCCGAGGTCAGTTGCACACCGTGCAGCATGCACAGGCTGAACAGGAAGCAGCCGAAGAAGGCCTGCAGGAACAGCCCGCGGCAGGCGCCGCCATCCAGCCCCGCGCGCACCCGCGACAGGGCCAGGCCGGGCAGCAGCACCAGGCTGGCGATGAGGAAGCGCAGCAGGGCGAACAGGTAGACGGGCAGTTCTTCCAGCACCAGCTTGCCGATGGCGATGTTGCCGCCGACCAGCAGCATCGACAGGGCCAGGCAGAAATAGGCGAAGGGCATGGCGGCTTCCTTGCGGTGGGCGGAAGGGCCCGGCAGCCAACCTCCTGCGGCTGCGGACGGGCCCTACAGCATCCGGGCTGCACCACGGCAGTGCAAGCCCCCTGCGCTCACTCGCGGCTGAGCCAGCCCATCACCCAGCGGTTGAGCGCCGGCGGCGACAGCTGGCCGGACCAGTACATGGCCCGGAACAGCGCGCCGATCGGCCGGTGCACCCGGGTGCTGTGGGCCTGGCGCCAGGCCGCCGCGGCGATGTCCTCGGCCCGCAGGCGCACGCCCAGGCGGCGCAGCACCGGCGGCTCGTAGCCCTGGCTGGTGACCATGGGCGTGCGCACGAAGGGCGGCATCAGGTCGGCGACGCGGATGCCGTGGCGCCGCCATTCCAGCTCCAGCGCCTCGGTGAAGCCGCGCACGGCGAACTTCGAGGCCGAATAGGTGGCCATCTCCGGCACGCCGTACAGGCCGGAGGCCGAGCCCATGTTCAGCACCTGGGCGCCGGGGGTGGCCTTGAGGTGGGCGAAGGCGGCGTGGCAGCAGTTGAGCAGGCCCTGGACGTTGATCGCCAGCAGGCGGCCATGCTCCTGCGCCGGGATCTCCTCGAAGCGGCCGAAACGCAGGATGCCGGCGCAGTTGAACAGCAGGCGCAGGCGGCCGTCGCCGGCGCCGACGAAATCCGCCAGCGCCTCGCGCACCGCCGCCGTGTCGGTGACGTCCAGCGCCCGCTGCCAGGCGCCGCCCAGTTCGGCGGCGAGCCCGGCCAGGGCCTGGGCGTTCAGGTCCAGCAGGCCGACGCGCCAGCCGCGGGCATGGAACAGCCGCGCGCTGGCCGCGCCTATGCCCGAGGCCGCGCCGGTGATCAGGATGCTGTCCATCAGCGCCCTCCCCCGAGGTGCCGGCCGAGGAAGCCCGCCACCTCGCCCAGGGCCTGGTCGGCGATGCGCAGCACCCCGGCATGGGCCTGGAACACGTGCCAGCAGTCGCGGTAGCGCTGCAGGGTGACGTCCACGCCCCGCTTACGCGCCGCGCCGGCCAGGCGCAGGCTGTCGTTGCGCAGCACTTCGTCCTCGCCGACCTGGATCAGCAGCGGCGGCAGCCCGGAAAGGTCGGCGAACAGCGGCGACAACTGCGCCGAGTCGCGCGCCACGCCGGGCGGGCAGAACATCGCGATGGCGCTTTCCACCCAGGCGCGGCCGATCAGCGGGTCGCCGGCCTTTGGCTGGTGCCACTGGGCGCAGCTGACGTCGGTGACCGGCGAGAACACCACCAGCGCGCCGGGCAGCGGCAGGCCGCGCTCCTTCAGCGCCACGGCCAGTTGCAGGGTCAGGTGGCCGCCGGCCGAATCCCCGGCCACGGCCAGCCGCGCCGGGTCCTGGCCGCGCGCCAGCAGCGCCTGGTACACCGCCAGGGCATCCTCCAGCGGCGCCGGGAAGCGGTGCTCCGGGGCCAGGCGGTAGTCCGCCGCGCACACGTCGAGCCGGCCCAGGCGCGCCAGGTTGGCGGTGATCGCCCGGTGCGTGGCCGGCGAGCCCACCAGGTAGGCGCCGCCGTGCAGGTAGAGCAGCGTGCGGCCTTCGCCCTGGCCCGCGCGCTGCCATTCGCAGGGCACCCCGGCGATGACTTCCGCGCCGCGCTGCACGCCGCGCGGGGTCAGGGTGGCGGCGGTAAGCGCATTCAGCACCCGGCGCTGCATCGGCACCGGGATCGACGGGCGCATCAGCCCGCGGAACAGCAGGCGCAGGGTGCCGCGCAGCAGGCCGGCGAGCAGGCGCTGCGAGAGGGAGACCGGCGGGGCGAACTCAACGGGCGCATTCATAGTCGGCGAACTCCGGCTGACGGGTCTGCTGGCGGTAGCGGAAGGTGAAGCCCGGCCAGTTGTTGGTGTTGCGGCCGGCGGCGGTCTTGTACCAGCTGTCGCAGCCGCTCTCCCACACGGTGTGCTGCAGGCCCTGCTGCAGGGCCTGGTTGTAGGCGCTCTGCACGGCGGGCCGCACGTCCAGGTAGCGCAGGCCCTGCTCGTCGAGGTGGCGCAGGCAGGCCAGCACGTAGGGGAACTGGCTCTCCAGCATGTAGACGATGGAGTTGTGCCCCAGGTTGGTGTTCGGCCCGTAGAGGATGAACAGGTTGGGGAAGCCGCTGACGCTGATGCCCTTGTAGGCCTCGGCGCCCTCGGCCCAGGCCTGTTCCAGCCAGCGCCCGCCCAGGCCCTGGATGCGCATGGGGGCGAGGAACTCGGTGGCGGCGAAGCCGGTGCCGAAGACGATGGCGTCCACCGGGTGGCGCTGGCCGTCGCGGGTGACGATGGCGTCCTCGGTCACCCGCTCGATGCCGGTGTCGATCACCCGTACGTTGTCCCGCGCCAGCGCCGGGTAGTAGTCGTTGCTGATGAGGATGCGCTTGCAGCCCAGCGGGTAGTCCGGGATCAACCGCCGGCGCAGTTGCGCATCGGCGATGCCGCGGCGCAGGTTCAGGCGGAAGCTCAGCTGCATGAACTTCATCAGCGGCGGGAAGGTGGAAAAGGCCAGCACCCGTGACTCGTGCTGCAGGTACTTGAGGCCGCGGTCCAGGCGCTGCAGCCAGGGCAGGCGCGCTTTGAGCCGGCGTTCCCAGGCGGCGTAGGGGCGGTCCGGCTTGGCGATCACGTAGGGCGCGCTGCGCTGGAACAGCAGCAGCTCGGCCACCTGCGGGGCGATGCGCGGGACGAACTGGATGGCGCTGGCGCCGGTGCCGATCACCGCCACCCGCTTGCCGCGCAGGTCGGCGCGGTGGTCCCAGTGCGCCGAGTGGAAGGCCGCGCCGCGGAAACCCTCCAGGCCGGGGATGCGCGGGTACAGCGGCCGGCTCAGCTGGCCGGTGGCGCAGACCAGGGCGCGGGCGCGCAGCGTCTGCCCGTCGGCGCAGCGCACCGCCCACTGCCCGGCGGCCTCGTCGAAGCAGGCGTCCACCGCCTCGCAGCCGAAGCGGATGCGCGGGCGCAGGCCGTACTTGTCGGCGCAGTGGCGCAGGTAGTCGAGGATCTCCGCCTGGGGCGCGAACTTGCGCGTCCAGTCGGCCTTGGGTTCGAAGGAGAAGGAATACAGGTGCGAAGGCACGTCGCAGGCGGCGCCGGGGTAGCTGTTCTCGCGCCATACCCCGCCGACGTCGGCGGCTTTCTCGAGGATCAGGTAGTCGTGGATGCCGGCCCGCTGCAGGCGGATGGCCAGGCCCAGGCCGCCGAAGCCGGCGCCGATGATCAGCACGCGCAAGGGTGCCGGATCACGGGAAGTATTGTGCATTGTTGTGCTCCCGATTTTGGCTGGACGGCGGCCCCGCAAGGCCTGCCGTCGTCCGCCGCGCTGGCGGATGAGCATAGGCTAGTGCCACCTCCCGCGCCGGGTTATGGCATAGTCGGACATTAAATTGTGATTTCCGGACAAAGCCGCCGATGCCCGACCAGCCCTGGCCCACCCGCCGCAGCGCCCTGAGCGTGCAGTTGCTCACCCAGTTCGGCCTCGACCACGGCCTGGCCCTGGAGGACTGCCTGCACGGCAGCGGCCTGGACCTGGCGGTGCTGGCCGACCCGGCCCGCGAGATCGACGCCCGCTGCGAGCTGCAGGTGCTGCGCAACCTGGCGCAGCGCCTGCCCGCCGGCAGCGGCCTGCAGGCCGGCCTGCGCTACCACCTGAACGCCTACGGCATCTGGGGCTTCGCCCTGCTCAGCAGCCCGAACTTCCGCGGCGCCGCGCACCTGGGCCTGCGCTACCTGGGGCTGACCTACGTGTTCACCCGCCTGGACTTGCAGGAGGACGGCGCCGAGGCCTGCCTGCTGCTGGACGACGCCGCCGTGCCGGAGGACATCCGCGCCTTCGCCTGCGAACGCGACCTGGGCGGCGTGCTGCGCATCCAGCGCGACCTGACCGGGCGCCCGCTGCCGGTCCTGCGCGCCGAATTCCGCCGCCCGCGCCCCGCCGACACCCGCCTGTACCTGGCCGAACTGGGCGTGGAGCCGGCGTTCGGCCAGGCCGCCAACCGCGTCGTCTTCGCCAGCGCCGCCCTCGACCTGCCGTTGCCCGGCGCCAATCCGCAGGTGGCCCGGCATTGCGAGGAACAATGCCGCGCCCTGCTGGCCCGGCGCCAGGAGCTGGGCGGCCTGGCCGGGCGCATCCGCGACCGCCTGCTGCGCACCCCGGGGCGCCTGCCGGACATGGAGCAGGTGGCGCAGGAGCTGCACATGACCTCGCGCACCCTGCGCCGCCGCCTGCAGGACGAGGGCAGCAGCTACCGCGCCCTGCTCGACGAGGTGCGCCAGGCCCTGGCCGAGGAACTGCTGGGCACCGGCGCCATCCGCCTGGAGGAGATCGCCGAGCGCCTGGGCTATGGCGAGGTGTCCAACTTCATCCACGCCTTCAAGCGCTGGAAGGGCGTGCCGCCGGGGCGTTTCCGCGGCCGCTAGTCAGGCCTCGATGCCGAGCTGGCGCAGGGCGCCTTCCAGGTGCTCGATGAAGGCGAGGATCTTGCGCGTGGCGCGCCTGTGGCTGGGGTAGACGGCGAGGATGCGCTGGCCGAAGGCATCGGGGTCGAAGTAGTAGTCGTCCAGCACGCTGCACAGGCGCCCGTCGCGCAGGTACGGCAAGGCGCTCCACAGCGGGCAGGGCATCAGCCCCCTGCCCTTCAGGCAGGCGGCCAGCAGCAGCTCGTGGTTGTCGCTGCTCAGGCGCCCCTCGCGCAGGATGGAGAAGCGCTCGCCATCGCGCTCCAGCCACCAGCGGGTGTCCAGCGCCGGGTGCCAGTAGGTCAGGCGGTCGTGCTCGGCCAGCTCCAGCGGGTGCCGGGGCTCGCCGCGGCGCGCCAGGTATTCGGGGCTGGCGCAGAGCGCCACGCGGTTCTCCACCAGCGGCCGCACGATCAGCCCCGGCAGGTTGCTGTGGCCCAGGCGCAGGGCCAGGTCGTAGCGGCCGTCGAGCAGGTCGACGTAGCTGTCGCTGAGGTCCACCTGCAGGCGCAGGTCCGGGTGCTGGATGAGGAAGTCGGCGCAGACGTCGTTGAGGAAGGCCGCGCCGAAGGCCAGCGGCGCGGTGATCCGCAGGCTGCCGCGCAGGCTGTGCTGCAGCTGGCCGATTTCCTCGGCGGTCTCGTGCATGCGCGCCAGCACTTCGCGGGCGCTGTCCAGGTACAGCTGCCCGGCCTCGGTCAGCGCCATGCTGCGCGTGGTGCGCTCGAACAGGCGTGCGCCGAGGCTGGCCTCCAGCTGGCCGATGGCCTTGGTCACCGCCGAGGGGGTCTTGCCCTGCTGCTCGGCGGCGCGGCTGAAACTGCCGGTCTCGGCGCAGGCGACGAAGAGGGCTAGGCTGCTGAACCTGTCCATATTCTTTCCAATTTTTCACAAGTCTTGTGCCAGCGACTGGCTTTCGGGGAATAGCCCCCGGCCAGTAGCCTCTTGTGCAGACCAATAAAAATCAACCACCAAGCAAGGGGAAGTCATGCGAAGGCTCATCAAGGGCGCACTCGCTGTCGCAATCGCACTGGGTACTTTGGAAGCCCACGCACAAACCGCGGACCTGATCCTGTACAACGCCAAGGTCTTCACCGCCGAGCCCGGGCAGCCGCTGCAGCAGGCGGTGGCCATCGCCGGCGACAAGGTGCTGAAGGTCGGCAGCGACCAGGAAGTGCGCGCCCTCGGCGACGCCCACAGCCGCCAGGTCGACCTCGGCGGCAAGCTGCTGATGCCCGGCTTCATCGACAGCCACTCGCATTCCATCTTCGGCGGCCTGGAGCTGATCGCCGCGAGCATGCAGGACGAACAGGTCGGCCTCGACGAGCTGGCACAGCGCCTGCGCGAGGCCCGCGACAACGGCAAGGCCAGGGTCGGCGACATCCTGGTGCTCAACGGCATGCACTCCAGCTACTGGTCCCAGTCCGAGGGGCTGGCGAAAATCTTCAACGCCGGCGAATGGGCGAAGGTGCCCATCGTCTTCATCGGCAGCGACCACCACACCGCCTGGGCCAACGCCGCCATGCTCCAGCGCGCCGGGCTCGACGCCAGGCGGGTGCGCTCGCTGCCGGCCAGCGAGCAGCAGAACATCGCCCACGCCAAGGACTTCACCCCCACCGGCTTCGTCGTCGACTCCGGCTTCGACCGCGTGGCCGAAGCCATGCCCGCCGCCGACCAGCAGACCCTCGACCGCGCCGGCCTGGCCGCCGTGCAGTACAACAACAGCCTGGGCATCACCGCCTGGATGGACCCGGCGGCCAACGGCAGCCCGGGCCAGGCGCTGTTCGACATCAAGCCCACCGAGCACACCCTCGGCGTGCTGCCGGTGTACCGCGACCTGGCACGCAACGGCCAGCTCAGCGCCCACGTCGCCGCGCTGCTGGTGGTCAACCCGAAGAGCCGCCCGGCGGACCTGGCGGTGATCGACAAGGTGCGCCAGCAGTTCCAGGGCATCCCCAACCTGAGCCTGCCGGGGATCAAGGTGTTCGCCGACGGCGTGCTGGAGTACCCGGCGCAGTCCGCCTCGCTGCTGGAGGACTACAAGAACCTGCACAAGCCCGGCGAGCTGCTGCTGGACCCGCAGCACTTCGGCGAGCTGGTCAGCGCCGCCGACGCCCGCGGCTGGCTGGTGCACATCCACGCCATCGGCGACCGCGCGGTGCGCGAGTCGCTCAACGGCATCGCCCAGGCGCGCAAGGACCGGCAAAGCGGCGTGACCCACTCCATCACCCACCTGCAACTGGTCAACCCGGCGGACTTCCCGCGCTTCAGGCAACTCGGGGTGATCGCCTCGATGCAGCTGGACTGGGCCACCGCCGAGGACTACACCCTCGACCTGGTCAAGCCCTACATCGCCGACGACGCCTTCCGCTACATGTACCCGGCGAAATCGCTGCTGGACGCCGGCGCCACCATCGCCGGGGCCAGCGACTGGCCGGTGTCCACCCCCGACCCGCTGAAGGCCATGTACCAGGCGGTGACGCGCCAGGGCCCGAAGGGCGTGCTCAACCCCGAGCAGCGCATCGACCGCCAGACGATGTTCTACGCGTACACCCTCAACGCCGCCAAGGCCATCGGCCTCGACGGGAAGATCGGCAGCCTGGCCCCCGGCAAGCAGGCCGACCTGGTGGTGCTCGACCGCGACCTGTTCAACGTCCCCGACGCCGAACTGGGCGAGGCCAGGGTGCTGCACACCCTGTTCGGCGGCCGCGAGGTCTACCGCGCCGACGGCCAGCAGGGCCTCTGAAACCGTTCGCTCCAATGCCGGGCCACTTGAAGCCCGGCCCTTCCCGCCGCCCCTTCCCTTTGCGCTTCCCGGCTCGCCGGCGGGAGGGGGCTGCGCGGGCTTTTTCCTGCCCACACAATCACAACAAAGGGTAAGTCCATGAAGTACAACGCTCTCGTCCTCGGCGCGGCGCTCGCCTGCGCGCCTTTCACCAGCAGCCACGCGCTGGAGCTGACCGACGACCTCTCGGTCCAGCTGGAGGCCACCCTGGCCAGCGACTACCGCTCCCGCGGCATCTCGCAGACGCAGAACGACCCGGCCATCCAGGCCGGCGCCACCCTGCAGCACAGCAGCGGCCTGTACCTCGGCGTGTGGAGCTCCAACGTCGACTTCGGCTACGGCCTCAAGACCCGCCAGGAACTGGACTACTACGCCGGCTGGTACTGGCAGGCCACGGACGCGGTGAGCCTGGACCTGGGCTACATCCAGTACCGCTACCCGAAGGAAGGCCAGTTCAACCAGAGCGAGGTCTACGCCATCCTCAACGCCTACGGCTTCGAGCTGGCCAGCTACTACTCGAAGGACATCACCACCTACTTCGGCAAGGACCAGAGCCAGCTCTACAGCTACGTCGGCTACGGCTTCGAGCTGCCGGCCGGGTTCCAGGCCAAGCTGCGCTACGGCCGCAACGACGCCAAGGACCCACTCTACCTCGCCGGCGACGGCGGCACCCGCAGCACCTACCACGAATGGGAGGCGCGCCTGGACAGGGAGTTCGTCGGCATCGACTGGTCGCTGAGCTACATCGACACCGACCTGTCGCAGAGCGAGTGCTACAACTGGCAGGGCTTCAAGGACATCTGCACGGCGACCGTGGTGGCGCGGGCGACGAAGCGGTTCTAGCGGGCGCGGGCCGAATGGGGTTTCTGGTGCCCCGTCGGGAAAACCGTTGGCCCGGGCAGCGATGCCTGACGATTGGCGCGGCCGGAGTCCGCTCCTACGCCCGTGCTACCTGGAACCGTAGGAGCGAACCTTGTCCGCGATTCGGCGGATAACGCCGTAGGCGTTATGCGCCCTACGGGAAACCCGGGAGCTTCGTGATTCCGCCTCACGCCGAACGGTCCCCTCTCCCGCTTGCGGGGGAGGGTTAGGGAGGGGGAGCGGCGTCAGGGGTGGCAGAGGTGCGTGGGCGAAGTCCGCCCCCTCTCCCCAACCCTCTCCCTGAAGGGAGAGGGGGCTGTCCCGAGCAAGCGGATAACGCAGCGTCAGCCGGCAAACTCGTAGGGCGAATAACCGTTCGCGGTTATCCGCCGTTGGCCGTGCCACCGAGGTGTCCGGCGTGGCCGGCGCCCTACGGGTTTCCAGAGAAACAACCGAGCGCACCGGAACGCCCCTTCAGAAGGCCGAGCGAAACCGGCGCTCAGGAGGTCATGCGACATGGATGTCGCTAGAGCCCCGATCAGCACAGGGACGTGCTGTCGGGGCGGGCCTCCGTGGCGGGGGAGTTCGCGAGGGTAGCCCGGCTTTATCGGGCCCGTATGCGGGGCAAGCCTTTTTGGTTCCTTTTGTGGCGTTTGACAAAAGGGACTCGCCCGAGGGGGCGAAACGAGAGATATCAACGCACTCGGAGCGGCGCGCTACACCGAGCCCAACGCAAAAGTCTCTGGGTTATTCCCCTTCGGGCCAGCGCAAGCGCTGTTCGCGATGGAGCCGCGTCCCGCGTTCGCGGGAATGACGAGGTTGAGGGCGGAGTGCGAGTCCAAGGCTCGCGAGCAAGCTCGCTCCTACGAACCCAGAGAACCGCCGAACCGGCTCAGAACACCAGCTTGTAGCCAATGCTGAACAACATCACCGCCAGGCACGGCCGCAGGACGCTGTCGGAAATGCGCCCGGACAGGTGGCTGCCCAGGTAGATGCCCGGCAGCGAGCCGCACAGCAGGTAGCCCAGCAGTTGCCAGTCCATGTTGCCCATGCTGGCGTGGCCCAGGCCGGCCACCAGGGTCAGGGGCACCGCGTGGGCGATCTCGGTGCCCACCAGGCGGCGGGTGGCGAGGAAGGGGTAGAGCACGAACAGCGCCACCGTGCCCAGGGCGCCGGCGCCGATGGAGGTCAGCGCGACCATGGCGCCGAGCACCACGCCGGTCAGCACCGTGAGGCTGTTCAGGCTGGTGCCGCCCAGGTGGTAGTGGTCGCCGGCGTGCCTGTGGGCGAAGGCCAGCAGCTTCTGCTTGAACAGGATGGCCAGGGCGGTGAGCAGCAGGACCACGCCCAGGGCGTGCTTGATCACGGTGTTCAGCGCCTGGGTGTCGGCGCCCAGGCTGTGCAGGAACAGTAGGGTCAGGCCCGCCGCCGGCACGCTGCCGAGGGTCAGCCAGCCGGTGATGCGCCAGTCGACGTTCCTGTGCCGGGTGTGCACCAGCACGCCGCCGGACTTGGTGATGGCCGCGTACAGCAGGTCGGTGCCCACGGCGGCGGCCGGGTTGATGCCGAACCAGAGCAGGATGGGCGTCATCAGCGAACCGCCGCCGACACCGGTCATGCCCACGATGAACCCGACCACCAAGCCTGCGACAACGAAACCAAGGACGCCGAATTCCATCAACCCTTCCTGAAAGCCATGAGCGGCCCGCGAAAACCGGCGGGCAGGATAGCGGCTTTCCTTATAAGCGCTTATATCAATATCGACTTAATTTATAACCAAATTTTAAAGCACCGCCCACGAAAAAGGGGCCCGCGGGCCCCTTTTCCATCATGCGCCGGTCAGTCGCTGTCCGGCTTGCTGTCCACCACGCCGGTGGTGTTGTTCAGCAGGCTGCGGGTGGCGGTCTGGATGAAGGACTCCAGGCGCTTCTTCAGCTCGGCCTCGTCCGGCACGTTCTGCACACGGTCGGCCTTGGGGTGGGCGCCGACCTGGTAGTCGTACACGCGGATGTCGCCTTCCTTGGGCTTGATCAGGATGCGGTTGCCGGAAAGGATGGCCACCACCTGTTCGCTGCCCGAGGGCTTGATCACGCCGAAGCCCTTGTCGCCGGCCGGCAGGTTCAGCAGGTCGCGGCCCCAGCACTGGTGGCGCACCTCGCCGCCCAGGCGGCCCATGATGGTCGGCACTATGTCGATCTGGGTGCCGACGGTGTCGCGGCTGCTGCCGTACTTCTCCTGGATGCCCGGGGCGATGATCAGCAGCGGCACGTTGAAGCGGAACAGGTCCATCTCGGTCAGCTGCTCCGGCGCGCCGAAGCCGTGGTCGCCCACCACCACGAACAGGGTGTCCTTGTAGTAGGGGGACTTCTTCGCCTTCTCGAAGAACTGGCCCAGCGCCCAGTCGGAATAGCGCATGGCGGTCAGGTGCTCGTCGAGGCTGCCGTTGCCGGTCACGCGCTCCACCGGCAGGTCCTTGGGCAGGGCGTAGGGCACGTGGTTGGAGAGCGACTGCAGCAGGGCGTAGAACGGCTTGCCGGTGGCGGCCAGGCGGTCCAGTTCCTCGTTGCCGCGGGAGAACATGTCCTGGTCGGACACGCCCCAGGTCGGGTCGGAGAACACCGGGTTCACGAAGTCGTTGCGGCCGACGAAGGTGGTCATGCCCTGGTTGGCGAAGAAGCCGGACTGGTTGTCCCAGGCGAAGTCGCCGTTGTAGACGTAGACGTCGTCGAACTGGCGCGCACTGAGCAGCTGCGGCAGGCCGGAGAACTTGTGGCCGCCCTCCGGCGTCTGCATCAGGTACTCGAAGCCCGGCAGGTTGGGGAAGCAGGCCATGGTGGCGAACATGCCCTGGTGGGTATGGGTGCCGTTGGAGAAGAACTGGGTGAACAGCAGGCCCTCCTTCGACAACTTGTCGAAGTACGGGGTGATGTTGCCCGGCGCGCCCAGGGCGCCGACGAAGTGGCCGGCGAAGCTTTCCATGAGGATCACCACCACGTTCTTCACGCCCGGCAGCGTGCCTTCGGCCGGCGGGGTGAAGTCGCGGCGGATGGCCGCGTCGTCGGCGTCGACCAGCTTGTCGTTGGGCGTCAGCAGCATCTGCCGCACGGTGTCGCGGGCCTGGTCGTCGGGCAGGGTGGCCTTCCAGATGTTCGCGCGGTCCTCGCCGAAGCGGTCCTCGGCGGCCTTGAGCAGGGTCATGGAGCCGTTCAGGCCCAGGTGGTTGGCGAACATGGAGTCGGTGGTGAAGGCATCGCCCCAGCGCAGCGGCGGGCCCTGGCGCAGGGTGCCGCGGTAGGCGACACCCGCCACCAGCACCACCACCAGCAGGGCGGCGACGCGCAGGTACCAGGCGGCGGCCGAGGCGCCCACGGTGCTGGGCCGGGTGGCGCGGTCGACGCCGCGGAACAGCATGAACAGCAGCCAGGTGGCCACGGCCCAGGCCAGCAGGTAGCGGACCACCGGGTAGCCGTACCAGATCATGCTCATGACCGTCTTCGGGTCTTCAGACATGTACTGGAACACCAGGCTGTTCAGGCGCTGGTGGAACTCGCGGTAGAAGTCCAGCTCGAGCACGCCGAGGAACAGCGTCAGGCTGGCCAGGGCGGTCAGCCAGACGCGCCAGAGCATGCGCCAGCGCATGGCGGTGACGCTGACCAGGGCGAAGATCATCGGCGCGACTATCAGCACCACCGCGCGGATGTCGAAGCGCACCCCGGTGAGGAAGGCCTCGACGAAGGTGCTGGCCGGGGTGTCGCCGATCAGCTCGCGGTTGTAGATCAGCAGCGCCAGGCGCAGCAGCGAGAACATCAGCATCAGCGCCAGGCTGCTGAGCAGGATGAACCCCAGGTGGCTGGACACCGTCGCGCGCGCGAGGTTGGCCGCGCGCTGGCGGGTATTCAGGACTTCCGATTGGCCCATGGTCAGGTTCCGTATTCTGCGACTTTCGGTTTCGGGCGCCCTCCCCGGCACGGGCGAGGGACGCATGGCCGCCACGCCGCCGCGGGGCGGGGGCGTGGAAGCCGGCGGCGCATTCTAGTCGGGCAAGATTAGCCGGACCTTAAGAATCGCCGCCGAGGCGGGGGATTATGCCCAATGCGGGTGAAAAAAGAGTCGTCGCCGCCGGGCGGTCCCGGCGGCGCGCGCCGGTCAGTCGTTGTGCGGCTTGCCGATGGCCTGCAGCACGTACTGCGGCAGGGCGAAGGCGCCCTGGTGGATTTCCGGGTTGTAGTAGCCGGTGGCGATGCCGCTGGCGGCGAAGCGCTGGCGCAGGGTTTCCAGCGGCACCTGGCGCAGCGCCGGATCGGTAGCGCCCCAGGCGAAGGTCATGGCGCCGCCGATGTAAGTGGGCACCGCCGCCTGGTAGAAGTGCCAGTCGGCGAACAGGCCGTTCATCCGCCCGGCGGTGTTGCGCACGGTGTCCAGCTGCATGAAGGGCGTGCCGTTCTGGGTGACCAGCACGCCGCCCGGGTTCAGGCAGCGGTGGCAGGCCTGGTAGAAGTTCTCGGAGAACAGCACCTCGCCCGGGCCGATGGGGTCGGTGGAGTCGGAGATGATCACGTCGAACTTGCGCTCGGTGGTGGCGACGAAGCGCATGCCGTCGTCGATCACCAGGTCCAGGCGCGGGTCGTCGAAGGCGCCGTTGGAGTGGCGCGGCAGGAACTGCCTGCACATGTCGACCACGGTGCCGTCGATCTCGACCATGGTGATGTGCTCGACGCCGGCGTGCTTGCACACCTCGCGCAGCATGCCGCCGTCGCCGCCGCCGATGATCAGCACGCGCCTGGCCGCGCCGTGGGCGAGGATGGGCACGTGGGTGAGCATCTCGTGGTAGATGAACTCGTCGGCCTCGGTGGTCTGGATCACCCCGTCCAGGGCCATCACCCGGCCCATGCGGGCGTTCTCGAAGATCACCAGGTGCTGGTGCTCGGTGCGCACCTCGTGCAGCAGCTGGTCGACGCTGAAACGCTGGCCGTAGCCTTCGTAGAGGGTTTCCTGGTAGTCGCGCATGGGCGGTCTCCCGGTTCGACGGTGAATGAAGCGGGCCGAGGGCCGGCCGTGAAAGGCGCGCATTCTACTGTGCGAGGCATGACAGGTCGAACCCACTCGCTGTGCCCATACAGTTTGAAAGTCAGCTGCGGGACGACAGCGCGGCGGCGGCGGGTTATGGTCAGCGCCATGAACACAGCCATCGCCCCCCTCGTCCTGCACCTGCCCTACCAGCCGCCCTGGGACTGGCGGCAGTTTCACGAGCATTTCGCCCTGCGCCGCCTGGCCGGGGTGGAAACCCTGGGCGAGGCCCACTACCGGCGCAGCCTGCGCCTGGACGGCGTGCCCGGCTGGATGGACATCCGCCCGCTGGCCGGCGAGCCGGCCCTGCGCCTGGAACTGCACCTGGACGGCGCCGCCGACAGCGCCCCGCTGGCCGCCAGGGTGCGCAAGATGTTCGACCTGGACAGCGACCCGCGGGCGGTGGCCGCGCACCTGGGCGCCGACCCGCTGCTGCGCCCGCTCGTCGAGGCCTGGCCGGGGCTGCGCCTGCCCTGCGCCTTCGACCCCTTCGAGCAGGCGGTGCGCGCCATCGTCGGCCAGCAGGTCACGGTGAAGGCCGCGGTGACCATCACCGGCCGCCTGGTGCAGCGCCTCGGCCAGCCCCTGCGCAACGCCGTGGCCGACGGCCCGCAGCACCTCTTCCCTACCCCGCGGGCCCTGGCCGAGGCGGACCTGGCCGGCATCGGCATGCCCGGCAAGCGCGTGGCCAGCCTGCAGCGCTTCGCCGCCGCGGTGGCCGAGGGCGCCCTGGAACTGCACGTGGACGATGGCGCCGAAGCGCTGGTGAAGCGCCTCTGCGAGCTGCCCGGCATCGGCCCCTGGACCGCCGAATACGTGGCCCTGCGCGCCTTCGGCGAGGCCGACGCCTTCCCCGCCGCCGACCTGGGCCTGCTCAAGTCGCCGGTCTGGGGCGAGGCCGGCATCGCCGCCCGCGACCTGCAACGCCGCGCCGAGGCCTGGCGCCCCTGGCGCGCCTACGCCGCCGTCTATCTCTGGCAAGCCTACTCGCAAGGCAGCCGCATCGGAGGATGAAGCCATGCACTACCGCTACTACGACAGCCCCCTCTGCCGCCTGCTGCTGGCCGGCGACGAGCAGGGCCTGCGGATGCTCTACATGACGCCCTTCGAAGGCCACGAGCCGGGCCCGGACTGGCGCGAGGCCAGCCACCAGTTAGATGAGGTGATGCGCCAGCTGGACGAATACTTCGCCGGCAAGCGCAAGGTCTTCGACGTGCCCCTGGCGCCCCGCGGCACCGAGTTCCAGCGCCAGGTCTGGCACGCGCTCACGCAGATCCCCTACGGCCACACCACCTGGTACGCCGACCTGGCCGAACGCATCGGCCGGCCGAAGGCGGTGCGCGCGGTGGGCGCGGCCAACGGCGCCAACCCGATCAGCATCATCATCCCCTGTCACCGGGTGATCGGCCGCGACGGCAGCCTGACCGGCTACGGCGGCGGCCTGCCGCGCAAGGAGGCGCTGCTGCGGCTGGAGGGGGTGATGGTGGGGGCCTCGCGGGAGTTGGAGCTGGTTTGATGGGGTTTCCCGGGAGGTTTCGTGTTCTGGAGAAACTCCGCCCCTCTCCCCAGCCCTCTCCCTGAAGGGAGAGGGAGCTGTCCTCTGCATGCCGTGGGTTCGGAGTGATCCTGTAATTGCAGTGGCTGACGAGACCCAGAATGACAAGCTCTGGTGCGGGAATCTGACCATCAGTCGCTGGGTTCCCGCGTTCGCGGGAATGACGAGGTGTAAGGACTGCGCCTGACCTCCAGGCCGCTCAGGACAGCCCCCTCTCCCTTCAGGGAGAGGGTTGGGGAGAGGGAACGGAGTCAACCGAATACGCCAACGCCACCGGGAAACTCCATTCGCGAGCAAGCTCGCTCCTACGAAAAGCTCTACTACACGCGGACGTTGCCCTTCGGCCCGGCGATCGCCCAGATCACCAGGCCGAGCAGCGGCAGGATGAGGATCACCAGCACCCAGATGATCTTGATCGGCACCTCCGCACTGCTCTTGAGCACGCTGATGATCGCCCAGACGTCGAGGGCGAAGATGATCAGGCCGATCAGCCCGTTGAAGGTCGAACCCATGGCGCCGCTCCCGCTGCTGGAGGTACGCCCTCCAGCATAGACGGCGGCGGCCTCAGCAGCGGGCCGGGTCGATCAGGGCGAAGCTGGCCAGGGTCTCGTGGCCTTCCAGGGCGCCGCCCTCGCGGGCCAGGCCGGTGGTCGCCAGGCCGGCTTCGCGGGCCGCGTCCAGTTCCTGCACCACGTCGGAGAGGAACAGCACCTGCTCCGCCGGCAGGCCGATGGCCTGGACGATGCGCGCGTAGGAGGCGGCCTCGCGCTTGGGCCCGCTGGTGGTGTCGAAGTAGCCGGAGAACAGCGGCGTCAGGTCGCCGGCCTCGGAGCAGCCGAAGATCAGCTTCTGCGCCTGGATCGAGCCGGAGGAGTAGACATACAGGTCGTAGCCCTCGGCCTTCCAGCGGCGCAGCGCCTCCACCGCGTCCGGGTAGACGTGGCCCTTGAGCTGGCCGGCGCGGTAGCCCTGTTCCCAGACCATGCCCTGCAGCGCCTTCAGCGGCGTGGCCTTGCGGTCCTCGGCTATCCATTGCAGGAGGATGGCGATGCAGCGCTCGACGTCGGCCCCGGCCTCGCCGCTCTCGGCGCGCACAGCGTCCAGCTGCGCGGCCACGTCGGGCTTGTCGGCGTGCTCGCGAACGAAGTCCGGCAGGTGCGCGGCGGCGTAGGGGAAGAGCACGTCGAAAACGAAGCTGACGGCGCTGGTGGTGCCTTCGATGTCGGTGAGGATGGCTTTGATCGGCATGGGGACTCCAGAAGCCCGCCTCATATCCCGGGCGGGAAGGTGTAGCCGTGTAGGAGCGAGCTTGCTCGCGAACGGATTCCGCAGCGGGGTTCGTTCGCGAGCAAGCTCGCTCCTACGAAGAGCTGTGGTGTGTCAGTCTTCCAGCAGCGGGAAGCGCCCGGCGATCCCGTCGCCGGTGAACTTCGCCACCCAGCCCTCGGGGTTGTTGAACAAGCGGATGGCCACGAAGTGCGGGCGCTCGCCCATGTCGAACCAGTGGCGGGTACCGGCCGGCACCGAGATCAGGTCGTTCTTCTCGCAGAGCACGGCGTAGACGTGGTCCTCGACGTGCAAGCTGAACAGCCCGCGGCCGGCGACGAAGAAGCGCACCTCGTCCTCGCCGTGGCGGTGCTCGTCGAGGAACTTGGCGCGCAGCTCGTCCTTCTGCGGGTGGTCGGCGTTCAGGCTGACCACGTCGACGGTGACGTAGCCCTGCTCGTCCTTCAGGCGCTGGATCTCCGCCGCATAGGCGGCCAGCACCTCGTCGGGGCTGGCGCCGGGGGCGATGGGCGCGCTGGCCTGCCAGCGCTCGAAGCGCACGCCGAGCTCGGCCAGGGTGGAGGCGATGTCCTCGGCATGGGTCAGCAGCTTCAGCGGCTGCTCGGGGGCGGATTCGTGGTAGACGGTCAGGCTGCTCATGGTCTTTTCCTCGGGGTGCTGCCGGATTCGCTCAGCGCGTGCCGCCGCGAAGGCTCATGACTTTCAGTTCGCATTCGAAGAGGAATTCGAAGGCTTCCACCTGGCGCAGGGCGTCTTCCATGCGCGGCCCCCAAGTGTACAGGCCGTGGCCGCGGATCAGGTAGCCGGGGCACTCCGGGTGGGCGTCCAGCCAGGGCTGCACCCTGGCCGCCAGGCGGGCGATGTCCTGGTCGTTGTCGAAGATCGGCACCGTCACCCGGCCCTCGTGGGTGGTGACGCCGGCGAAGGCCTTCTGCAGCTCGTAGTCCTCCAGCTCCAGGCGCTCGCCCTGGGTCAGGCGCGAGAGCACGGTGGCGTTCACCGAGTGGGTGTGCAGCACCGCGCCTATCTCCGGGCGCCAGGCGTAGAGCTGGGTGTGCAGCAGGGTCTCGGCCGAGGGTTTCTTGCCCGGCTCCAGGCTGTTGCCGGCCAGGTCCGTCTCCAGCACGTCGTCGACGCCTAGTTGGCCCTTGTGCTTGCCCGAGACGGTGAGCAGCGCGCGGTCGGCGGCCAGGCGCGCGGAATAGTTGCTGCTGGTGGCCGGCGACCAGCCGCGGCCGTACAGGAAGCGCCCGGCCTCGATGATCTGCCGGGTCAGGTGTTCACGGTTGACGCTCATGCCCGCTCCTCTTTCAGACGGGTACCGATGATAACGGCTGCGGCCAGGGCCGCGAGGCTGGCGATGGCGAAGGTCCAGGCCGGACCCAGGCTAGCCCAGCTGTAGCCGGAGTAAAGCGCGCCCAGGGCGCCGCCGGTGCCGGCCAGGGCGGCGTAGAGCGCCTGGCCCTGGCCCTGCTGGCGCGCCTGGAAGCTGCGCTGGACGAAATGGATGGCCGCGGCGTGGAAGGCGCCGAAGGTGGCCGCGTGCAGCAGCTGGGCGAACAGCAGCAGGCCCAGGTGGTCGGCCAAGCTGCCCAGCAGCAGCCAGCGCAGCGCCGCCAGCAGGAAGCTCGCCGCCATCACCTGGCGCAGGCTGAAACGCCCGAGCAGGCGCGGCATCACCAGGAACAGCAGGACCTCGGCCACCACCCCCAGGGCCCACAGCCAGCCGATCAGCCCACGGCTGTAGCCGAGGGCCTCCAGGTGCAGGGTGAGGAAGGTGTAGTACGGGCCGTGGGACAGCTGCATCAGGCATACGCACAGGTAGAAGGCTATCACCCCCGGCTGGCGCAGCTGGGCCAGGAAGCCGCTGGCTGGCGCATCGCCGTGGCGCCAGGCCGGCTGGGCGTTGGGCACCCACCAGCTGGCGCCGACGATGCCCAGCATGATCGCCAGCAGCGCCAAGGGGTAGTAGTCCAGGCTGGTGGCCTCGAACAGCCGGCCGAGGCCGACCACGGTGCAGATGAAGCCGATCGAGCCCCACAGGCGGATGCGGCTGTAGCTGGCGGTGCGCTCGCCCAGGTGGGCCAGGGTGATGACCTCGAACTGCGGCAGCACCGCGTGCCAGAAGAACGCGTGCCCGGCCATCACCAGCGCCAGCCAGGCGTAGCTGTGGTCGAGGAAGATGAGGGCGAAGCATGCCGCGGTGCACAGCGTGCCGAAACGCACGATGCGCAGGCGCTGGCCGGAGCGGTCGCCCAGCCAGCCCCACAGGTTCGGCGCCACGCAGCGCATCAGCATGGGGATGGCCACCAGCTCGCCGATGCGCGCGGCGGAAAAGCCCAGGTGGTGGAAGTACAGGGCGAGGAAAGGCGCGGTCCCGCCCAGCAGGCAGAAATAGAAGAAGTAAAAGCTGGACAGGCGCCAATAAGGCAGGGGAGCGGCCACAGGCTACAGGCGGCAGGCTGCAGGCAGAAGCCGCTGTTTCCTGAAGCCTGCCGCCTGTAGCCTGCAGCTCATAGTTGGCCCAGCACCGGGGTTGCCACGCTCACCCCGGCATTCTGCGCGCGGTTGCGCAGCAGGTGGTCGAGCAGCACGATGGCCATCATCGCCTCGGCGATGGGGGTGGCGCGGATGCCCACGCAGGGGTCGTGGCGGCCCTTGGTGACCACTTCCACCGGGTTGCCGTTGACGTCGATGGAGCGGCCCGGGGTGGTGATGCTGGAGGTGGGCTTGAGCGCCAGGTGCGCGACTATCGGCTGGCCGCTGGAGATGCCGCCGAGGATGCCGCCGGCGTTGTTCGACAAGAAGCCTTCGGGGGTCAGCTCGTCGCGGTGCTCGGTGCCGCGCTGGGCGACGCTGGCGAAACCGGCGCCGATCTCCACGCCCTTGACCGCGTTGATGCTCATCAGCGCATGGGCCAGCTCGGCGTCCAGGCGGTCGAAGATCGGCTCGCCCAGGCCCGGCGGCACGCCTTCGGCGACCACGGTGATCTTCGCGCCCACCGAGTCCTGGTCGCGGCGCAGCTGGTCCATGTAGGCCTCCAGCTCCGGCACCTTGTCCGGGTCGGGGCTGAAGAAGGCGTTCTGCTCGACGCTGTCCCAGGTCCTGAAGGGAATCTCGATCGGGCCCAGCTGGCTCATGTAGCCGCGCACGCTGATGCCCAGGGCCGCCAGGGCCTTCTTGGCGATGGCGCCGGCGGCCACGCGCATGGCGGTCTCGCGGGCCGAGGAACGGCCGCCGCCGCGGTAGTCGCGGATGCCGTACTTGTGGTGGTAGCTGTAGTCGGCGTGGGCCGGGCGGAACAGGTCCTTGATCGCCGAGTAGTCCTTGGACTTCTGGTCGGTGTTGCGGATCAGCAGGCCGATCGGGGTGCCGGTGGTCTTGCCCTCGAACACGCCGGAGAGGATTTCCACCTCGTCGGCCTCCTGGCGCTGGGTGGTGTGCCGGCTGGTGCCGGGCTTGCGCCGGTCGAGGTCGCGCTGCAGGTCTTCCAGGGACAGTTCAAGGCCGGGCGGGCAGCCGTCGACGATGGCGACCAGCGCCGGGCCGTGGCTCTCGCCAGCGGTGGTGACGGTGAACAGCTTGCCGTAGGTGTTGCCGGACATGCGAGGCTCCGCGGAAGACTTGGATGAACGAAAAGGCCCAGCAGTATACCTGCGACACTCGGCCCTGCGAACCTTCAGCGGCGCGCGCCGTCAAACCGCTATCATGCACTCCATGAAGCCTTCCATGCCGCGCCTCATCGCCCTTCTTTCCTGCTGGCTGTTCGCCGCAATGACCTACGCCGCCTCCCCCACCATCCTGCAACGCCCCTACGACCTGGACACCGGCCACGGCGTGCTGCGCGGCACCCTGCTGCTGCCCCAGGCCACCACCCCGCCGCCGCTGGCCGTGCT
The DNA here is from genome assembly GCF_036231725.1 of Pseudomonas sp. JH-2. Classification (NCBI taxonomy): domain Bacteria; kingdom Pseudomonadati; phylum Pseudomonadota; class Gammaproteobacteria; order Pseudomonadales; family Pseudomonadaceae; genus Pseudomonas; species Pseudomonas sp. JH-2. Next base: position 58,790 of record NZ_JAZAQP010000017.1, on the reverse strand, counting down.
GGTGGCCGGCTCCGGGCCCACCGACCGCGACGGCAACAACCCCGGGGGCGGCAACAACGCCTACCTGCGGCGCCTGGCCGAGGCCCTGGCGGCCAACGGCATCGCCAGCCTGCGCTACGACAAGCGCGGCGTCGCCCGCAGCCGCGACGCCGCCCCCGACGAGCGGCAGCTGAGCGTGGACGGCTACGTCGACGACCTGGTGGCCTGGAGCGACCGGCTGGCCGCCGACCCGCGCTTCGGCCCGCAGGTGCTGGTCGGCCACAGCGAGGGCGCGCTGATCGCAAGCCTCGCCGCACCGCGCAGCCGGGCCGCGGCCCTGGTGCTGATCGCCGGCAGCGGCCGGCCGATCGACAAGGTCCTGCGCGAGCAGCTCTCGGTGCGCCTGCCGCCACCCCTGCTGGCCAGGGCCGACGCCATCCTCGACCAGTTGCGCGCCGGCCGGCAGGTGCCCGAGGTGCCGGCGCAGCTGAACGCGCTGTTGCGCCCCAGCGTGCAGCCCTACCTGATCTCGCTGTTCCGCCACGACCCGGCCCGGGCGCTGGCCCGGGTGCGCCAGCCGACGCTGATCCTGCAGGGCACCAGCGACATCCAGGTCGACGTGGCCGACGCCCAGGCCCTGCACCGCGCAAGGCCAGACGCCGAGCTGCAGCTGGTGTCCGGCATGAACCACATCCTGCGCATCGTCCCGGCCGACGTGAAGAAGCAACTGGCGTCCTACAACGACGCCAACCTGCCGCTGGCCCGCGACCTGGTCCAGCGGCTGGTCGATTTCATCCGCAGGGTCCGCCCGCAGGACCCGCCAGCCCAGGGCATGGGCTGAAACGAACGTCTCAAGAAATCCGCCCCGGCGTCGATAATCGCTTAACCCCTGTATGAAAGGCGTTACACATGCCTCCTGCAGAAGTTGAGCCAGCCCTGGCCGCCGGCCAGGCCCGAGGATTCCGATGACCGACGCCGACCCGCGCAGCCACGACGCCGCCCCCGCCGAAGCACCGGCCCCGCCCCACCCCTGGGCGGAGCTGGCGCCGGAGCATTTCCGCCTGCTGCGCCTGGCGCCCCAGCCCACCGACCGCAACACCGGCACCCGCGCTCTGCGCTTCGTCCAGCTCGGCCGGGTGGAACGCCACGCCCCGGAGCAGAGCCTGCTGCGCCTGAGCGTCCAGCTGCCCGGCCAGGCCCTGCGCAAGGAGCAGAACCTGTTCGAAGTCTGGGCCGACCACCGCAACAAGGAAGTGCGCTTCGGCGCCGACAGCGGCTTCGCCCTGGAGCCGATCAACCGCGGCCTGGGCCGCTTCCTGCTGGCCCAGGGCATCGCCTGGGCCAAGCAGAAGTGGGCGCACTACAAGGTCGAGGGCGGCACCCTGGGGGTGAAGGACGCGCCCAACGAGGACATCCGCCTGCGCCGCGACCATTTCCTGCGCGCCCAGGGCTTCGACGTGGACTACGAGGACTCGCGCCTGCTCAAGGCCCGCTACGGCGCCGGCCGGGTGAGCGAGCTGTACGACGACTGGAACAAGGACAAGGTGCAACTGGTGCCGCTGCTGGACGCCGCGGCCATGCTGGAGCAGGCCGACCAGAACCTGGCCAGCCAGGACAACGAGATCCGCAAGCTGCAGCAGCGCATCGAGACCTTCCGCCGCGACGACACCAGCCTGCGCTTCATCATCGCCTGCCTGACGGTGTTCGCGGTGTTCCAGGCGGGGCTGCTGATCTGGATGGCGACGCACTGAGGCCTGGGATTCGGTTTTGCGCGGAGGTCCATCGCGGACGGAGTCCGCGCCTACGACCGTGCTTCCTGGAACCGTAGGAGCGGACCTTGTCCGCGATGGCCGGGCGTTCCGGCGCGTTTCGCGGATGAGATCCGCTCCTACGCTGCCTGCCCCACCCACGCCATTCCCCTGCGCGCGAAATCGCGGGCAGGGCCCGCGGCGCCTCAGTTCACCCGCGAGCGGAACAGCGCCTGGTGCTCCCGGCACTGCTTCGCCGAGAGCAGGAACACCCCGTGTCCGCCGTGGCGGAACTCCAGCCAGGTGAAGTCCACCTCCGGGTACAGCGCCTCGACGTGCACCTGGCTGTTGCCTACTTCGACTATCAGGGTGCCCTGCCCGGTCAGGTGGTCGGCGGCCTCGGCGAGCATGCGCCGCACCAGGTCCAGGCCGTCGTCGCCACAGGCCAGGCCCAGTTCCGGTTCGTGCTGGTACTCGGCCGGCATGTCGGCGAAGTCCTCGGCGTCGACGTAGGGCGGGTTGGACACGATCAGGTCGAAGCGCTGCCCCGGCAGGCCGGCGAAGCCGTCGCCCTGCACGGTGTAGACGCGCTCGCCCAGTTCGTGGCGCTCGATGTTGACGTTGGCCACTTCCAGGGCGTCGAAGGACAGGTCGGCCAGCACCACTTCCGCCCGGGGGAATTCGTGGGCGCAGGCGATGCCGATGCAGCCCGAGCCGGTGCACAGGTCGAGGATGCGCGCCGGCTCCGCCGCCAGCCAGGGCGCGAAGCGCTGGCGGATCAGCTCGGCGATGGGCGAACGCGGGACCAGCACGCGCTCGTCGACCACGAAGGGCAGGTCGCAGAACCAGGCCTCGCCCAGCAGGTAGGCGGTGGGCACGCGCTCCTCGATGCGCTTGCGCAGCAGCTCGCGCAGGTAGTCGCGCTCGTCGTCCTCGAGGCGGCAGTCCAGGTAGGCATCGGCCATTTCCCACGGCAGGTGCAGCGCACCGAGCAGCAGTTGACGCGCATCGTCCCAGGCGTTGTCGGTACCATGCCCGAAGAACAGCCCCTCGGCATGGAAGCGGCTGACCGCCCAGCGGATATGGTCTCGAAGGGTCAGCAAACGGGATTCGGTCACGGCGCAAGGTCCTCGCAACGGGCAAAAGCCCGGCATTCTAGCCCAAGGCGGCGTACAGCGGGCGCATACCGGCGTCGAGGGGGTCAATACCACTTTGCGCGGGTTTCGCATAGATTCACAGCGCCCGCGGAACAGACCACAATGGTGGCATACGCATCATCAGGAGTACGTCATGTCCCAACCGCTCAGCATGCTGAAGATCAGCGGACGCGGCTATCCGCCCGCCACCCTCCGCCAGAGCACGCTGCTGATCATCGACGCCCAGGAAGAGTACCGCAGCGGCGTCCTCGCCCTGCCCGGCCTGGAACCGGCGGTCGCACAAATCCGCCTGCTGCTGGATGCCGCGCGCAGCCAGGGCACCCCGATCGTCCACGTGCGCCACCTGGGTATCCACGGCGGCCTGCTCGACCCGCAGGGCCCGCGCGGGCAGTTCCTGCCCGAACTGGCGCCGCTGCCCGGCGAGGTGGTGGTGGAGAAGCGCCTGCCCAACGCCTTCTCCGGCACCGAGCTGCATGACCGCCTGCAGCACAACGGCCGGCTGGACCTCATCGTCTGCGGCTTCATGACCCATTCGAGCATCAGCACCACCGTGCGCGCGGCCAAGGACTACGGCTACCGCTGCACCCTGGTCACCGCCGCCTGCGCCACCCGCGACATCCCCACCCCGGATGGCGGCGTGCTCTCGGCGCGCGACCTGCACCACGCGGAAATGGCCGCCCTGGGCGACAACTTCGCCGCCGTGGTCGGCGAGGCCCAGGCGCTCATCTGAGCACCGTCCGTCCCGCTGCGGCGGCGCCTTGCCGCCGCAGCTATTAGGCTGTAAGGCAACGCATCCAGCGGGCACGCGCCGGACGGGCGGGCCAGGCATTCCCCGCAGGGGCGGAACCCCCTCCCGCCGACACCGGTCATAGCCTCGTTCAGCAGATGAGGAAGCCGGGATGAAGATGTCCGACAGTTTCGATCCACGCACGCTGCGCCCGAAGCGACCGGGCCGCTGGCGCTGGCGTTTCGTGGCCGCCGTGGCCGCCCTGATCGCCGCGTTCGGCGTCCTCGGCGCCCTGGCCGGCGGCGCGGCGTTGCTGCGCCGGCAACCGGCGGCGGGGGTGATGCACATCGAACCGGCGGCCGGCGCGGTCTTGCTGGTGATCGGCCTGCTCGCCCTGTGGCTGGGCGTGCTGTTCTGGCGCCTGGCGCGGCGCCGCGCACGGCGGGGCGACGGCCTCAGCCTGTCGCCGCGGCTGATGAAGAAGCGCGGCTGAGCGGGCTTGCCGCAAGGCGCCCGTGATCCGTTAGAATGCCGCCTCTTCGCGGAGGCTCCATGCAAGACGACGATTTTTCCCTGTTCGCCAACGAGATGCGCGGCGTCAAGCGCATCGAGGTGGACCAGGCCGACACCGGCAAGCCCAGGGCCGACCGCCAGCAGGTCCGGCTGCGCCAGCAGAACGCCACGACGAAGGTGGAAAACCTGCGCGTCGACGGATTGTCCGACCTGTTCGTCATCGACGTCGGCGCCGAGGACGAGCTGTACTGGGCCCGCGACGGCGTCCAGGAAGGCCAGATGCGCAAGCTCAAGGCCGGCCAGATCGGCTTCGAGGGCAGCCTCGACCTGCACGGCATGAACATCGAGAAGGCCCGCGAGCTGCTCTGGGACTTCCTCGCCGAGGCCACCCGCCTGGAAGTCCGCTGCGTGCGCGTCACCCACGGCAAGGCGGCACGCACCGACGGCCGCCGGCCGCTGCTCAAGAGCCACGTCAACACCTGGTTGCGCCAGCACCCGCAGGTCCTGGGCTTCACCTCGGCCCTGCCGCGCCACGGCGGCACCGGCTCGCTCTACGTGATGCTGCGCCGCACCATGCTGGAGGGGCGCGACGAATAATCCGTCGCTCCCGCTGGCGCACCGCGCCCTTGCCAGCGCGCGACGCGCGCCCTACCCTGCGTCTCCTGCGCTTCAACGAGTCCCAACAGGTAGATCATGTCCCTGGAACAAAACTATTCGGAGATCCTCAGCCAGCTCGGCGAGGACGTCACCCGCGAAGGCCTGCTCGACACGCCCAAGCGCGCCGCCAAGGCCATGCAGTACCTCTGCCGCGGCTACCAGCAGACGCTGGAAGAGATCGTCAACGGCGCGCTGTTCAGCTCCGACAACAGCGAGATGGTGCTGGTCAAGGACATCGAGCTGTACTCGCTGTGCGAGCACCACCTGCTGCCCTTCATCGGCAAGGCCCACGTGGCCTACATCCCCAACGGCAAGGTGCTGGGCCTGTCCAAGGTGGCGCGCATCGTCGACATGTACGCCCGCCGCCTGCAGATCCAGGAGAACATGTCCCGGCAGATCGCCGAGGCCGTGCAGCAGGTCACCGGCGCCCTGGGCGTGGCGGTGGTCATCGAGGCCAAGCACATGTGCATGATGATGCGCGGCGTGGAGAAGCAGAACTCCTCCATGGTCACCTCGGTGATGCTCGGCGAGTTCCGCGAGAACGCCGCCACCCGCAGCGAGTTTCTCAGCCTGATTCGCTGAGGTCGCTTGTGGGATGAAAAACCGGCCTGTGGGGCCGGTTTTTCTTGTCTGTAAGACGGAGTCCGCTCCTACGGGGGAATACCGTGCCTCATGGTGGATTGTAGGAGCGAGCTTGCTCGCGAACGGGGTTTGTCGGTGGCATCGGCGTTGGGTGTAAGAGCACCCTCTCCCCAGCCCTCTCCCTGAAGGGAGAGGGGGCTGTTCGGAGTGGCTTGCCAGTCCGGCACCATCCTCACACCCTCGTCATTCCCGCGAACGCGGAAACCCAGTGATGTCGAGTTTGGGTGTAGCGCGCCGCTCCGAGTGTTCGGATATCTCTTGTTTCGCTCCCTCGGGCGAGTCCCTTTTGTCAGTCGCCACAAAAGTAACCAAAAAGGCTTGCCCCGACATACGGGCCCGATGAAGCCGGGCTACCCTCGCGAATTCCCCCGCCACGGAGGCCCGCCCCGACAGCACGTCCCTGTGCTGATCGGGGCTCTCGCGACATCCATGTCGCATGACCTCCTGAGCGCCGGTTTCGCTCGGCCTTCTGAAGGGGCGTTCCGGTGCGCTCGGTGGTTTCTCTGGAAGTCCAAACGCCAGAGCAAAAGCGCTTTTGCTTTTCGTAGGAGCGAGCTTGCTCGCGAACCCTGGGTCGTTCGCGATAGTTCGTAGGGCGCATAACGCCTACGGCGTTATCCGCCGAATCGCGGACAAGGTCCGCTCCTACGGTTCCAGGTAGCACGGGCGTAGGAGCGGACTCCGTCCGCGATTGGACTCACCAGCCGCGCCGGACATCCCTGTGGCACGGCCGACGGCGGTGAGGGCTATCAGGATGACTCCGGACGCTCCGGCAGCTCAGGACAGCCCCCTCTCCCGCTTGCGGGAGAGGGTTGGGGAGAGGGCGCTCTTGAGCCCAGCATCTACACCGCCGGGAAGCTCCGTTCGCGAGCAAGAACTAGGCGTCCCCCTCGATCCTACGAAGAGCCCCATGGCGGGGCTTTCAGCCCCCCGCCGTGTAGTACCCCACCGCTACCAGGTAGTGCCCGCTCTTGCGCAGCAGGGCGTGCTTGCTCTCCACCTTGCCGGTCACCGGGTTGCGCCACTGGTAGTCGAACTGCCCTTCGCCCTTGCTCTTGGCCAGGGCCAGCATGGCCTGGCCGATGGCGTTGCCGGCCGGGTCCTTGAGGCCGGCGAAGTCGGTGCCGACCATGCGGGTGTTGTAGCCGTGGGCGACGAACTTGCTGGTGTCCATGTCGACCACGAAGGCGTAGAGGTCATCCTCGATGAAGGCCTTGTCGAGGTCGTTGATGCGCTTGAAGGTGGCCTCCGGCGCGCCTTCCACCGCCTTCACCGTCTTCTCCAGCATGGCCTCGGCCTGGCGGGCGTCGGCGCGCGGGATGTAGTAGCCCACAGCCAGGAAGCGGTCGCCCATGCGCTGGTAGTAGGTGTGCTTGCGCTCGACGCGGCCGTCGGCCCAGTTCTTCCAGCGGTACTCGGTTTCCTGCACCTTGCCGTTCTCCGGGGCCTTGAGGGCCTTGGCGAACTGCGTGCGCATGTTCGGGTCGAGCAGTTGCGAGACGTCGCGGCCGATCAGCACTACCGAGGGGCCGCCGCTGGCCAGCATCACGCCCTTGCTGTCGACCACGTAGACGTACAGCTCGTTATCGACGAACTCGCCCTGGCGGCTGAACGCGGCGAAGGCCTTGTCGCCCTCCTGGCGGTAATAGGCCACGGCCTTCTCCAGCAACTGCCGGGCCCGCTGGGCCTGGGCGGCGTCGGCCGCGGTGCTGGTGGCGGCCGGCAGGTGCAGCGGGGCCAGGCAGGCGAAGCAGAACAGCAGCGCACTGAGCAGGCGTTTCATGCAGGGTCCTCCATGTCGTCCCTTCTTGTTCTGGACTGAGCATAGATGGCCGCTGCGGTTTCGCCCGCCGGCGTCAGCCGAAGAAGCGTTTCATCGAGCGCGACAGCCAGCCGCCGTGGCCCTGGTCGCGGGTCAGCTCGTGCATGCTGGCCTTGACCGACTCCACGTAGTTGGCGTCGTCGTTGCGGATGTGGGTGAACAGCCAGCGGCCGAGCAGGCCCTTGAGTTCCTCGGCGACGTCCTCGCCGGCGGCGAAGCGCAGGCGGTAGTCGGAGACGCGCTTGATGAAGAGTTCGTGGACCTTCTTGTGGGCGCGGGTGAACTGGTAGCCGGAGTCTTCCAGCAGGGTTTCCTCGAAGGCGAAGTGCGATTGGGTGTAGTCCACCAGCTCCTCGATCACCTCGCCGACCCGTGCCTTGTCCAGCGTGCCCTGGGCCTCGTGCAGCTGGTTGATCATCTCGACGATTCGCTTGTGCTGGTTGTCGATCACCTGGATGCCGGTGTTCAGGTCATCCTGCCAGACCAGATAGGCCATTTTTACCTCCCCCACCGGCCGCCGGCATTCCTGCCGCCCCGGCTACTGCTCTATTGTTGGCTGGGTCCAGGGTAGGGAGGCGGGACGGGGCGCGCCATGATGCCCGTCAATAGGATTGACCCTAAACTGCGGACTAGAGCCCACGAATACGAAAAAGCCCGCACGGTGGCGGGCTTTTCGTAGGCATATTCCTTCAGTCGAGCATGCCGACGTGCCGCGGGTGCGCGGCGACGCGTTGCATCCAGGCGTTGATCGCCGGGTAGCCGGAAAGGTCGAAGCCGCCCTGGTGCGCCACGTGGGTGTAGGCGTACAGGGTGATGTCGGCGATGGAATAGCTGTCGCCCACCAGGTAGGGCGTGCGCGCCAGCTGCTGCTCCATCACGTCCAGGGCCTTGTAGCCGCCCTTCAGGCAGTTCTCGTACTCGGCGCGGCGCTCGTCCGGCATCTTCAGGTAGAACTGGATGAAACGCGCCACTGCCACGTAGGGCTCGTGGCTGTACTGCTCGAAGAACTGCCACTGCAGCACCTGGGTGCGCAGGCGCGGTTCCTTCGGCAGCAGCTCGCTGCCGTCGGCGAGGAAGTTGAGGATGGCGTTGGACTCCCACAGACAGCTGCCGTCCTCCAGTTCCAGCACCGGCACCTTGCCGTTGGGGTTCTTCGCCAGGAACCCGGGGGTCTGCGTCTCGCCCTTGAGGATGTCGATGTCGCGCCACTGGTACGGCAGGCCCAGCAGGTGCAGGACCAGCTTGACCTTGTAGCAGTTGCCGGACAACCGGTCGCCGTAGACGGTGTACATGTCGCCTCCTCAGGCGGGCTGGGCCGCCGCTTGTGCTTCGCGGATCACCGCGGCCAGGCGGCGCAGGCCCTCGCCCAGGCGCTCCGGCGCCACGTGGCTGAAGTTCAGGCGCAGGTGGCCGGGGTTGGCATCCGGGTCGGTGAAGAAGGGTTCGCCGGGCATGAAGGCCACGTTCTGCTGCAGGGCCTTGTCCAGCAGGCCGCGGGTGTCCACCGGCTGTTTCAGGGTCAGCCAGAAGAACAGCCCGCCCTGGGGCACGTTCCACTCGGCCAGGTCGGCGAAGTGTTCTTCCAGCTGGGCCTGCATGGCGTCGCGGCGGATACGGTAGAAGTCGCGCAGCTCGGCCAGGTGGCCGCGGTAGGCCTCGCTGCCGAACCACTGCAGGGCCTGCCACTGGCCGATGCGGTTGGTGTGCAGGTCGGCCGACTGCTTCAGGCGCAGCAGGTGCGGGAACAGGTCCGGGGTGGCGATCAGGAAGCCCACGCGCAGGCCCGGCAGCAGTGTCTTGGAGACGGTGCCGGTGTAGATCCAGCTGGCCTTCTTCAGGCGGCTGACCAGCGGGGTGGCGCTGCCCGCGTCGAACACCAGCTCGCGGTAGGGTTCGTCTTCGATCAGGGTGACGCCGAACTCGTCGAGCAGCGCCGCCACTTCGTCGCGGCGCGCTTCGCTGTAGCGCACGCCGGACGGATTCTGGAAGGTCGGGATGAGGTAGGCGAAGGCCGGCTTGTGCCGCTCCAGGCGCTGGCGCAGGGCGGCCACGTCCGGGCCCTCGGCGCCCAGCGGCACGGTCACGCAGTCGGCGCCGAACAGCTGGAAGGCCTGCAGCGCAGCCAGGTAGGTCGGCGCCTCGAGCAGCACCTCGGTGCCCGGGTCGATGAACAGCTTGCTGGCCAGGTCCAGGGTCTGCTGCGAGCCGCTGACGATCAGCACCTGGCTGGCCTCGCAGGGCACGCCCAGGGCCCGCGCCTCGGCGGCGATGGCCTCGCGCAGGGCCGGCTCGCCCTCGCTCATGCCGTACTGGCCCATGCTGGCCGGCATGTCCGCCCAGTCCACCTTGGGCAGCATGGGCTCGGCCGGCAGGCCGCCGGCGAAGGACATCACCTCCGGACGTTGCGCCGCAGCGAGGATTTCACGGATCAGGGAGCTTTTCAGGCGGGCGATGCGTTCGGAGAAGGCCATGGGGTCACCGGTAGCGGAGGCAGGAGCAAATGAGTCAAACTGGTTGACCGAAGCTACGACGGCCGAACGGATACGTCAATATGCCTGACCTTCTGCCCTCCGACACCTGGTCGGAAGCCATGCAAGCCTTTTACTTCAGCTACCGGGCGTTCACCGCCAAGCCGGACGAGATTCTCGGCCGCCGCGGCCTGGGCCGGGTGCACCACCGCATCCTGTTCTTCGTCGCGCGCAAGAGCGGGTTGAGCGTGAAGGAGCTGCTGGCCACCCTGGGCGTGAGCAAGCAGGCGCTGAACATGCCGCTGCGTCAACTGCAGGAAATGCAGCTGATCCGCAGCGAAGCCTCGCCGACCGACAAGCGCAAGCGCCTGCTCAGCCTCACCGCCGAGGGCGCCAGGCTGGAGCGGGCCCTGCGCAACGAGCAGGCGCGCCTGCTGCAGCGCGCCTTCGCCGAGGCCGGCGAAGAGGCGGTGCACGGCTGGCTGGCGGTCAACCAGGCCCTGGCACAGTCGCTTCAGGAGGCCTGAGCGCCGCCCTCCAGCTCCCGCGCGCCGCGCAGGAACATCAGCGCCAGCGGCAGCAGCGCCGCGGCGGCCAGCAGGGTGCCGGGGATGAACAGCAGGATGCTGGCCATGCACACGCCCGAGAGCACGTCGAGCCAGCCCAGCACCTTCACCGAGGGGTACGGCAGGCCGATCTTCAGCACCCGCACGCCATACCACAGGCCCACCAGGCCGCTGGGCAGGAACAGCGCCATGAAGCCGGCCAGGGCCGCGTTGGGCGTGCCGTCGAGCTGGGCGTCGAAGACCACCGCGTAGGCCTGGATGACCAGCGCCAGGCCGATGGACAGCCACAGCGGCCAGGCCATGCCGCGGGCGCCGAAGCGGTCGACCAGGAACTGCGTGGCGCGCCAGCTGAGGTAGCAGCCCAGCAGCGTGCAGAGCACGCCGAGCCACAGGCTGTAGCTGTCCAGGGCGTCGCCGCGCCCGGTGCCGCCGAGGAACGACAGGCCGAACAGCACGCCCTGCGCCAGCAGCAGCGCCAGGCTCAGCCAGGCCAGCAGGCGCAGGTGGCCGGGGCTCCAGCGGCCGCCGGAGAGGCTGGCCGGGGTGCGCGTCTCGATCAGCTCGACCTTGGGCGCGGCATAGGGATTGTGGTCCATGGCGGGACTCCACGACTGCGACCTGCCCACCATATCCACAGCACGCCGGCCGCGCCACTGTACGGGCCGATCCGCCCCTGGCTGTTACGCGACAGCCCGCGGGGCCGGGGTTAGGCTGCGGAAAAACCACAAGATGCGTGCCGCCATGCCCCTCGAACTCCTGGCCGCCTTCCTCGGCTTCGCCTTCGTCACCTCCATCACGCCCGGGCCCAACAACATGATGCTGCTGGCCTCCGGGGTGAACTTCGGCGTGCGCCGCACCCTGCCGCACATGCTCGGCATCAGCATCGGCTTCCTGCTGCTGGTGGTCGCCGTGGGCCTGGGGCTGGACCAGCTGTTCCACGCCTTCCCCCTCACCTACCAGGTGCTGCGCTACCTGGGCGCGGCCTACCTGCTGTACCTGGCCTGGGGCATCGCCCGCGCCGGCGCCCCGCAGGCCAACGGGCGCAGCACCGGCAAGCCGTTCGGCTTCCTGCAGGCGGCGGCCTTCCAGTGGGTCAACCCCAAGGCCTGGATCATGGCCATCGGCGCCATCACCACCTATACCCCGCAGCAGGGCTTCGCCGGCAACGTGCTGCTGATCGCCGTGCTGTTCGCCGTGGTCAACCTGCCCAGCGTCGGCGTCTGGACCGTGCTCGGCAGCTTCCTGCGGCACTGGCTGGAGCAGCCGGCGCGGCGCCGCGCGTTCAATATCGGCATGGCCCTGCTGCTGGTAGCCTCCCTCTACCCCCTGTTCGTGGACATCACCCCCGCATGACCGACTCGACCAGCGCACGCCTGCGCCCCTTCGCCGACTCCTCCCCCGCCGCCGTGGTGGCCGGCTTCGTCGCCATGCTCACCGGCTACACCAGCTCGCTGGTGCTGATGTTCCAGGCCGGCCAGGCCGCCGGGCTGAGCAACGCGCAGATATCCTCGTGGATCTGGGCGCTGTCCATCGGCATGGCCCTGACCACCCTCGGCCTGACCCTGCGCTACCGCACGCCCATCGTCATCGCCTGGTCCACCCCCGGCGCCGCGCTGCTGATCAGCAGCCTGCCGGGCGTGCCCTATTCCGAGGCCATAGGCGCCTTCATCGTCTGCGCCGGGCTGATCACCCTGTGCGGCGTCACCGGCAGCTTCGACCGCCTGATGCGCCAGGTGCCCGGCTCGCTGGCCGCGGCGCTGCTGGCCGGGGTGCTGTTCCGCATCTGCATCGAGATCTGCCGCGCCGCCGAGCAGCAGACGCTGCTGGTGGTGGCGATGTTCCTCAGCTACCTGCTGGCCAAGCGCCTGTCGCCGCGCTACGCGGTGTTCGTCGCGCTGCTGGTGGGCGTGGCCCTGGCCGGCGCGCTGGGCCTGCTGAACTTCAGCCACTTCCAGCTGGAGCTGGCCAGGCCGGTGTGGACCACGCCGAGCTTCTCCCTGGCCGCCACCATCAGCATCGGCATCCCGCTGTTCATCGTCGCCATGGCCTCGCAGAACATGCCCGGCCTGGCCGTGCTGCGCGCCGACGGCTACCAGGTGCCGGCCTCGCCGCTGATCTCCAGCACCGGCATCGCCTCGCTGCTGCTGGCGCCCTTCGGCTCCCACGGCATCAACCTGGCGGCCATCAGCGCGGCCATCTGCACCGGCCCCGAGGCCCACGAGAACCCGCACAAGCGCTACACCGCGGCGCTCTGGTGCGGCGTCTTCTATGGCGTGGCGGGCATCTTCGGCGCCACCCTGGCAGCGCTGTTCGCCGCCTTGCCCAAGGCCCTGGTGCTGTCCATCGCCGCCCTGGCGCTGCTCGGCTCCATCACCAACGGCCTGAGCAACGCCATGGCCGAGGCCCGCCAGCGCGAGGCGGCCATGGTCACCTTCCTGGTCACCGCCTCGGGTTTCACCCTGTTCTCCGTGGGCTCGGCCTTCTGGGGCCTGGTGGCGGGCCTGGCCACGCAACTGCTGCTGAACTGGCGTCGCGCGCCCTGAGCTCTGCTAGCATCGGGCGTTCGCCACACAGCGGGAACGCCCTGATGCTGCACACCCTGGCCGTCGCCAACTACCGCTCGATCAACAGCCTGGTGCTGCCCCTGGGCCGGCTGAACCTGATCACCGGCGCCAACGGCAGCGGCAAGTCCAACCTCTACCGCGCCCTGCGCCTGCTGGCCGAGACCGCCCAGGGCGGCGTGGTCAACGCCCTGGCCCGCGAGGGCGGGCTGGAATCGACCTTCTGGGCCGGCCCGGAAACCCTCTCGCGGCGCATGCGCAAGGGCGAGGTGGAAGTCCAGGGCGGCCCGCGCAAGGACGTGGTGCGCCTGCGCCTGGGCTTCGCCGGCGAGGACTTCGGCTACGCCATCGCCCTGGGCCTGCCGCCGCCCCCGCTGGTGAGCGCCTTCGGCCTGGACCCGGAGATCAAGCGCGAATGCATCTGGGCCGGCCCGGCGTACCGCCCGGCCTCGCTGCTGGTGGACCGCAACGGCCCCATGGTGCGCCTGCGCGAGGGCCGCAGCTGGGAAGTGAAGGCGCAGCACCTGCCGACCTTCGACAGCCTGTTCGCCCAGATCGGCAACGACCCGCAGTGCCCGGAAGTCTTCCGCCTGCGCGAGCGCATCCGCGGCTGGCGCTTCTACGACCACTTCCGCAGCGACGCCGAGGCCCCGGCGCGCCTGCCCCAGCTGGGCACCCGCACGCCGGTGCTGCACCACGACGGCCGCGACCTGGCCGCGGCGCTGCAGACCATCCGCGAGATCGGCGACGCCGAGGCGCTGGACGCGGCCATCGCCGACGCCTTCCCCGGCGCACGCCTGGACATCGACTTCCAGAGCGGCGGGCGCTTCGCCGTGCAGCTGTTGCAGCACGGCCTGCTGCGCCCGCTGAGCGGCACCGAGCTGTCCGACGGCACCCTGCGCTACCTGCTGCTGGTGGCCGCCCTGCTCACCCCGCGGCCGCCGTCGCTGATGGTGCTGAACGAGCCGGAGACCAGCCTGCACCCGGACCTGCTGCCGGCCCTGGGACGCCTGATCGTCCGCGCCTCGGAACACACCCAGGTGTGGGTGGTGTCCCACGCGGCGCGGCTGATCGCCACCCTGGAGGAACACCCGCAGTGCAACGCCATCCACCTGGAGAAGGAGCTGGGGCAGACGCGGATTCGTGGCCAGGGGATGTTCGACGAGCCGGCTTGGCATTGGCCGGATTGAGGGTACGGGGAAGCTCCCGGTAACGGCGGTTTACGGCTTGGCCACGTTCCCTCTCCCCAGCCCTCACCCTGAAGGGAGAGGGGGCTGTCCCGAGCTGTCGGATAAAGCAGAGTCAGCCGGCAAGTTCGTAGGGCGGATAACCGTTCGCGGTTATCCGCCGTTGGCCGTGCTACCGGGGCGTCCGGCGTGGGCGGTAAATCCAATCGCGGACGGAGTCCGCTCCTACGACCGTGCCTCCAGGAACCGTAGGAGCGGACTCTGTCCGCGATCATGGCGGATAACGCCATAGGCGTTATGCGCCCTACGGGGAGCCCGGGAGCTTCGTGGTTCCGCACCACACCGAACGGCTCCCTCTCCCTTCAGGGCGGGCCGCGTAGGCGAGGGTTAGGGAGAGGGAGCGGACTCAACCCCGAACGCCAAAACCTCCAGCGAACGGCTCCCCCTCAAACCACTGCCCCCGCCGCCACCTCCTTCTTCACCCCCCGGCTGACCCACCAGCCGAACGCCCCCGCCGTGAAGAACATCAGCACCCCGTAGATCGCCGCCGGGATCGCCATGGTGTGGTTGTTCAGCAGCATCGGGCTCAGGGCCAGGGCGATGGCCAGGGTGCCGTTGTGGATGCCGATCTCCATGCCGATGGCGATCGACTGCGGGCGCGACAGCCTCAGCAGGCGCGGCACCCAGTAGCCCACGGCGAGGCTGGCCAGGTTGAAGCACAGCGCCGCCGCGCCCACCACCGGGGCGTAGGTGACGAAGGTCTGCCAGTCCCTGCTCACGGCGATGACGATGATCACCGCCAGCAGCAGCGCCGAGAGGATCTTCACCGGCTTCTCCAGGGCCGCCGCCAGCGCCGGTGCCAGGCGCCGCACCAGCATGCCGATGGCCACCGGGCCGAGGACGATGACGAACACCTGCAGCACCTTGCCGAACTGCAGCGGGATGGCCTGGCCCTCGTCCATGAAGTAGACCAGCGACAGGTTGACGATCAGCGGCATGGTGAAGATGGCGATCACCGAGTTCACCGCCGTCAGGGTGATGTTCAGCGCCACGTCGCCGTGGGCCAGGTGGCTGTAGAGGTTGGCCGTGGTGCCGCCGGGGGACGCGGCCAGCAGCATCATGCCCACCGCCAGCGCCGCCTCCAGGGCGAAGCCGAGGGTGATGAAGAAGCAGGCCAGCGGCAGCAGGACGATCTGGCACACCAGGCCGATGAGCACCGGCCTGGGGTAGCGCACGACGCGGGCGAAGTCGGCTAAGGTCAGGGACAGCCCGAGGCCGAGCATGATGATGCCCAGGGCCACGGGCAGGAACAGGGTGAGCAAGGGGCTGGCGGTCATTGTTGTGGTTCTCCTGCAGCACGCGAAGGGGCGGTCTGATGCCGCCGTAGGCCGATTCTTCCTACCAGTGTGGCCTTTGTAACTGTCCCTGCCGGCCAAAAGAACTTCCTGCTGTAACAGAATGCAAAACACTGGGCGCACGCCGGTCGCCTGCGCTGTTCCAGGTCAAGCCCGTACGGCGCGCGCCTGTCCATGCTGTAGCCCATCCCTGCCCTCCCCTCGACAGGAGCCCTGCATGAGCCGACGCCGCGTTCCCCACTCCGACGCCAGCGCCACACCCTGGCACAGCCTCGCCGGCGACGAGGTCCAGGCCCGCCTGCGCAGCGGCCCCGCCGGCCTCGACGAGGCCGAGGTGCAAAGCCGCCGCCAGCAGTACGGCGAGAACCGCCTGGCGCCGCCGCGCCGGCGCGGCCCGCTGCTGCGCCTGCTGCTGCAGTTCCACAACATCCTGCTCTACGTGATGCTCGCCGCCGCGCTGGTCACCGCGCTGCTCGGCCACTGGGTGGACACCGCCGTGCTGCTCGGCGCGGTGCTGATCAACGCGGTGATCGGCTTCATCCAGGAAGGCAAGGCCGAATCGGCGCTGGACGCCATCCGCGGCATGCTCTCCTCCACCGCCACCGTGGTGCGCCAGGGCAAGCGCCAGCAGATCGACACCGCCGCCCTGGTCCCCGGCGACCTGGTGCTGCTGGCCTCCGGCGACCGCGTGCCGGCCGACCTGCGCCTGCTCGGCGGCAAGGAGCTGCGCGTCGACGAGGCGGCGCTGACCGGCGAATCCCTGCCGGTGGAAAAGAACGCCCAGGCGGTGGCCGCCGACGCGCCCCTGGGCGACCGTTACGGCATGGCCTACTCCGGCACCCTGGTGGTCTACGGCCAGGCCCGCGGGCTGGTGGTGGGCACCGGGGCGGACACCGAGCTCGGGCGCATCAACCAGATGCTCAGCAGCGTGGAGAACCTGACCACCCCGCTGTTGCGGCAGATCGACCGCTTCGGCCGCATCCTGGCCATGGTCATCCTCGGCATCGGCGCCCTGGTGTTCCTGCTCGGCACCCTGTGGCTGGGCGAGACGCCGGAACAGATGTTCATGATGGTGGTGGCCCTGGTGGCCTCGGCCATCCCCGAGGGGCTGCCGGCGATCATGACCGTGACCCTGGCCCTGGGCGTGCAGCGCATGGCCCGCCAGCGCGCCATCGTACGGCGCCTGCCGGCGGTGGAGACGCTGGGCTCGGTGACGGTGATCTGCTCGGACAAGACCGGCACCCTGACCTGCAACGAGATGACCGTGCAGCGCCTGGTCTGCGCCGAGCGGGTGTACGAGGTGGAAGGCGTCGGCTACGTCCCCGTGGGCGGCTTCAGCGTCGACGGCCGCGCAGTGCAGCCCGACGCGCAGCCGGCGCTGCTGCGGGCGATCCGCGCCGGGGTGCTGTGCAACGACGCGCAGTTGCGCGAGGACGGCGGCCAGTGGCTCGTCGAGGGCGACCCCACCGAAGGCGCGCTGCTGGTGCTCGGCGCCAAGGCCGGGCTGCCCCAGGAGGCCTGCGCGCAGGACTGGCCGCGGCTGGACAGCATCCCCTTCGAGTCGCAGCACCGCTTCATGGCCAGCAGCCACCAGGACGCCGGGGGCCGCCCGTGGATACTGGTCAAGGGCGCGCCGGAGCGCATCCTGGAGATGTGCTCGACGCAGCTCACCGACGCCGGCGAGGCGCCGCTGGACCCGGACTACTGGCGGCGCATGGCCACCGACACCGCCGCCCGCGGCCTGCGCCTGCTGGCCCTGGCCGCGCGGCCGGCGGCGCCGCGGGGCGCGCAGCTGGGCTTCGAGGACGTCGCCGAGGGCTTCACCCTGCTGGCCCTGGTGGGCCTGATCGACCCGCCGCGGGCCGAGGCCATCGCCGCCGTGGCGCACTGCCAGCAGGCCGGCATCCGCGTCAAGATGATCACCGGCGACCACGCCGAGACCGCCCGCGCCATCGGCGCCCGCCTGGGCATCGGCGTCGGCCTGCCGGCGGTGACCGGCGCCGAGGTGGCGCTGATGGACGACGCCGAGCTGCGCCGCGTGGCCATGGACGTGGACGTCTTCGCCCGCGCCAGCCCCGAGCACAAGTTGCGCCTGGTGCAGGCCCTGCAGGAGGACGGCCAAGTGGTGGCGATGACCGGCGACGGCGTCAACGACGCCCCGGCGCTCAAGCGCGCCGAGGTCGGCGTGGCCATGGGCCGCAAGGGCACCGAGGCGGCGCGCGAGGCCGCCGACGTGGTGCTGGCCGACGACAACTTCGCCAGCATCGCCAGCGCCGTGCGCGAGGGCCGCGCGGTCTACGACAACCTGAAGAAGTTCATCCTGTTCATGCTGCCGACCAACGGCGGCGAGGCGCTGGTGGTGATCGCCGCGCTCTTCCTCGGCCTGGGCCTGCCGCTGACGCCGGCGCAGGTGCTGTGGATCAACATGGTCACCTCCAGCACCCTGGGCCTGGCCCTGGCCTTCGAGCCGGCCGAGCGCGACATCATGCGCCGCCGCCCGCGGCCGCCGGGCAACGCCCTGCTCTCCGGGTTCTTCGTCTGGCGCGTGCTGCTGGTGGCGCTGCTGATGATGCTCGGCGCCTTCGGCCTGTTCCTCTGGGAGCTGCAGCGCGGCACCGGCATCGACTCGGCGCGGACCATGGCGGTCAACGCGGTGGTGGTGGGAGAGATGTTCTACCTGATCAACAGCCGTTCGATCTTCGGCTCGGTGCTCAGCCGCGAGGGCCTGTTCGGCAACCACTGGGTGCTGCTGGCCATCGCCGCGTGCATCCCGCTGCAGCTGGCCTTCACCTACGCGCCCTGGATGCAGGAGCTCTTCGGCTCCACCGACCTCAGCCCGGCCGAGTGGCTGCGGGTGCTGGGCGCGGGGCTGCTGGTGTTCATCGGCGCCGAGCTGGAGAAATGGGTGATCCGCCGCAGCGGACTGGCGGCGCGATTGGCGGAACGCTGAAAGGTGGGTTCGCCGGGGACGGCGGATAACCGTGAACGGTCATCCGCCGCTGCCCGGCTCAGAGCGCGGTGTGGCCGCCGTCCACCGGCAGCGCGATGCCGGTGGTGAAGCCGGCGTTGTCGCTGCACAGGTAGAGCACCGCCGCGGCGATCTCCTCGACCTTGCCGACGCGACCCACCGGGTGCATGGCGGCGGCGAACTCGGCCTTCTTCGGGTCGGCCTCGTAGGCGCGGCGGAACATGTCGGTGTCGATCACCGCCGGGCATACGGCGTTGATGCGCACCTTCTTCTTCGCGTATTCGACGGCCGCCGACTTGGTCAGGCCGATCACCGCGTGCTTGGAGGCGGCGTAGATGCTCATCTTCGGCGCCGCGCCCAGGCCGGCCACCGAGGCGGTGTTGACGATGGCGCCGCCGCCCTGGGCGAGCATCACCGGGATCTGGTGCTTCATGCACAGCCAGACGCCCTTGACGTTGACGCCCATGATGGCATCGAACTCGCTTTCCTTGCCGTCGGCCAGCTTGCCCTGCTCGATCTCGATGCCGGCGTTGTTGAAGGCATAGTCCAGGCGGCCGTAGGCCTCCACGGTAGCAGCCACCAGCGCCTCGACCTCGGCGTCGCGGGTCACGTCGCAGCGGATGAAGCGCGCCTGCCCACCCGCGGCGCGGATCAGCTCGGCGGTGGCTTCGCCGCCGGCGGCGTCGAGGTCGGCGACCACCACCTTGATGCCCTCGCGGGCGAAAGCCTGGGCGGTAGCGCGGCCGATGCCGGCGGCGGCGCCGGTGACCAGGGCGACCTGGCCGGAAAGCAGCTGACTCATGGACAGTCCTCGAACGGATGGAGAATCGTCCGAGTCTAGCCAGCCCCGCGCGCGGGCAAAGCACTATCAGGCCGCTGTAGCTGGCACTATCCGTAATGGTGATGAAGCAGCCAGGAAAGAATCATCGCCATGGATAGCCAGGCATTCTCGCGGTCGGTTGCAGCTTGCCTAGGCCTGCGGCGCGGACTATCCCTAGGGCTTCCCCCTCCGTGAGAGCATCGCCATGACCGCCCCGCTCAACCGCCAGTTCGTGCTCGCCCAGCGCCCCCAGGGCGCCATCGACCAGGACACCTTCCGCTACCAGGAAACCCCGCTCGGCGAGCCCGGCCCCGGCCAGGTGCTGGTGCGCAACCTGTACCTGTCGCTGGACCCGGCCATGCGCGGCTGGCTCAACGACGCCAAGTCCTACATCCCCCCGGTGGGCGTCGGCGAGGTGATGCGCGCCCTGGGCGTGGGCCAGGTGGTGGCCTCGAACAACCCGGCCTTCGTCGTCGGCGACCACGTCAACGGCGCCCTCGGCGTGCAGGACTACTTCCTCGGCGAGCCCAGGGGCTTCTACAAGGTCGACGCCAACCGCGCGCCGCTGCCGCTGTACCTCTCGGCCCTGGGCATGACCGGCATGACCGCCTACTTCGGCCTGCTCGACGTCGGCCTGCCCAAGGCCGGCGACACCGTGGTGGTCTCGGCCGCGGCCGGCGCGGTGGGCAGCGTGGTCGGGCAGATCGCCAGGATCAAGGGCTGCACCGTGATCGGCATCGCCGGCGGCGAGGACAAGTGCCGCTACCTGGTGCAGGAACTGGGCTTCGACGGCGCCGTCGACTACAAGAACGAGGACATCGCCATGGGCCTCAAGCGCAGCTGCCCCAACGGCATCGACGTGTTCTTCGACAACGTCGGCGGCGACATCCTCGACGCCTGCCTGGCGCGCCTGGCGCCCAGGGCGCGGGTGGTGATCTGCGGCGCCATCAGCCAGTACAACAACAAGCAGGCGGTGAAGGGCCCGGCCAACTACCTGTCGCTGCTGGTCAACCGCGCCCGCATGGAGGGCATGGTGGTGATGGACTACGTCAGCCGCTACCCCGAGGCCATGCGCGAGATGGCCGGCTGGCTGGCCGAGGGCAAGCTGAAGTCGAAGGAAGACATAGTCGAGGGCCTGCAGACCTTCCCGCAGACGCTGCTCAAGCTGTTCAAGGGCGAGAACTTCGGCAAGCTCATCCTCAAGCTCTGAAGGCTTTTCGTAGGGCGCATAACGCCCCGGGCGTTATCCGCCGGGGCCGCCCGCGCCGGGGCCATCGGCGGATAAAGCGTTCCGCTTTATACGCCCTACGGTACCGCGTCGAGGCGCTTTTCGCAGGAGCGGACTCCGTCCGCGATGGGCTGATCCCGAGCACCGCAATCGCGGATGGAATCCGCTCCTACAAGAACCGCCCACCTCTCGAAATCCTTCGTCTTCCTACGCCGGGCACTGACGCCGGGCAAGCCGCGGCCCTACACTGCGGCTA
Organism: Pseudomonas sp. JH-2; assembly: GCF_036231725.1. Classification (NCBI taxonomy): domain Bacteria; kingdom Pseudomonadati; phylum Pseudomonadota; class Gammaproteobacteria; order Pseudomonadales; family Pseudomonadaceae; genus Pseudomonas; species Pseudomonas sp. JH-2. The sequence continues at coordinate 38,136 of NZ_JAZAQP010000017.1, read as the reverse complement.
AGCTTCAGCCCCGACGTTTCACGGAAGACGCCCATGCCCCTCACCCGCTGGCTGCCCGGCCTGGACAACCTGCTGCACTACCGCGCCGTCTGGCTGCGCCCGGACATGCTCGCCGGCCTGTCGGTGGCGGCCATCCAGATTCCCACCGCCATCGCCTATGCCCAGATCATCGGCTTCCCGGCCCAGGTCGGGCTCTACGCCTGCATCCTGCCGATGCTGATCTACGCCCTGGTGGGCAGCTCCAGGCAGTTGATGGTGGGCCCCGACGCCGCCACCGCGGCCATGGTCGCGGCGGCCATCACGCCACTGGCGGCGGGCGATCCGCAGCGCCTGCTGCAGCTGTCGATGATCGTCGCGGTGATGGTCGGGCTGCTGTCCATCGTCGGCGGCCTGGTGCGCGCGGGCTTCGTCGCCAGCTTCCTGTCACGGCCGACCCTGGTGGGCTACCTCAACGGCATCGGCCTGAGCCTGATCGCCGGCCAGCTGGGCAAGCTGCTGGGCTACCACACCGAGACCAGCGGCTTCCTCGCCGGCCTGCTGGCGCTGCTGCGCAACCTCGGCAGTACGCACCTGCCGACGCTGGCCCTGGGCGTGGCCACCCTGCTGCTGATGATCCTGCTGCCACGGCGCTACCCGAAGATCCCCGGCGCCCTGGTGGGCGTGTTCTTCGCCACCCTGGCCAGCGTGGCGCTGGGCCTGGACCGCTACGGCGTCGCCCTGCTCGGCGCGGTGCCCCAGGGCCTGCCGGAGCTGAGCTGGCCGCGCACCAGCGTGCAGGAGATGGGCAACCTGTTCCGCGACGCCCTGGGCATCACCATCGTCAGCTTCTGCAGCGCCATGCTCACCGCCCGCAGCTTCGCCGCGCGCCACGGCTACAGCATCGACGCCAGCCGCGAGATGATCGCCCTGGGCGTGGCCAACATCGGCGCCGGGGTGTCCCAGGGCTTCGTCATCAGCGGCGCCGACTCGCGCACCGCGGTCAACGACATGGTCGGCGGCCAGACGCAGCTGGTCGGCGTGGTCGCGGCGCTGGTCATCGGCCTGGCCCTGGTGCTGTTCAGCGCCCCGCTGGGCTGGATCCCCATGCCCGCCCTGGGCGCGGTGCTGCTGATGGCCGGCTGGGGGCTGATCGACTTCAGCGCGCTCAAGGGCTTCTGGCGCCTGTCGCGCTTCGAGTTCGGCCTGTGCCTGCTGACCACCGTCGGGGTGCTCAGCGTCGGCGTGCTGCCGGGCATCTTCGTGGCCATCGTCATCGCCCTGCTGCGCCTGCTGTACCTGACCTACCGGCCGAGCGACGCGGTGCTCGGCTGGGTCCACGGCATCGACGGCCAGGTGGAACTGAGCCACTACCCGCAGGCGCACACCCTGCCGGGCCTGGTGATCTACCGCTTCGACGCGCCGCTGCTGTTCTTCAACGCCGACTACTTCAAGCAGCGCCTGCTGCAGGTGGTGGCGCAGACCAAGGCGCCGCGCGCCGTGCTGCTCAATGCCGAGGGCGTACTGAACCTGGACGTCAGCGGCCTGACGGTGCTGCGCGAGGTGCAGCAGACCCTGGCGGCGCAGGACGTGCACCTGTCCCTGGCGCGGGTGCCGCGGGAAACCCTGGCGATGATGGAGCGCTCCGGCCAGCTGGGCGAGCTGAAGCCGCCGCTGGTGTTCAGCTCGGTGCGCGCCGGGGTGAACGCCTACCGGCGCTGGTACAAGCGCCAGCAGGAAAGCACGCAGTCCCCGGCGACGTAGGGCGAATAACCGTTCGCGGTTATCCGCCGCCGTCCGTGCCTCCAGGGTGTCCGGCGTGGCCGGTGAATCCAATCGCGGACGGAGTCCGCTCCTACGTCCGTGCGTCCTGGAACCGTAGGAGCGGACCTTGTCCGCGATAGCCGGACGTATCGGCGCGATTCGCGGATGAGATCCGCTCCTACGCCGCTCCACCCACACCATTCCCCTGTAGGAGCGCGCCCTGCGCGCGAATCGCGGACAGAGTCCGCTCCTACAGGGGCTCGGCGCTGCCTACAACCGGAACTGCCCCACCACCCCCTGCAGGTCGCGGCTGAGCTGCGCCAGCTCGACGCTGGAGGACGCCGTGGACTCCATGGCCTGGGCCGACTCGTCGGCGATGCCGCGGATGCTGGTGACGCTGCGGTTGATCTCCTCGGCCACCGCGCTCTGCTGCTCGGAGGCCGCGGCGATCTGCTGGTTCATCTGGTGGATCACCGCCACCGCCACGGCGATCTCGCCCAGCGCGGTCTCGGTCTGCTCGGCGTCGCCGACGCTCTTCTCCACCAGCTGGTGGCTGTGCTGCATGTGCTGCACCGAGGCCTGGGCGCCGCTCTGCAGCGCGCCGATGAGCTTCTCGATCTCCGCCGTGGACTGCTGGGTGCGCCGCGCCAGGGCGCGCACCTCGTCGGCCACCACGGCGAAGCCGCGGCCCTGCTCGCCGGCCCGGGCCGCCTCGATGGCGGCATTGAGCGCCAGCAGGTTGGTCTGCTCGGCCACCGCCTTGATCACGTCGAGCACGCTGCCGATGTTCTGGCTCTCGCGGCCCAGGTCGTGGATGCTGGCGGAGGCCTCGCGCACCGCCTCGGCCAGCTCGGAGATGCGCCCGAGGGTGCGCCGCACCACCTGCTGGCCGCTGGCCACGGTGCCGTCCGCCTGCTCGGCGGAGTGCGCCGCGGCCTCGGCGTTGCGCGCCACCTCGTGGACGGTGGCGGCCATCTGGTTCATCGCCGTGGCCACCTGGTCGGTCTCGGCCTTCTGGCTGTTGACGCCGCTCTGGGTGCGCTCGGTGACGCCGGACAACGCCTGCGCCGAGGAGGTGATGCGGCCGACGCCGTCGTGCAGGCGGCCGACGATGCCGCGCAGGCTCTGGGCCATGGCGTCCACCGCGGCCATCAGCTGGCCCACCTCGTCCTTGCGCTCGACGCGGATGGTCTGGCTCAGGTCGCCCTCGGCGATGCGGCTGGCCATGCCGATCACCTGGCGCAGCGGGCGCACGATCAGCAGGCTGATCAGCAGCGCGGCCAGGGTGCCGACCAGCAGCGCCAGCGCCGCCGAGCCGAGCATGGCGCCCACGCTGCTGTGCAGCACGCTGACCATGGCCGCCTGCTGCGTGGCGTAGGAGGCGTCCACCTGCTGCATCATCTCTTCGGCGCGCTGCGACATCTCGCGGTGCGCCTGCTGTTCCTTGGCCAGGCCGGCGGAGTAGTCGCCGAGGTTGTTGCCGAAGCCGTCGATGTTGGTGGCCACGTCCTTGATCACCGAGACGTAGGCCGGGTCGGTGATCGCCGCCTGCAGTTGCTTCGACAGCTCCAGGGCCTCGTCGGCGGACTTGATGCGCGCGTCGCCGCCGGCCTCGCCGTCCTTCTGGTCCAGGCGCGCGCGGGCTTCGTTCAGGCCCTGCAGCACCAGGCGGTAGAGCTGGCCGACCTGGGCCGCCTGCTTGAGCAGTTCCTCGCCGTTCTGGCCCTGGCTCTGCTTGAGTTCGTAGGCGCCGTCGTCGGCCAGGCTGGACTGCAGGATGTCCAGGCTGTTGGAGGCGCTGGACACCGACCAGTTGGCGGCCTCCAGGGCCAGGTGGCGGCTCTTGCTGGCCTGTTCGAAGCGGTCGAAGGACGCCAGGTAGCCGGCCATGGCCTGGGCGACGCGCTCCATGGCCTCGGCCTGGCCGGGGTGCGCCTTGAGCTGCTCGACGTGCCCGGCGAGGACCTTGGCGCGCTGGCGCAACTGCTCGGCGGCCTTGGGGTTGGCGTCACGGACGAAGTCCTTCTCGCTCTGGCGCATCTCCAGCACTTCGCGGTTGACCGCGCTCATGGCGTCCAGCAGGCCGAAGCGCTGCTCGATGGAGCGCAGCGCCCCGACGCCGATCCCGGCTACCAAAGCTGTCAGCAGCAGTACCAGGCCGAAGCCCAGCGCCAGTTTCTTCGCCGTCCCCAGATTGGCCAACCGCCGTTGCACGAACGCGACCATGCCAGCTCCCCTTCTGAATGCCCTGCGGGAGAGTCTTCGACCGAAGCTCTCCCGTTCTTTGTCGTTGCTTTCGGACGGAACATTAGGAGCCGGCCGACCGGCGGAACAAGGGGGTCCGTCGATGATGGCAATCCGATGTTGCGCACGGGCATGCACAGGTCGCATCCAGGACAGTCGCGCGCCAAGGTCCCGGCGCGCGACAGCCCGTGCGCCTATTTGGGGCGGATCATGCTGAAGGTGTCGCGGGTGAAGGCGTATTGGGTGCCGCCCAGGCGGCCGACCAGGTCGAGCCTGGCCGGGTCGACGTGGCGCTCGTCGCGCAGCACGGCGTCGTCGATGTGCGCCAGCAGCACGCGGGCGAAAATCAGGTAGCAACTGGGCTTGTCCGCCGGGTAGGGCTGGATCTGCGCCAGCTCGCACTCGAAGGCCACCACCGCGCCGGCCACCCGCGGCGGCGCCACGCGCACGCTGGGCAGGGTGGCGATGCCGGCCTGCTCGATCTCGCTGACGCCGTGGGGAAGCGTGGCCGCGGTGGCGTTCATGGCCTCGGCATGGGCGGCGCTGACCAGGTGGATCACCAGCTGGCCGGTCTCGCGGACGTTGCGCAGGGTGTCCTTGACGCTGCCGTCGTCGCGGATGCTGGTGTTGACCATCAGCGTCGGCGGCTCGTCGCTGATGACCTGGAAGAAGCTGAAGGGCGCCAGGTTGCCGTGGCCCTCCGCGGACAGGGTGGAAACCCAGGCGATGGGCCGCGGGGTGACGGTGGAGGCCAGCCAGCGGTAGGCGTCGGCGGGCGCGAGGGTGCTGAAGTCGAGCTGCATGAGTGGGGTTCCTGACTGCCGGACGGGCCGGAGCGCCCGTCCGCCCGGTGATTATGCCCGCCTTGCCCGCGCCCGGTCAGCGGCCCGCACGCGATTCCTTGATGTAGAAGCGCGCCTTGCTGGCCTTGTCCAGGCAGCCGCCGTAGGACTCGACCTGCTGCTCGGTCTTGGCCGCGCTGATCAGCGCCAGCGCCTTGGAGTAGCTGACGGTGCCGGCGAAGCCTTCGGCCTTGGCCAGGTCCAGCTCGTGCCAGGCGGCGTTCAGTTCGCTGGCGCAGCTGTCGCGGTTGACCGTCTTGCCGGAGCAGCCGGCCAGCACCAGGCTGGCGGCGAGTACTGCGAGAAGTGCCTTCATGACGACCTCCTTGGTGGTTCGGGCGACTTCCAGCTTAGACCGCCGCCGCCCAAGGTTACAGGTGGGTTTGGCGTAGGGCGCATAACGCCTACGGCGTTATCCGCCGCCTGACCTTGGTTCACAGCGGCTCCGAGGTTGACCTGGGCATTGGCTGTGGCCCCGGTGTATCGGCGGATAACCGCGAACGGTTATTCGCCCTACGCCCGTGCGCGCAGATACTCCACCACCTCGTCATGGTTGCCGCGGAACTCGATTCGTGAGGCCTTGCTTTCCAGCTGGTAGGCGTACATCGGGTCGTAGTATTCGCCCAGCAGCCCCTCGATCCAGCCCCGGTGCAGGTCCACCGCGCCGCTGCGGTGCTGCTCGTCCAGGGCCGCGTCCATGATCGCCGCCAGGCGCTGGTAGCGCTCGCCGCCCAGGCGCTTGACGATGCCCGACAGGCTCTTGCGCAGGTAGGCGGCGAAGGCCTCGAAACCTTCTTCCGGCGCGCCCTTCACCGCCACGAACTCGGCGCACAGGTCGATCACGTAGTCCTTGAGGATGCGTTCCACCCGGCCCTCGAAGCTGTCCTCCAGCCACACCAGCGGGTAGCCCTGCATGCCCTGGTACAGCTCCAGGGGCAGCGAGCAGCTGCCGACGATGCGCCCCTCGTCCTCCAGCACGAACTGGTTCATGCCGGCGTGGCGCTTCTTCAGGATGTCGATGGCCAGGCGGTTCTCGAAGTCGATCTGCGCCGGCTGCGGCGTGGCCCGGCGGCCGAAGCTGGAGCCACGGTGGTTGGCGTGGCCTTCCAGGTCCAGGGCGTTGTCCAGCTGCGCCACCACCTCGGTCTTGCCGGTGCCGGTGAGGCCGCCGATCAGCACGAAGGAACACTCCTCGGTGGCGGCGCGGGTGGTGTCGAAGAGGAAGCCGCGCAGCGCCTTGTAGCCGCCGACCACGCGCGGGTACTCGATGCCGGCGTCCTTCATCCACTGCTGGACGATCTGCGAGCGCAGGCCGCCGCGGAAGCAGTACAGGTAGCCGTCGGGGTGGCGCCGGGCGAAGTCCAGCCAGGCTTCGATGCGCTCGGCCTTGAGCGGGCCGCAGACCAGTTCGTGGCCCAGGGCGATGGCCGCCTGCTGGCCATGCTGCTTGTAGCAGGTACCCACCTTCTGCCGCTCGATGTCGTTCATCAGCGGCAGGTTCTGGGTGTGCGGGAAGGCGCCCTTGGTGTATTCCACCGGGGCGCGCACGTCCATCAGCGGGACGTCGTCGAGGAAGAGTTCGCGGTAGTGCCGGGTGTTGTCGCGCATCAAGCCACCTCTACCGCGTGACGCTGTCGCTCGACCAGCTCGCCGATCGGCGCCAGCTGCAGGCCCAGTTCGGCGGCGGCGGCGAGGAATTCCCCCTCGCCTTCCGGGGTCACCGCCACCAGCAGGCCGCCGCTGGTCTGCGGGTCGCACAGCAGCAGCTTGTGCAGCTCCGGCAGCGGCGCGATGCGCTCGCCGTAGCTGTCGAAGTTGCGCAGGGTGCCGCCGGGCACGCAGCCCTGCTCCAGGTAGTACTGGACGTGCTCCAGGCGCGGCACCGCGTCGAAGCGCACGCGCGCGGTCAGGCCGGCGCCGTCGGCCATCTCCACCAGGTGGCCGAGCAGGCCGAAGCCGGTGACGTCGGTCATGGCGGTCACCCCGGCGAGCTTGCCGAAGCGGCTGCCGGGCTTGTTCAGGGTGCACATCCAGTCGCGGGCCAGGCCCACGTCCTCGGCGCGCAATTTGGACTTCTTCTCGGCGGTGGTGAGGATGCCGATGCCCAGCGGTTTGGTCAGGTACAGGCGGCAGCCGGCGCTGGCAGTGTCGTTGCGCTTCATGAAGCGCTTTTCCACCAGGCCGGTGACGGCCAGGCCGAAGATCGGCTCGGGGGCGTCGATGGAATGCCCGCCGGCCAGCGGGATACCCGCCTCGTCGCAGACCTTGCGGCCGCCGGCGATGACCTCGCGGGCGATTTCCGGCGCCAGCACGTTGACCGGCCAGCCGAGGATGGCGATGGCCATCAGCGGGTCGCCGCCCATGGCGTAGATGTCGCTGATGGCATTGGTGGCGGCGATGCGGCCGAAGTCGAAGGGGTCGTCGACGATCGGCATGAAGAAGTCGGTGGTGGACACCACGCCGCGCTCGCCGTCGATAGCATAGACCGCGGCGTCGTCGCGCGAGGCGTTGCCGACCCACAGGTTCGGGTCCAGGTTCTGCGCCCCGCTGCCGGCCAGGATCACTTCCAGCACCTTGGGGGAAATCTTGCAGCCGCAGCCGGCACCGTGGCTGTACTGGGTCAGGCGGATGGGTTCGCTCATGTTGGCTCCGGGGGCGGGAAATCGATCGGCCGATTCTAGCAAACACCCTTGGCGCCCCGCCCTACCCGGGCGTATCGTCAGTACTATCCGGCGCCGGCCATAGGCTGCGCGCCGCGCCTTGCAATGCCTTGCCTGAGGAATGACCGTCCATGTCGAAACAAGTGGCGCTGGTGCTCGGCTCCGGCGGAGCGCGGGGGTATGCGCATATCGGCGTGATCGAGGAACTGGAGCGGCGCGGCTACGAGATCGTCTGCATCGCCGGCTGCTCCATGGGCTCGGTCATCGGCGGCATCTACGCCGCCGGCAAGCTGGGGGAGTACCGCGACTGGGTGGAGAGCCTGGACTACCTGGACGTGCTGCGCCTGCTGGACGTCAGCTTCCGCCTCGGCGCCATCCGCGGCGAACGGGTGTTCGGCAAGATCCACGAGATCATCGGCGACATCAACATCGAGGACCTGCCGATCCCCTACACGGCGGTGGCCACCGACCTCACCAACCAGCAGGAGATCTGGTTCCAGGAAGGCGACCTGCACCAGGCCATGCGCGCCTCGGCGGCCATTCCCAGCCTGTTCACCCCGGTGATGCAGGGCCCGCGCATGCTGGTCGACGGCGGCCTGCTCAACCCGCTGCCGATCGTCCCGGTGGTGTCCAGCCACACCGACCTGATCATCGCGGTCAACCTCAATGCCACCAACCAGCGCCAGTACCAGTTGCCGGTGATCGAACGGCCGGCGGCGATCAAGGGCCGCTTCGACAGCCTGATCGGCAGCCTCAGCGACAAGCTCAGCCTGTTCCGCCGCCACAGCCCGGAGCTGGTGCCGCCGGAGCTGCGCGCCGAGGCCCTGCTGGAGCCGGTGCCGGACAGCGAGGAGCCGGCCGAACCGGAGATGCAGCAACCGGCTGCTGCGCCCCAGGCCAAGGGCTCGCCGAAGTCCGCCAGCGGCAGCCGGGTGATCGAGAGCAGCAGCCCGGCCTCGCTGCTGGAGCTGGTCAACCAGAGCTTCGAGGTGATGCAGACCTCCCTGGCGCAGTACAAGATCGCCGGCTACCCGCCGGACGTGCTGATCAACGTGCCCAAGCGCGTGTGCCGCTTCTTCGAGTTCTACAAGGCGCCGGAACTGGTGGCGCTGGGCAGGCAGATCGCCAGCGATACGCTGGACAGGTACGAGGCGGAGAATCCGTAGGGCGCATAACGCCTACGGCGTTATCCGCCGATTGGCCTTGGCTACCGGCCCGCTCGCCGTTGGGCTTGGCGCGGGTTGGATATGTTCCCGGGCTCGGCCAAGGCGCCGGCGGCAACGGAGGTGTATCGGCGGATAACCGCGAACGGTTATTCGCCCTACGTTACGGGTGGGCTTGGTGTAGGGCGAATAACGCCACAGGCGTTATCCGCCGATTGGCCTTGGCTACCGGCCCGCTCGCTGTTGGGCCTGGCGCTGGTTGGATATGCTCCCGGGCTCGGCCAAGGCGCTGGCGGCAACGGAGGTGTATCGGCGGATAACCGCGAACGGTTATTCGCCCTACGCTACGGGTGGGCTTGGCGTAGGGCGAATAACGCCACAGGCGTTATCCGCCGGTTGGCCCTGGCCCCAGGCGGCTGCAGATCCGACCTTGGCGTGATGAACGGTTGTACGCCCTACGCATCGCGCAGGCGATAGCCCACGCCGGCCTCGGTGACGATGAAGCGCGGGTTGGCCGGGTCGTCCGCCAGCTTCTGCCGCAGGTGGCCGACCACCACCCGCAGGTAGTGGGTGTCCTCGACGTGGGTCGGGCCCCAGATGTCCTTGAGCAGCTGCTGCTGGGTGACCACCCGGCCGAGGTGGCGGGCCAGGGTGGCCAGCACCGCGTATTCCTTGCGCGTCAGTGCCACTTCAGCGCCATCGAGCGCTACCCGGCGGTAGGCGAAGTCCAGGTGCAGCGGCCCGACCGTGACGCTGGCCGCCTGGCTCTCGCCCTGGTGGCCCTGGCGCAGCAGCGCGCGGATGCGCGCGAGGAACTCCTGGATGCCGAAGGGCTTGGTCACGTAGTCGTTGGCGCCGCCGTCCAGGGCCAGCACCTTCTCGCTCTCGGCGGCGCGCACCGAGAGCACCAGCACCGGCACCTGCGACCACTCGCGCAACTCGCGCAGCACCTGCTGGCCGTCCTTGTCCGGCAGGCCGAGGTCCAGCACCACCAGGTCCGGGCGGTTCAGCGCCGCCTGGGCCAGGCCCTCCTCGCCGCTGCCGGCCTCCACCACCCGGTAGCCGCCGGCGTTGAGGCTGATGCGCAGGAACTTGCGGATCTGCGGCTCGTCGTCGATGACCAGGATGCAGGCGGCGTTGGCGTTGCTCATCGGGCTCGGCTGGCTGGGGGCGGTGGCGCCTAGCTTGGGCCTTTCAACTACCGGCATCAAGCTGCTCCAGGTCCGGTTGGCGCTGCAGCGGCAGGTGCAGCGTCAGGGTGGTGCCGCGGCCGTCCAGGCCGTCGCCGACGCTGATGCGCCCGCCGTGGGCACCGACCATGCCCTGGCAGATCGCCAGGCCCAGGCCGGTGCTCGGCCCGCCGCGGTCGCCGCGGGCGGCGCTGTAGAACATGTCGAAGATCTTCTCCCGCTCGCCCTCGGGAATCCCCGGACCCTCGTCGCTGACGCTGAACTGCAGTTCGTCGCCCACCTGCGCCGCCGCCACCCGCAGGCGCCCGCCGCTGGGCGAGAAGCGCGCGGCGTTCTCCAGCACGTTGACCAGCGCCTGCTCGATCAGCGCCGCGTGCACGTACAGCAGCGGCAGCTCGGCTGGCACGCGGGTTTCCACGCGGTAGGGCGCGAGCAGCGCGCGCAGGCGGTGCACGGCGCTGCCGACGATGTCCTCCGGGGCCACCCAGTCGCGCGCCAGCTTCAGCCCGCCGTGGCCCAGGCGGGTCATGTCCAGCAGGTTCTGGATGTAGCGGTCCAGGCGCTCGGCCTCGTCGCGGGTGCTTTCCAGCAGTTCCTTGCGGTCGGCCGGGGGAATGGCGTCGCCCAGGGCCAGCAGGCTGTCGATGGCGCCGCGCATGGTGGTCAGCGGGGTGCGCAGGTCGTGGCTGACCGAGGCCAGCAGCGCGCTGCGCAATTGTTCGGTCTCACCGTGCAGGCGCGCCGCCTCCAGGTCGTCGGCCAGGCGCGCGCGGGCCAGGGCCTGGGCCAGCGGCTGGCCGAGGGCGGCGAGCAGGCGGCGGCGCTGGCCGGGCAGCGGCTCGCCGTCCCTGGGGCGCACGCCGAGCAGCGCCAGCGGCCCCTCCTCCGCCGACAGCGGCCACCACCACCAGCGCCCCGACGGCAGGGTGCCGGTGCCCAGGCCGGCCGGCTGGTCGTGCTGCCAGGCCCAGTCGGCGGCGGCGCGCTCCTGCTCGTCGAAGCCGCGGGCGTGGCCGCTTTCCACCTTCCAGTCATCGTGCTGGCGGGCCAGCACGCAGATGTCCAGGTCGCTCCACAGGGCGAACTGCTGGCCGGCGGCGGCCAGCACCGCCTGGCGGTCGGTGGCGGCGGTGAGCTTGCGCGACAGTTCCAGCAGCGCGCCGGTTTCTTCCTGGGTGTCGCGCAGCACCTGCAGCTGGCGGCGCTGGCGCGCGGCCAGGTTGCCGGTGAGCGCGGCCATGAGCAGGAAGAACAGCAGGGTCAGCACGTCCTGTTCGCGCTGGATGGAGAAGGAGAAATACGGCGGGATGAACAGGAAGTCGTAGGCCAGGAACGACAGCACCGCGCACAGCAGCGCCGGCCACAGACTGCTGCGCACCGCCACCAGCAGCACCGCGGCGAGGAACACCAGGGAGATGTTCGGCAGCTCCAGCAGGTGCGCCACGCCCCAGGCCAGGGCGCTGGCCACGGCGGCGGCCAGCGCCGCCAGCAGGTAGTCGCGCCAGTGGCCGCGCTCGCGCCGGCGCGGGGTGGCCGGGGCCAGGTCGGCCTCGCTGTCCAGCGCGCTGATCTCCAGGCCCTCGCCCAGGCGCAGCAGGCGCGCCGCCAGGCCGCCGCCGAACAGCCGGCGGTGCCAGCGCTGCCGCGAACGGCCGACCAGGATCAGGCTGGCGCGGCGCTCGCGGGCGTGCTCGACCAGGGTGCGCGCCACCTCCCCGCCGCGCAGCTGCACCACCTCGCCGCCCAGGCGCTCGGCCAGCTGCTGGGCGTTCTGCAGGTACAGGCGGGATTGCTCGTCGCGGGCGTCGCCGGTGTCGACGTGGACCAGGCTCCAGGGCAGGTGGCGGCGCTCGGCCACCCGCGAGGCGTGGCGCACCAGGCGTTCGGCGTTGCGCTCGCCGTCCACGCCCACCAGCAGGCGGCCGCGCAGCGCCGGGGCCTCGCCGCCTTGCTGGCGGTAACGGTGCGCCAGGTCGGCATCCACCCGCGCGGCGGCGGTCTGCATGGCCAGCTCGCGCAGCGCGGTGAGGTTGGTCTGGCTGAAGAAGGCGTCGATGGCCGCGCGCGCCTGCTCCGGCACGTAGACCTTGCCCTCGCGCAGGCGCTCCAGCAGCTCGCGCGGCGGCAGGTCCACCAGCAGCAGTTCGTCGGCCTCCTGCAACACCCAGTCGGGCACCGTCTCGCGCACCTGCACGCCGGTGATGTCGCGCACCTGGTCGTTGAGGCTCTCCAGGTGCTGGACGTTGACCGTGGTGTAGACGTCGATGCCGGCGGCGAGCAGCTCCTGGATGTCCTGCCAGCGCTTGGCGTGGCGGCTGCCGGGGGCGTTGCTGTGGGCCAGCTCGTCGACCAGTGCCAGCTGCGGCGGCTCGCGCAGCAGGCCGTCGAGGTCCATCTCGGCCAGGTGGATGCCGCGGTACTCCGAGCGCAGCAGCGGCTGCTGCGGCAGGCCGGCCAGCAGCGCCTCGGTCTCGGCGCGGCCGTGGGTCTCGACGATGCCCACGCGCAGCTTCACGCCCTGGCGCAACTGGCCCTGGGCCGCCAGCAGCATGGCGTAGGTCTTGCCCACGCCGGGTGCGGCGCCAAGAAACACCTTGAGGCGCCCGCGGCCGTTGCGCTCCACTTCCGCGAGCAGGGCGTCGGCACGCCTGGGATCGGTCATCTCGGCCTCCTGGGAATTGTGCGCAAGTCTAGCGAGGCAGTTGCTCGAGGGCCATGTTCAGGGCCAGCACGTTGACCACCGCCGGGCCCACCAGCGGCCGCCGGGTGTTCGCCTCGACCAGGTTGTGCACGGCCTGCTCCGGCAGGCTGCGGGCCTGGGCGATGCGCGGCACCTGGTAGAGCGCGGCCTCCGGCGGCAACTGCGGGTCCAGCCCGCTGCCGGAGGTGGTGACCAGCGCCTGCGGCACCGGGCGCCCATCTACCGCTTCGGCGGCGGCATCCTTGGCGATGCGCTGGGCCAGCGCCGGGTTGCCCGGGGCCAGGTTGGAGGCGCTGCTGGAAACGGTGGCGAAGTCGCCGGCCGAGGGCCGCTCGTGGAACCACTGCGGTCCCGCGAACTTCTGCGCCAGCAGCGCCGAGCCGCGGACTTCGCCCCTGGCGTCGCGCACCAGGCTGCCGTTGGCCTGCTCGGGGAAGGCCAGCTGGGCGATGCCGGTGACCAGCAGCGGATAGGCCACGCCGGTGACCAGCGACAGCAGGGCCAGGGAGGCGATGGCGGGACGGATGTGGGTGAGCATTTTTCGGTTTCCTCGATGATGCGGGCTCTTCGTAGGAGCGAGCTTGCTCGCGAAGCTCTTCGAACCAGGGCGGTTCGCGAGCAAGCTCGCTCCTACAGTCCGGGTAACCCCGTAGGATGGGTTGAGCCTGCGAAACCCAGGCTGCCGGCAATGGCGATGGGTATCGCTTCGCTCAACCCATCCTACGAAGGGCGTCTCTGCAACCCTGTTCAGGCCAGGCCCACGGCCACCAGCAACAGGTCGATGGCCTTGATGCCAATGAAGGGCGCGATGATGCCGCCCACCCCGTAGACCAGCAGGTTGCGCCGCAGCAGGTGCATGGCGTCGCTGGCCTGCACGCGCACGCCGCGCAGGGCCAGGGGGATCAGCGCGATGATGATCAGCGCGTTGAACACGATGGCCGAGAGGATGGCGCTCTGCGGGCTGGCCAGGCGCATGACGTTGAGCACCTGCAGCTGCGGGTAGATGCCGGCGAACAGCGCGGGCAGGATGGCGAAGTACTTGGCCACGTCGTTGGCCACCGAGAAGGTGGTCAGCGCGCCGCGGGTCACCAGCAGTTCCTTGCCCACCTGGACCACGTCGAGCAGCTTGGTCGGGTCGCTGTCCAGGTCCACCAGGTTGGCCGCCTCGCGGGCCGCCTGGGTGCCGTCGTTCATGGCCATGCCGACGTCCGCCTGGGCCAGCGCCGGGGCATCGTTGGCGCCGTCGCCGCACATGGCGACCATGCGCCCCTCGGCCTGTTCCTGGCGGATGCGCGCCAGCTTCTTCTCCGGGGTGGCTTCGGCGATCACGTCGTCCACCCCGGCCTCGGCGGCGATGGCCGCGGCGGTCAGCGGGTTGTCGCCGGTCACCATCACGGTGCGGATGCCCATGCGCCGCAGTTCGGCGAAGCGCTCGCGGATGCCCGGCTTGACCACGTCCTTGAGGTGGATGGCGCCCAGCAGCCTGCCGTCGGCCACCACCAGCAGCGGGGTGCCGCCGCTCTGGGCGATGCGTTCGACCTCTTTCGCCAGGCTTTCCGGCATGTCGTCGCGGGCTCGGCCGATGAAGGCCAGGGCGGCATCCACCGCGCCCTTGCGGTACATGTGGCCGTCCAGGTCGACGCCGGACAGCCGCGTCTCGGCGCTGAAGGCGATGGGCGTCAGCTTCTCGCGCGACGGCTCCGGCAGCAGCACCTGGGCGCGCAGGAACTCGACGATGGACTTGCCTTCGGGCGTGTCGTCGGCCAGCGAGGCGAGGAAGGCGCCTTCGGCCAGCTCCACGGCATTCACCCCGGGCGCGGCGTGCAGCGCGGCGCAGCGGCGGTTGCCGAAGGTGATGGTGCCGGTCTTGTCGAGCATCAGCACGTGCACATCGCCGGCGGCCTCCACCGCACGGCCGGACTTGGCGATCACGTTCAGCCGCACCAGGCGGTCCATGCCGGCGATGCCGATGGCCGAGAGCAGGCCGCCGATGGTGGTCGGGATCAGCGTCACCAGCAGCGCCACCAGGAACACCAGCGGCAGGTTGCCGCCGGCGAACAGGGCGAAGGGCTTGAGCGTCACCACCACCAGCAGGAAGATCAGCGTCAGGCCGATCAGCAGGATGTCCAGCGCCACCTCGTTGGGCGTCTTCTGCCGCTTGGCGCCCTCCACCAGGGCAATCATGCGGTCGAGGGTCGACTCGCCGGGGTTGACGCTGATGCGGATCTGCAGCCAGTCGGAGACCAGCCGGGTGTTGCCGGTGACCGCCGAGCGATCGCCACCGGACTCGCGGATCACCGGTGCCGATTCGCCGGTGATGGCGGCCTCGTTGACCGCCGCCACGCCCTCGATCACCTCGCCGTCGCCGGGGATCAGCTCGCCGGCCACCACGCGCACCACGTCGCCCTTGCGCAGGCTGCCGGCAGGCACGCTCTCGTAGCTGCCATCGACACTCAGGCGCTGCGCCATCAGGCCCTGGCTGCCGGCCTTGAGGCTGTCGGCGCGGGCCTTGCCGCGGCCCTCGGCGAGGGCCTCGGCGAAGTTGGCGAAGAGCACGGTGAACCACAGCCAGGCGGCGATCTGTGCGGCCACCGCCAGGGGCACCGCGTCGCCGCCGGTGAAGCACAGCACGGTGGTGAGGACGGCGGTCAGCTCCACCACCAGCATCACCGGCGAGCGCTGCAGCTGGCGCGGGTCGAGCTTGACGAAGGCCTGCAGCAGCGCCGGCTTCCATAGCGCGGCGAAGCTCAGGCTGTGGCGTTTCTCGGGGGCGGGCATGGCGGGCTTGAGCGACATGTCCTGGGTCTTGGCATTCATCTGTTGGCTCCTCAGAAGCCGAGGGTCAGGTGGTCGGCCACCGGGCCGAGGACCAGGGTCGGCAGGAAGTTCAGGCCGCCGACCAGGAGGATGGTCGCCGCCAGCAGGCCGACGAACAGCAGGCCATGGGTGGGGAAGCTGTTCGGCCCCACCGGCACGCGCTTCTTCGCCGCCAGGCTGCCGGCGATGGCCAGCACCGGGACGATGTAGCCGAAGCGGCCGATGAGCATGGCCAGGGCGATCATCAGGTTGTGGAACGGGGTGTTGGCGCCGAAGCCGCCGAACGCCGAACCGTTGTTCGCGGTGCCCGAGGTGTAGGCGTAGAGCAGTTGGCTGAAGCCGTGGGCGCCGGGGTTGCTCACCGACGCGGCCGGACCCGGCAGGCTGGCGGCGATGGCGCCGAGCACCAGCACGCCGACCGGCATCACCAGCAGGGTGGCGACCAGCAGGCGGACCTCGCGGGCCTCCAGCTTCTTGCCCAGGTATTCCGGGGTGCGGCCGATCATCAGGCCGGCGAGGAACACCGCGATCAGCACGAACAGCAGCATGCCGTAGAGGCCGGCGCCGACGCCGCCGAAGACCACCTCGCCGAGCATCATGTTGAACATCGCCACCAGGCCGCTGAGCGGGTTGAGGCTGTCGTGCATGGCGTTCACCGAGCCGTTCGACGCGGCCGTGGTGGTCACCGCCCAGAGTACGCTGGCGGTGGTGCCGAAGCGGCTCTCCTTGCCCTCCAGGGGCGCGCCCTGGGTGATCGGCAACTGCGCCAGGGCCGGGTTGGGCTGGTACTCGGCCCACAGCGCCACGCCCAGGCCGACCACGAACAGCAGCAGCATGCAGCCGAGGATGGCGCGGCTCTGGCGCAGGTCCTTGACGTAGTGGCCGAAGGTGAACACCAGCGCCGCCGGGATCAGGATGATCGACGCCAGTTCGAACAGGTTGGCCCAGGCCGTGGGGTTCTCGAACGGGTGCGCCGAGTTCACGCCGAAGAAGCCGCCGCCGTTGGTGCCCAGCTGCTTGATGGCGATCTGGCTGGCCGCCGGGCCCAGCGGAATGGTCTGGTCGGTGCCCTGCAGGGTGGTGGCGTGGACGTAGTCGAGGAAGGTCTGCGGCACGCCCTGCCAGACCAGCAACAGCGCCAGGATCAGGCACAGCGGCAACAGGCCGTAGAGGGTCGCGCGGGTCAGGTCGACCCAGAAGTTGCCGAGGTTGCTGGTGGACTTGCGGGCGATGCCGCGGGCCAGCACCACCAACACGGCCAGGCCGACGGCCGGGCTGACGAAGTTCTGCACGGTCAGGCCGAGCATCTGGCTCAGGTAGCTCAGCGAAGCCTCGCCGCTGTAGGCCTGCCAGTTGGTGTTGGTGACGAAGCTCACCGCGGTGTTCAGCGCCAGGGTCCATTCCAGGCCCGGCAGGTGCTGCGGGTTGAGCGGCAGCGCGCCCTGCCCCGCCAGGATGGCGAACAGCAGGGCCAGGCCGGCCAGGTTGAAGGCCAGCATGGCCAGGGTGTAGCGCTTCCAGTCCTGCTCACCCTGCGGGTCGATGCCGCAGACGCGGTAGACCAGGCGCTCCACCGGCAGGAACACGGGGCTGAGGAAAGTCCGCTCGCCCTCCATCACCTTGTAGTAGAAGCGCCCGAGCAATGGCGCGGGCAGCAGCACCAGGGCGAAGAAGGCGGCGATCAGCATCACGTCATGGCTGTTCATGCGGCCTCCTAGGCGCGGTCGGCGCGCAGCAGCGCCACCAGCAGGTAGATGAAAAGCCCCGTGGCCAGGACCAGGGCCACCCCGTCAAGCACGCTCATGTCTGTTTCTCCTTACGCAGGGGAATCCTCGCGATGGGAAAAGTGTCCGCAAAGCGGGCGTAAAGAAGCGATTGGCGGGCCTTCCGGTGGGCATAAAGAAAGCGTAAAGAAGCGCTATGGCGCAGCTTTGTATGCGCGCCGATACATTGACGACACTCTGTCGATATCCGCCGCCGTCAGCCTTGCCTACCGTGGCCCCCCGTGCGAGGGCGGGTTAGCATTGACTCCGCGCCCCGGGCGCCCCCAGCGACAGGTACCCCATGTTCCCCAATCCCGCCTCCAGCCAAGACAGCCAGCGCCGCTGGACCATCCGCGCCCTGCTGGTGGACGACGACGAGCCGATCCGCGAACTGCTCTGCGGCTACCTGGCGCGCTTCAACATCGAGGCCCGCGGCGTGGCCGACGGCGCCGGGATGCGCCAGGCCCTGGCCGAGGAGAACTTCGACGTGGTGGTGCTGGACCTGATGCTGCCCGGCGAGGACGGCCTGTCGCTGTGCCGCTACCTGCGCAGCGAGTCGGACATCCCGATCCTCATGCTCACCGCGCGCTGCGAGCCGGCCGACCGCATCATCGGCCTGGAGCTGGGCGCCGACGACTACATGGCCAAGCCCTTCGAGCCGCGCGAGCTGGTGGCGCGCATCCAGACCATCCTGCGCCGCGTGCGCGGCGACGAGGCCCGCAACGAGCCGCGCGCCCAGGTGCGCTTCGACCAGTGGCGGCTGGACAGCGTGCTGCGCCAGCTGCACTCCCCGGACGGCCTGGTGGTGCCGCTGTCCAACGCCGAGTTCCGCCTGCTCTGGGTGTTCCTCGAGCGCCCGCGCCGGGTACTCAACCGCGAGCTGCTGCTGGACGCCGCCCGCGGCCGCGCCATCGAGGCCTTCGACCGCAGCATCGACCTGCTGGTCTCGCGCCTGCGCCAGAAGCTCGGCGACGACCCGCGCTCGCCGCGGCTGATCAAGACCGTGCGCGGCGAAGGCTACCTGTTCGACGTGCGCGACATCACCTGACCCGGCCCGGGAGGCCCGCTTGAAGAAACGCTCGCTGCAGCTCGCCGACAGCCTGTTCGCCCGCCTGTTCGGCGTGTTCCTGCTGGCCATCGTGGTCGCCCACCTGCTGGCCTTCGTCTGGTTCAGCCACTTCCATCATCCGGCCCCGCCCCCGCCTCCCCCGCCGCCCCACGCATTCGCCGAACCCGGCCCGCCGCCCCCACCACCGCCGCGCCTGCCGTTCTGGAGCGTGCCCTTCGCCTTCCAGCTGCTGAGCCTGGTCGCCGCCGCCTGGTTCGGCGCGCGCCTGCTGGCACGCCCGGTGCAGCGCCTGGGCGACGCCGCGCTGCAGCTGAGCGAGGACCTGGACAGCCCGGCGCTGCCGGAAACCGGCCCGCGCGAGGCGCGGCAGGCGGCCCAGGCCTTCAACCGCATGCGCGAGCGCATCCGCGAGCAGGTGCAGCAGCGCGGCCGCATGCTGGTGGCGGTGTCCCACGACCTGCGCACACCGCTGTCGCGCCTGAAGCTGCGCGTGGAGGAGATCGACAACCCGCAGCTGCGCGCGCGTTTCGCCCAGGACCTGGGCGAGATGATCGGCATGCTCGACTCCACCCTGCACTACCTGCACCAGGAGCGCACCAGCGAGGCGCTGCAGTGGTTCGACGTCAACGCCCTGGCCGAGTCGCTGGCCGAGGACGCCTGCGAGCACGGCGCGCGGGTCAGCGTCGAGGGCCAGTGCGCACCGCTGAAGGTGCAGCCGCTGGCCCTGCGCTCGTGCCTGTCCAACCTGCTGGACAATGCCCTGCGCTACGCCGGCGAGGTGCAACTGGTGCTGCGCGACACCGGCCAGCAGGTGGAAATCCTGGTCCGCGACCATGGCCCGGGCATCCCCGCGCAGATGCGCGAGCAGGTGTTCGAGCCCTACTTCCGCCTGGAAGGCTCGCGCAACCGCAACTCCGGCGGCGTCGGCCTGGGCCTGGCCATCGCCCGAGAGGCGGCGCGGCGCCACGGCGGCGACCTGTACTTCGAGGAAACCCCCGGCGGCGGCGCCACCGCCGTGCTGACCCTGCCGCGCGTCTGAAGCTTTGTCGGCCCCCGCATACAAAGCGCACATACCCTCGACAAGGCGCACATCGAACCTGCCAGGACCGGGAATCCAGTTCCGGCCGCATAACCTCATGGAGGCAGTCCGATGATCAGCGGAGTCAGCAGCTACAGCAGCTATTACAGCGGCGCCGCGCTCGCCAGCACCCAGCGCAGCGCCAGCAGCAGTTCCACCAGCAGCACCGGCAGTACCGGCGACAAGGCGCAGAAATTCGCCGCCGACCTGTTCAAGTCCCTCGACAGCGACGGCGACGGCAGCGTCAGCTCCAGCGAGCTGGACAGCGCCCTGTCCGCCTCCGGCAGCGACAGCGGCGACATCGACATCGATTCGCTGCTGGCCCAGCTGGACAGCGACGGTAGCGGCGGCATCAGCCAGGACGAGCTGAGCAGCGCCCTGCAGCAGGCCCAGGGCGACATGCCACCGCCCCCGCCCTCCGCCGACCAGGCCGCCGGCGACCTGCTGGCCTCCCTGGACAGCGATGGCGACGGCAGCATCAGCAGCGACGAACTCAGCGCCGCCACCAGCAGCAGCGACAGCAGCGAGCTGTTCAGCGCCCTGGACAGCGACGGCAGCGGCAGCATCAGCCAGGACGAACTGAGCAGCGCCCTGCAGCAGGCCCAGGGCGACATGCCGCCGCCCCCGCCACCCACTTCCGGCCAAGCCGACAGCAGCCTGGCCAGCAGTGCCAGCAGTTCCAGCAGTTCCAGCAGCGACGGCTCCAACACCAGCAGCTCGGCCGGCGCCGAGGCCGTGCAGCAGATGCTCGCCATGCTGGCCAGGCACTACCAGGACAGCAGAGCCGCCAGCTACCAGAACACCAGCGGTAGCCTGGTCGACATCGCCGCCTGACACGCCGGACGGCTCTTCGCAGGATGGCTCGAGCCTCGGCGAAACCCATGCGGCCAGGGCGATGGGTATCGCTTCTCTCCACCCATCCTACGTCAGCGTTTGTCCTGCACCGTAGGAGCAACTGCCTTCTGGGCTCACTCGTTCGCGGGGGTGACTGGATCAAAATTCGCGTCTCCCATGTCGCCCCATTGTAGGAGCGGGCCCTGCCCGCGAATCGCGCGCAGGGCGCGCTCCTACAGGGGAATGGCATGGCTCGGCCCGCGTAGGAGCGGACCTTGTCCGCGATAGCCGGAAGTTCCGGCGCGATTCGCGGATGAGATCCGCTCCTACAGCGTGCCCCTATGGTCCCTGCCATCCCCAAGAGCGTGGCCTACGGCATGACTGTAGGAGCGGGCCCTGCCCGCGATTCGCGCGCAGGGCGCGCTCCTACAAAGGAGCACGTGGCCGACGCCGCGTAGGACTCCGTCCGCGATAATCCCACCCCGCGCCCAAGGCTCCCCGCCTTGCCACATCCCCACAGCTGCAGTAGCCTGTCCCGCCTAATCATCCGATGATTGGATGTCTATATGGCCAATCCCCTCAAGCGCTCCCTGGTCGACATCGCCCTGGAGCAGATCCGCCAACGCATCGACAGCGGCGCCTGGGCCCTCGGCCAGCGCCTGCCGCCGGAGCCGGAGCTGGCGGAAATCCTCGGCATGAGCCGCAACACCGTGCGCGAGGCGGTACGCGTGCTGACCTTCTCCGGCGTGCTGGAAGTGCGCCAGGGCGATGGCACCTACGTGCGCGCCTGCGCCGACCCGCTGGACACCATGCTGGCCCTGGCCCGCGGCTCCATCGAGCAGGCCCTGGAGGCGCGCGGGGTGATCGAGGTCGAGGCCGCGCGCCTGGCCGCCCTGCGCCGCAGCGACGCCGACCTGGCCGCCCTGCGCCAGGCCCTGGCGCTCAGCGCCCGGCACCATGGCGGCGACCTGGAGGCCTACGTCGAGCATGACCTGGCCTTCCACCAGCGCGTGGTGGACAGCGCCCACAACCCGCTGCTGAGCGAGCTGTACCGCTACTTCTCGCGGGTGATCCGCGCCGGCCTGCAGCGCACCATCAGCGAACCCGGACGCCCGCAGCCGCCCTTCGAGCTGCACCAGCGCCTGCTGGACGCCCTGGAGCGCCAGGACGCCGAGGCGGCCGTCGCCGCCAACCGCGCGCTGCTGATCTGACTTCCCTTCCCACTGCCTTGCGATAGCTGCCATGTCCCAACGACACCACGCCGACGAACTGCTGATCGACGCCGAGATCGACGAAGTCCCCGCCCCCGCGCCCGCCCCGGTACGGCCCTGGCTGCTGTTGCTCGGCCTGGTGCTGGTGGCGCTGAACCTGCGCCCGGCGCTGTCGAGCCTGGCGCCGCTGCTGAACATGGTGCGCGAGCACACCGGCCTGTCGGCCGCCGCCGCGGGCCTGCTGACCACCCTGCCGGTGCTCTGCCTGGGCCTGTTCGCCCCGCTGGCGCCACGCCTGGCGCGGCGCCTGGGTGCCGAACGGGCGGTGCTGGCGATCCTCCTGCTGCTGGCCGCCGGCATCGTCCTGCGCAGCCTGTTCCCGATCGCCGGGCTGTTCCTCGGCAGCCTGGTGGCCGGCGCCAGCATCGGCGTCATCGGCGTGCTGCTGCCGGGCATCGTCAAGCGCGACTTCCCGCACATCGCCGGGACCATGACCGGCGTCTACACCATGGCCCTGTGCCTGGGCGCGGCGTTGGCCGCCGGGGCCAGCGTGCCCCTGGCCGGGCTGTTCGGCGGCAGCTGGCAGCCGGCCCTGGCCGCCTGGGCCCTGCCGGCGGTGCTGGCCGCGCTGGTCTGGCTGCCGCAGACGCGCCAGGTCCACCACGCCCACCGCCAGGCGTTCCAGGTCAAGGGCCTGTGGCGCGACCCGCTGGCCTGGCAGGTGACCCTGTACATGGGCCTGCAGTCGTCGCTGGCGTACATCGTGTTCGGCTGGCTGCCGTCGATCCTCATCGACCGCGGCCTGAGCCCGACGGCCGCCGGGCTGATGATGTCCGGCTCGGTGATGGTGCAGCTGCTCAGCGCCCTGGGCGCGCCCTGGTTCGGCACCCGCGGCCGCGACCAGCGCCTGGTGGTGTTCCTGGTCCTGGCGCTGACCCTCGCCGGCCTGCTCGGCCTGCTCTACGCCCCCTCCGGCAGCCTGTGGCTGTGGGCGGTAGTGCTCGGCCTGGGACAGGGCGGCACCTTCAGCATCGGCCTGGCGCTGATCGTGCTGCGCTCGCCCGACGCCCACGTCGCTTCGCACCTGTCCGGCATGGCCCAGGGCGTGGGCTACACCCTGGCTGCCCTGGGGCCCTTCCTGGTCGGCCTGGTGCACGACCTGAGCGACGGCTGGGACGCGGTCGGGGCCATCTTCGTGGCCATCAGCCTGGGCGCGCTGATCGCCGGCCTCGGCGCCGGCCGCGACCGAATGGTGGGCGTACGCAGCGAGGCGCTCCAGTAAGCGGTGCGTCCCCGTAGGGCGCATAACGCCTAAGGCGTTATCCGCCGTCGTCGCCGGGTTCCGCGCATGGGCCAGCGGCGGATAACCGCGAACGGTTATTCGCCCTACGGTTCTGTAGGAGCGCGCCCTGCGCACGAAACCGGCCTAGGGCGCCTTGTCCCCCGGCCCGCCCGGCGGCAGGGCGCCGCGCTTGGGGCTCTCGATCCAGTCGTTGACCAGGTTGTAGACCACCGCCAGCAGCACCGGGCCGAGGAACAGGCCGATGAAGCCGAAGCTGAGCAGCCCGCCCAGCACCCCGAGCAGCACCACCACCAGCGGCAGGTTGCCGCCGCGGCTGATCAGGTAGGGCTTGAGGATGTTGTCCACGCCGCTGATGACGAAGAAGCCCCAGATGCCCAGGAACACGCCATAGCCGTAGCTGCCCTCGAAGAACAGCCAGACGGTGGCCGGGCCCCAGACCAGCGGCGGGACCATCAGCAGGCTGCAGACGAAGGTCAGCAGGCCCAGCAGCAGCGCCCCCGGCACCCCGGCGATGAGGAAGCCGACGAAGGCCAGCACCGCTTGGGCCGCCGCGGTGCCGATCACGCCGTTGACCACCCGCTGCACGGTGCCGGCGATCAGCTCCATGTAGTGTTCGGCGCGCGGGCCGATCAGGCGTTCCAGCATCTGGTAGGCGAAGGCCTCCAGGCGCTTGCCGTCGCGGTAGAAGAAGAAGATCAGCACCAGGCTCAGGACCAGCTCGAAGATGCCCCCGGCCAGCTTGGCCGAGCGCGCCAGCAGCCAGTTGCCCACCTCGCCCATGTAGGGCTTGAGCGCGGAGAAGATGGCCACCCCCTGCTGGTCGATGGAGTACCACCAGCCGATCAGCCGGTCGCCGATCAGCGGTGTGCGCGCCAGCCAGGTCGGCGGCGGCGGCAGCCCGGAGACCTGCAGGTTCTTCACCAGCTCAACGCCGGCGCGCAGCTTGTCCGCCATGCCGAAGCCCAGCCACAACAGCGGCAGGGCCACCAGGACGATCCAGAAGGCGGTCAGCACGCCCGCCGCCAGCGCCTCGCGGCCGCCGGTCAGGCGCGTCAGCAGGCGCATCAGCGGCCAGCTGGCGAAGGCCAGCACGGCGGCCCAGAACAATGCCGTCCAGAACGGCGCCAGCACCCACAGGCTGGCGACCAGGAGGGTCACCAGGAGGATGCGCAACAGCAGGTTATCGAACATCGGGGCCGGACTCCTTCTCGGTACGGCGACGGCAGCCGGGCGCTCGCTGCGCCCAGCTTCAGCGTAGGCGAATCAGCGCAGCCAGGTCAGGTGCAGCCCGTCCCCTTCGCTGCCGCCCAGCTCCAGGCGGGCATCGCGCACGCCCTGGGCGGTGAGCGCGCCGCGCCAGTCGGCGGCATGGGCCCCGGCCAGCTCGACGCGCACGCCGGTGTCCTGGCGCAGGGTGCGCACCAGCAGGTCGAGCCAGGCGCCGCCGGGCTCGGCGGGCACGTGGCTGAGGGTCAGCTCGCCGTTGGCCTTGAGCAGGCGCATCAGGGTCGCGGCGCTGGGCAGCAGTTCGCCCAGTGCGCTGCCGGCGTCCAGCTGCTCGGCATGCAGGTAGGCGCGGCGGTTGCCGCGGGTGATGGAGTAGACCGCCAGCAGGCTGTCCTGCTGCGGCGCGGCCAGGCGCACCAGCAGGTAGGCCTGCTGGTCGTCCGGGCCGTAGAGGCTGGATTTGCCGAACACGGCGTTGGCCAGCAGGCTGCTGGAGCCACAATCACGGCCCTCGCACCAGAACAGCGGGGTGGCATCGGCCTGGAGCAGGTCCTTGCGCGCGGCGGCGAAGGCGTTGGCGCTGGAGTCCTCGTCGGGCAGGCGGTAGGTCAGCGCGGTGAGCTGGCCGAGGGCGCGCACCTCGCCTTCCATGCGCAGGCGCCCGCTGATGCGGCTGATCGGCCCCAGCGGGTAGACCCGCTCGGTGCCGGGGGCGCTGCTGAAGTCGACGATTTCCGCCCTCGGGAAACGGGGCAGCAGGCTCAGGTCGTGGCTGTCGGGAACGTCGGCGGCGAAAACGCTGGCCGCGAACAGCGTGCCCACCAGGGGCAGCAGGGAGAGACGAGGCATGTCAGGCGTCGCACCTCCGTTGCGCACGCTGCGGGGCGTGCGCGCCCGGGCCGCTGGAATCCTTGGGGCCGCCCGGCGTGGCGGTGGCGAAGAGCTCGATCATGCAGAATCTCCCGACTGCGATCCATGCAGCGTCGTGGCAAGCCCTGCTTTAGTCAAGCGGGGTGCGGCAACGGGGTGTTTCCCCGCGACCAGTCCCCCAGGAACGGCTGGAAGATCGCCGCCACCGCCTGCGCGCCCCCTTCGTCGTCCAGGTGCAGGTGATGGCCGCCGGGCAGCTCGTGGATTGCGAAGGGGCGCCCGTCGAGCAACTGGCGGATGCTCGGCTCGGCGGCGAGCATGCCACCCTGGGCCAGTACCAGGCTGACCGGGCACTGCACCGCCTGGACGAAGCTCGCGGAGTGGGCGCGGGTGAAACGCAGCGGCGAGGGCAGCGTCAGGCGCGCATCGCTGCGCCAGGTGAAGCCGCCGGGCACCGGCATCAATCCGCGCCGGGCCAGCAGTTCGGCGGCCTCGCGGCTGACCGCGCCGACGCCCTTCATGCGTGCCTCCACCGCGCGGTCGATGGCTTCGTACACCGGCTTGCGCTTGTTCGGCAGCGCCAGTTGCGCCTTCAGCGCCTCGCCCAGCTTGGCCGGCGCAGTGTCGGCCTCGCCGGTGTAGGGCACCAGGCCGTCGATCAGCGCCAGGCGCTCGATGCGCTCGGGCACGGCGCCGGCCAGCAGCACCGAGACGATGGCGCCCATGGAGTGCCCGAGCAGCGAGAAGCGCTCCCAGCCCAGTTGCTCGGCCACCGCCAGCACGTCGTAGGCATAGTCCCACAGCAGGTAGCTGGCCCCGGCGGCGCGGTGCGCCGAGTGGCCATGGCCGGCGAAGTCCAGGGCGACGATGCGCAGCCCGTCCAGCTTCGGCGCCAGGCGCGCGAAGCTCATGGCGTTGTCCAGCCAGCCGTGCAGGGCCAGCACCGGCTTGCCGTCCTCGGGGCCGAACAGGTGCGCGGCCAGTTCGATGTGCGGAAGGTTCAGGCGGATCTCTTCGACCTGGGCGCTCATGGGCGGGCATTCTCCTGTTCGGCGCGGCGCTGCCAGCGCTCGACGACCTGCTTGATCAGTTCGGCGGTGTCGCGCGGGCGCTCCAGCGGGAACATGTGCCCGCCGGGCAGCGACAGGGATTCGCCCCAGGGCGCGCGGCGCACCGCGCGGGCATGGTGCGGCAGCACCACCCGGCTGTGGCGGCCGCGCACCAGCGCCAGCGGCACCGCCAGGCGCCGCGGGCTGCCCGGTGCGGCGTGGGGCACGTTGCGGTAGATGCTGATCTCGGTGGCCGGGTCGAACTTCAGGCGCAGGCCCTGGCTGCTGGCGGCCAGGCCGTGGCGCACATAGTCCGCCAGGCAGTCCGGATCGAAGCGGCGGAACAGCGACTTGCCGCCGAAGTAGCGCAGCGCCTCGTCGAAGTCGGCGAAGTCCTCGCGCCGCCCCAGGGTGCGCCCGGCCGGGGTGATGCGGTCGATGAAGCCGAAGCGCTTGGCGGCGCGGATCACCCACTGGTCGGCGAAGGTCAGCGTCGGCGAGTCGAGCATCAGCACGCCGCGGTACAGCTCCGGGCGGCGCAGCGCCGCATGGTAATGCAGCAGGCCGCCGAGGGAATGGCCGACGCCCCACACCGGCGCGCCCTGCGCTTCCAGGTGGAACAGCAGCTCGTCCACCAGGTTCGCCCAGTTGGCGTTCACCGGAAAGCGCGAGTCGTGGCCGTGCATGTCCAGGTGGCGCACCTCGAATTCCGGCGCCAGGGCCTGGAACAGCTTGCCGTAGGTGGCCGAGGGGAAGCCGTTGGCGTGGGCGAAGAAAAGCGCTTGGGACATGCCGGTGACCGCGTGCTGGAGACGGCAGGATTTTCCCCCAGGCGGCAGCGGGCGACAATGGCCGGGCCCACCGCCGGCCAGGGCAGTCCGGCCAAAATCCAGGCCTCAGCGTTGGCGCAGGCGCGCCGGCGGCAATCCGTAGGTGCGGCGGAACAGGCGGCTGAAGTGCGCCTGGTCGTAGAAGCCCAGGCTCAGCGCCACCTCGCTCAGCGGCTGGCCGGCGAGCACCCGCGGCAGGGCGCGCTCCAGGCGCAGCTGGGTCAGCCACTGGTGCGGCGGCAGCCCGCAGTGGTTGCGGAAGCGCCGCAGCACCTGCCAGGGGCTGAGGTCGCAGAAGGCCGCCAGTTCGTCCAGCGTCGGCGGGTTTTCCAGGCGCGACTCCAGCCACTCGCGCAGGCGCCGCCAGGCCTGGGCGTCGAAGCCCTGGCGCGGCTCGCGGATGCGCAGGCTGGAAGCGTGCCCGAGCAGCGTGGCCAGGCCCTGCCAGAGCCGGCCCTCCTGTTCCAGCCGCTCGCCCTCGGCCAGCACCTGGTGCAGGCCGTGCAGTTGCTGCCGCAGCTGTTCGTCGCGCACCTGGCTGGCCAGCAACCGCGGCGTGCCCTGGCGGCCGTCGCTGAGGCTGCGCGCGGCCTGCTCCAGCCACTGCGGCTCGATGGACAGCACGCGGATGCGATAGCCGTCCTCCCCCTCGCTGGCGCCGTCGTGGATGCTTTCCGGGCTCATCAGCAGGATGTCGCCACCACCGGCCAGGCAACGTTCGCCGGCGTGCACGTAGCGCTGGCGACCGTCGAGCATCAGCCCGATGTGGTAGTCCAGGTGGAAGTGCCGGGGGAAGGCGAAACGGTGGTACTCGGCGTCGATGTAACGCACGCCGGGCAGCCCGCTGCGGTGGTGTTCGATGCGTTCCATGAGCCTACTCTAGCGCCGCGGCGCGGGTAGGTCTTGGATAAAATTGCGGGCTGGGGAATCCCATGGGGACGAATCGCGGACGGAGTCCGCTCCTACGGTTCCAGGAAGCACGGGCGTAGGGGCGGACTCCGTCCGCGATCATCCGTCGTTGAAAACGGCGGATAACGCCGTAGGCGTTATGCGCCCTACGAACTATCGCGAACGTGGGGAGCCAGGGTTCGCGAGCAAGCTCGCTCCTACGAAAAGCAAAAGCGCTTTTGCTCTCGCATTTGCATTTGGGACTTCCAGAGAAACATCCGCGCGCACCGGAACGCCCCTTCAGAAGGCCGAGCGAAACCGGCGCTCAGGAGGTCATGCGACATGGATGTCGCTAGAGCCCCGATCAGCACAGGGACGTGCTGTCGGGGCGGGCCTCCGTGGCGGGGGAGTTCGCGAGGGTAGCCCGGCTCCATCGGGCCCGTATGTCGGGGCAAGCCTTTTTGGTTACTTTTGTGGCGTTTGACAAAAGTGACTCGCCCGAGGGGGCGAAACAAAAAATCTCCGCAGACTCGGAGCGGCGCGCTACACCAAGCCCCCAAGCCAATTGGCTTCCCGCGTTCGCAGGAATGACGATGCGGAGATAGGAGCACAGGACCAAGGTTCGCGAGCAAGAACTAGGCGCCCCCCTCGATCCTACGAAGAGCATCCCGGCGCGGGCTGCAAGACTACGCCACCCCAGCCATGGCGTTTTCATGTAGGAGCGCGCCCTGCGCGCGAAATCGCGGGCAGGGCCCGCTCCTACAGGTCTTCCGTATCGCCTAGCGCTCCAGCGGCACTATGGCCATGGTCAGCCGCGAGATGCAGCTGGGCTTGCCGTCGTCGCCGTGCAGGCGGATTTCCCAGACGTGGGTGGAGCGGCCGAGGTGCACCGCCTTCGCCACCGCCGTCACCCGCCCGCTGCGCAGGCCGCGCAGGTGGTTGGCGTTCACCTCCAGGCCCACGCAGTAGTACTTGCTGGTGTCGATGCACAGGTAGCTGGCGGTGGAGCCGACGGTTTCCGCCAGCACCACCGAGGCGCCGCCGTGCAGAAGGCCGTAGGGCTGGTGGGTGCGGGCGTCCACCACCATGCTGGCGGTCAGCGAGTCGTCGTCCACTGCCTCGAAGCGGATGTCCAGGACCTCGCCGATGGTGTTCCTCAGGTTGGCGTTGAGCGCCTCCAGGTCAGGCGTAGTGCGCCATTGGCTCATGCATTCACTCCCGGCAGTCAGTCATGCCACTGCACCGCTTCGCGGCGCTCAGCCCATTCGTTGAAGCGCGCGCCGTAGGTGGACTCCACCACGTTGCGCTTGATCTTCAGGGTAGGCGTGAGGAAACCGTTGTCCACGCTCCACACGTCCCTCACCAGCACCAGCCCGGCCAGGCGCTCGTGCTTGTCCAGCTCGCCGTTGACCTCCTCCACCAGCTGCCGCAGGCTCTCCTCCAGCTGCGAGCGCGAGCCGTTGGCGGCCTCCTGGCGGCCGACCTCGGACAGCACGCACAGCCCCAGCGGCGCCACCAGGCCGTCGCCGACCACGCAGATCTGCTCGATCCGCGAATGCACCGCCAGGCGGTTCTCGATGGGCGCCGGGGCGACGTACTTGCCCTTGCCGGTCTTGAAGATTTCCTTGAGCCGGCCGGTCAGGCGCAGGTTGCTCTCGGCGTCCTGCTCGCCCTTGTCGCCGGTGCGCAGGTAGCCGTCCTCGGTGAGGGTCTCGGCGGTGCGCTCGGGGTCCTTGTAGTAGCCGAGCATGGTCGCGCCGCTGCGCACCTGCACCTCGCCCTCGTCGCTGATGCGCACTTCCACCCCGGGGCTGGACTGGCCGATCCAGCCCTCGCGCTGCTTGCCGGGCCGGCAGACGTGGGAGTAGCCGCAGTTCTCGGTCATGCCGTAGACCTCCAGCACGTTCAGCCCCAGGCGCCGGTACCAGTCGAGCAGCGCCGGCGGCACCGGCGCCGCGCCGCACAGGGCGTAGCGCACCGCGTCCAGGCCGAGCTTGGCGAGCACCTTGCGCCCGACCAGGCGGCCGATGAGCGGCAGGCGCAGCAGGCGGTCGAGCTTCTGCGCCGGCATCTGCGCGTAGACGCCCATCTGGAACTTGGTCCAGATCCGCGGCACGCCGAAGAACACCGTGGGCCGCGCCCGGCGCATGTCGGCGAGGAAGGTGTCCAGGCTCTCGGCGAAGAAGATCGTCTGCCCGGCGTAGATCGAGGCCATCTCCACGAACATCCGCTCGGCCACGTGGCACAGCGGCAGGTAGGACAGCAGGCGGTCCCCCTCGCCGACACCGAACAGCTTCATGGCGTGGCTGGCGGCGAAGTCGAAGTTGGCGTAGGAGTGCATCACGCCCTTGGGCGTGCCGGTGGTGCCGGAGGTGTAGATGATGGTGGCGAGGCTGGCCGGGTCGGGCAGCGGCACTTCCTGCAGCGGCTCGCAGGCCTGCAGGTCGTCCCAGCTGTGGTCGAAGCGGCCTTCCGGGTGCAGCGGCAGGGACACGCTGAGCACCTCGGCCGGCAGCCCCGGGGCCATTGCCGGCCAGTCGTCGAGCTTGCCGACGAAGGCCACCGCGGCCTCGGAATGGCTCATCACCTGGTGCACCGATTCGGCGGTGAGGTTCGGGTACAGCGGCACCGAGACGTGCCCGGCCATCCAGATGGCGACGTCGGCGATGATCCAGTGCGCGCAGTTCTTCGAGATGATCGCCACGCGGCTGCCCGGTGGCAGCTGCAGGCTGCGCAGCCAGGCGGCGGCACGTCGCGCCTGGTCACCGGCCTCGCCCCAGGTGAGGCTCTGTACCTGGCCGCCCGGCAGCGGCTGGACCAGGTAGCGCTTGTCCGGGTGACGCGCCTCGCGTTGCAGGAATTGCTCGAGCGGAGAACGAATTGCAGTGACCACATGCCCCTCCTTTCTTGTTGTTCTAGAGGTGTAGCGATAGATCAACCAAGCACTTGCTTGGTCGAATATTCCATGCGTCCTACAGCCTGGCAAGAAGGGATATGTGAACTTTTGTAGGGAGATGCTTCAGGAGTGCATGGCGCGCCCGCCGGCGAACTGCTAAAAGCAGCGGCAGGCCCCCGTGGAAAGCTGCCCATGCCGTTCATCACCGACAGCGCGCTGGCCGAGTTGCCGCTGCTGTTCAACCTGCTCTGCGCCACCCTGTTCGGCGGCCTGATCGGCCTCAACCGCCAGTTACATCACCGCCCCGCCGGGCTGCGCACCCACGCCCTCACCGCCCTGGCCGCGGCGCTGGCGATCACGGTGATCCAGCAACTGCAGCCGGCCACCGCGGATGCCGCCAGCCGCGTGGCCCAGGGCGTGCTCACCGGCATCGGCTTCATCGGCGCCGGGGTCATCGTCCACCACGAGCGCCGCTACCGCGTGGAAGGGTTGACCACCGCCGCCACCATCTGGGTCTCGTCGATGCTCGGCCTGGCCTGCGGCACCGGGCACGTGTTGACCGCCGCCGTCGGCCTGGTGCTGACCTTGCTGATCCTGGTGCTGGGCAACCGCCTGGAGCAGCGCCTGGCCGGCCGCGAGCCGACCGACGATGTCAGCCTGACGGACGACGACAAGCCGAGTTGAAGCGCGGAACGCCGAGGCCCGAGCGGGGCCCCTGCGAAACCGTCAGCCGCGCCCGGGGTGGTAGAGGGAAACCAGTGTCATCAGCCCCGCCAGCGCCCCCTCGCCTTCCAGCTCTGCCAGGGAGGCGGTGGCCATGGGCAAGGCCTCGTCGCGGCTGCCGTGCACCAGCAGCCCGCCCAGGGCGCCGATCAGCGGCTGGTGGCTGACCAGCAGCAGGTTGCGCTCGCTGCGATTGTCGAGGAAGCGCAGCACGTCGCGGGGGTCGTCGTCCGGCGTCAGCCAGGGCGCGGTGCCCACCGCGCCGTCGAAGCCCAGCGCCTCGCGCACCAGCTCGGCGGTCTGCTGGGCCCGCACGTAGGGGCTGGCCAGGATGCCGTCCAGCGGGTGGCCGGCCAGGTGCCCGGCGCTCTGCAGCACCTCCTTGCGGCCGTGGGCGGTCAGCTGCCGCTCGGCGTCGCGGCGGGCCTGGGGCTCGGCCTGGCCGTGGCGCAGCAGCCAGATCCTCACAGCTTCGGTTCCTCGTCGCGCACCGGGTGCGGCGCCGGCGGCACCGCGTGTGCGGCCTCGCCTTCGGGCGCGCGGGCGGCCGGCCAGTCGGCGAAGGGCCAGGGCTTCTCGTCGCTGTTGAAGGTGCCGAAACGGCCGATCTGCGCCAGGTACTGGCTGAGGCTGTCGCCGAAGGCCAGCAGGCTGGCGCTGGGCGCGCCGTAGATGATGCGGTAGACCAGTTGCACCACCACCACGGCGCCGAGCAGCATCTGCGCGACGTACCAGACCAGGGCGAACAGCAGCATCCAGAGGATGCGCAGGGCCAGGGATTCCTTGTTCATACGGTCGGCCAAGCGATCAGCGGACATGGGTATCTCCTCAGAAGCCACTGGTGGGAATGAAGTCAGTGTCGGTCTTCGGCTCGCCGCTCATCAGCGCCTGGATCACCTGGGCCAGGGTGCGCCCGCCGAAGAGGATGGCGTAGAGCCCGGCGACCAGCGGCATGTAGACGCCCAGCTCGTCGGCCTTGGCCTTGAGCACCTTGAGGGTGTTCACCCCTTCGGCGGTCTCGCCCATGCGGGCGACGGCGTCGTCGAGGCTCAGGCCCTCGCCCAGGGCGAAGCCAACCTGATAGTTGCGGCTTTTCGGTGACGAGCAGGTGACGATCAGGTCGCCCACCCCGGCCAGGCCGAGGAAGGTCATGGGGTTGGCGCCGAGCTTGACGGCGAAGCGCGTCATCTCCGCCAGGGCGCGGGTAATCAGCATGCCCTTGGTGTTCTCGCCCATGCCCAGGGCCGCGGCCATGCCGGCGATGATGGCGTAGACGTTCTTCAGCGCCCCGCCCAGCTCGACGCCGAAGCGGTCGCCGCTGGCGTAGACGCGGAAGGTGCGGCCGTGCAGCGCTTCCTGCACGCGGGTGCAGAGCGCCTCGTCCTCGCTGGCGACCACGGTGGCGGTCAGCTCGTGCTCGGCGATCTCGCGGGCCAGGTTCGGCCCGGAAATCACCGCGATGCGCGCGGCCGGGGCGATCTCCTCGAGAATCTGGCTCATCAGCTTGAAGCTCTGCGCCTCGATGCCCTTGGTCAGGCTGACCAGCGACTTGCCCGCCAGTTGCCCGGCGAAGGGTTCCAGCACCTTGCGCAGCGCGCTGGACGGCACGGCGACGAAAATGAGCTCGCAATCGTTCAGGGTCGCCGCAAGGTCAGTGACCGGCTCGACGTTCTCGTGGATGCGCACGCCCTTGAGGTAGCGCGGGTTCTCGCGCAGGGCGCGGATGCTCGCGGCCTGCTCCTCGTCGCGCATCCATTGGCGCACGCGCTGGCCGTTCTCCGCCAGCAGGTTGGCGAAGGCGGTGCCGAAACTGCCGCCGCCCAGCACGGCGATCGGTTGCTGCTCAGTCATGTCACTTCCATCACGGGCCGCACGCAGGCGGCGATTGGGGCATTATAAGGCGCCACCGCCAGGCGGCCAGTGCACATCGCACGCTGGCAAAGCGCCCCGCCTCGTTTAACATCCGTCCCCGTAGAGAACCGAGAACAGGGCCGTTCCGTGCACGCCACGCAGCACCGCCAGAACCGACCAGCCGCCGGAGACGCAGCATGACGCCGCGCAAGGGCTGGAACATCCAGAACCGCATGCTCGCCATCAGCCTCGGCCCCGCGCTGCTGCTGACACTGCTGCTGACCGGCTACTTCACCCATTCGCGCCTGCAGGACCTGCGCCAGGAGCTCAACCACACCGGCCAGCTCATCGCCAACCAGCTCGCCCCGGCAGCGGAGTATGGCGTGCTTTCGGGCAACCTGCCGGTCCTGCAGAGCCTGCTGCGCACCACCCTGGGCACGCCGCACGTGCGCTTCATCGAGGTGCGCAACCGCAATGACGAGATTCTCGTCTACGCCGAGCAGCCGCCCGCCGACAACGGCCAGGTAGCGCCCAAGATCGAGGTGTTCCACGCCGCCATCCAGCGCGAGCACGTCGCCCCCGAGGTCCCCGGCGACGCCGCCGCGCTGCGCCACACCCCGGGCCGCCAGGGCCAGCCGGCCAGCGATGCAGACTACCTGGGCCGCGTGGTGGTGGGCATGGCCAACGACGCCTTCAGCGAACGTCAGCAGGAAATCCTCTTCAAGGCCAGCCTGCTGGCCTTCTTCGCTCTGCTGCTGACGCTGCTGCTGGCCCGCCGCCTGGCGCAGCGCCTGGCGGCGCCGATCAGCACCATGGCCAATGCGGTCCAGGCGATCCAGACCGGCGACTACCAGACCAGCCTGCCGGTGCTGGACAACGGCGAGGTCGGCGACCTCGCACGGCACATCAACAACCTGGCGCGCGGCCTGCAGCAGGCCAGCAAGGAGCAGGAGCGCACCATCACCCAACTGGTGGCGGCCCGCGAGGAGGCCGAGCAGGCCAACCGCAGCAAGTCGGATTTTCTGGCCATGATGAGCCATGAACTGCGCACGCCGATGAACGGCGTGCTGGGCATGCTGCAACTGCTGGAGACCACCGAGCTCAACCACGAGCAGGCCGAGTACACGGCGCTGGCCACCGAATCCACCGAGCACCTGCTCAAAGTCATCAACGACATCCTCGACTTCTCGCGCATCGAGCGCGGCGCCCTGGAGCTGGAGCGCATCCCCTTCAACGTGCTGGAGCTGATCCAGGGCTCGCTGCTGGCCTTCCAGCACAGCGCCCAGCAGCGTGGCCTGACGCTGCGCATGGACGTCCAGCCGGGGCTGGAGTACCTGGAGGTGCGGGGCGACCCGACGCGCCTGCGGCAGATCCTGGTCAACCTGCTGGGCAACGCGCTGAAATTCACCGAGGAAGGCGCCATCCGTCTGGAAGTGCGCTGGCAGGCCCTGGACGACGAGGTGCTGTGGCTGACCTGCGCGGTCAACGACAGCGGCATCGGCATCTCCCCGGAGCGCCTGGAGCACATGTTCGAGGCCTTCAAGCAGGCCGACTCGTCCACCTCGCGGCGCTACGGCGGCACCGGCCTGGGCCTGGCCATCGCCCGCACCCTGGCCGAGCGCATGGGCGGCACCCTGCAGGCGTCCAGCGAGGAAGGCCTGGGCTCGACCTTCACCCTGGAGATCCCCCTGCCCTTCCACGCCCGCGGCCCGGGCGCCGGCGCACGCGCCCTGCGGGCCTCGGAGCCGGCCACGGGCCAGTCGGTGCTGCTGGTGGAGGACAACCCGGTGAATCAAACGGTCATAGAAGCCATGTTGCGCAGCCTCGGCTATCGCGTCACTCTGGTCGGCGATGGCGCACAGGCGGTGCGCACGGCGGAACGCAACGAATTCGATGCCATCCTCATGGATTGCCGCCTGCCGCTGCTCAACGGCTACGAGGCCACGCGACAGATTCGCGCACTCGCCGGGTGCCGGCAGGTGCCGATCATCGCCCTGACCGCCAATGCCCTGCAGGGTGATCGCGAGCTGTGCCTGGAGTCGGGCATGGACGATTACCTGGCCAAGCCGTTCAAGCGCGCCGATCTGCAGAAAATTCTGCAGCGCTGGTTGACCTCCGGGCGTTGATCCGCGGGGCCTGTTCGCCCAAACTCGTGGGCCTGCGAGGCTGATCGGCAAGATGAACGCCCAGCTGGAGCAACAGAGGCACCGGAATAAAGTGAACAACCGTTCGCCCGGTGCTGTGACTTTAACCGACAGGCAATAGTCTATGACTAGGCTGCCGCAGGACGCCGCTACAAGAATGAGG
Source organism: Pseudomonas sp. JH-2 (assembly GCF_036231725.1). Taxonomy (NCBI): domain Bacteria; kingdom Pseudomonadati; phylum Pseudomonadota; class Gammaproteobacteria; order Pseudomonadales; family Pseudomonadaceae; genus Pseudomonas; species Pseudomonas sp. JH-2. Next base: position 2,880 of record NZ_JAZAQP010000017.1, on the reverse strand, counting down.
CGCGCGGAGCCGCAGGACGATCGATTTCGCCCTGCCGTTCAGGATTTTTGAGGAGCTCGCATGACCAAACAACACGCCTTCACCCGAGAAGACCTGCTGCGCTGCAGCCGCGGCGAGCTCTTCGGCCCGGGTAATGCGCAACTGCCCGCCCCGAACATGCTGATGATCGACCGCATCACCCACATCAGCGACGTTGGCGGCAAGTATGGCAAGGGCGAACTGGTCGCCGAGCTGGACATCAACCCCGACCTCTGGTTCTTCGCCTGCCACTTCGAAGGCGACCCGGTGATGCCAGGCTGCCTGGGCCTGGACGCCATGTGGCAGCTGGTCGGCTTCTACCTCGGCTGGCAGGGCAACCCCGGCCGCGGCCGCGCCCTGGGTTCGGGCGAGGTGAAATTCTTCGGCCAGGTCCTGCCGACCGCCAAGAAGGTCACCTATAACATCCATATCAAGCGCACCATCAACCGTTCGCTGGTCCTGGCCATCGCCGATGGCAGCGTCAGCGTCGATGGCCGCGAAATCTACAGCGCCGAAGGCCTCCGCGTCGGCCTGTTCACCTCCACTGACAGCTTCTAAGGGTTATCCGCATGCGTCGCGTCGTGATCACCGGCCTGGGCATCGTATCCTGCCTGGGCAATGACAAAGACACCGTCTCCGCCAACCTGCGCGCCGGCCGTGCCGGTATCCGCCACAACCAGTCGTACGTCGACATGGGGCTGCGCAGCCACGTCTCCGGCTCGGTGAACCTCAACCTCGAAGAGCTGATCGACCGCAAGGTGTTCCGCTTCATGGGCGACGCCGCGGCCTATGCCTACCTGGCGATGGAACAGGCGATCAAGGACTCCGGCCTGACCGAAGAGCAGATCTCCAACCCGCGCACCGGCCTGATCGCCGGCTCCGGCGGCGCCTCCACCCTGAACCAGATGGAAGCCATCGACACCCTGCGCGAGAAGGGCGTCAAGCGCATCGGCCCATACCGCGTCACCCGCACCATGGGCAGCACCGTTTCCGCCTGCCTGGCCACCCCCTTCCAGATCAAGGGCGTGAACTACTCCATCTCCTCGGCCTGCGCCACCAGCGCGCATTGCATCGGCACTGCCATGGAGCAGATCCAGATGGGCAAGCAGGACGTGGTCTTCGCCGGTGGCGGTGAAGAAGAGCACTGGAGCCAGAGCTGCCTGTTCGACGCCATGGGCGCCCTCTCCACCCAGTACAACGACACCCCGGAAAAGGCCTCCCGCGCCTACGACGCCAAGCGTGACGGCTTCGTCATCGCCGGTGGTGGCGGCATGGTGGTGGTCGAGGAACTGGAGCACGCCCTGAAGCGCGGCGCCAAGATCTACGCCGAGATCATCGGCTACGGCGCCACCTCCGACGGCTACGACATGGTCGCCCCGAGCGGCGAAGGCGCCATCCGCTGCATGCAGCAGGCGCTGGCCACCGTCGACACCCCGATCGACTACCTGAACACCCACGGCACCTCCACCCCGGTGGGCGACGTGGCGGAAATCCGCGGCGTCCGCGAAGTCTTCGGCGACAAGGCCCCGGCCATCAGCTCCACCAAGAGCCTGTCCGGCCACTCCCTGGGCGCCGCCGGCGTGCACGAGGCGATCTACTGCCTGCTGATGATGCAAGGCAACTTCATCGCCGGCTCCGCCAACATCGACGAGCTGGACCCGGAAGTCGCCGACATGCCGATCCTGCGCGAGACCCGCGAGAACGCCAAGCTCGACACCGTGATGAGCAACAGCTTCGGTTTCGGCGGCACCAACGCCACCCTGGTGCTGCGCCGCTTCAACGGCTGATCGTCAGCTCGATACAAGAAAGGCGCCCCCGGGGGCGCCTTTTTTGTTGCCTGTGTTTTGGGACCTCCTGGAGGAGGCGACACGTAGGGCGGATAACCGTTCGCGGTTATCCGCCGGTGGGCCTGGTGTGGGGGCCGACGGCGGATAACGCTTGGGGCGTTATACGCCCTACGATTGCGTATTCGAACCGATGTTCCAGGCTGACACAGAACTCCCCGGCCACGCCGAACGGCCCCCTCTCCCGCTTGCGGGAGAGGGCTGGGGAGAGGGAACGGCGTCAACCCGAAACACGACTGCCGCCGGCAAGCACCGTTCGCGAGCAAGCTCGCTCCTACAGGGTGTGGCGCTAGACGTAGGGCGAATAACCGTTCGCGGTTATCCGCCGGTGGCCCCAACGGCATCGCCGGCCTGCCGGCCGGATCGCGGATGAGATCCGCTCCTACAGGAGGGGGAGGCCTGGCGCGAGGGGTGAAGCGTAGGAGCGGGCCCTACCCGCGATTCGCGCGCAGGGCGCGCGCCTACAGGGGGAGCCAGAGGTGGGCATGGCGTAGGAGCGGACCTTGTCCGCGATTGGTTTTCCCCGCGCCAAAGCAAAACCCCCGACCAGCCAGGCTGATCAGGGGTTTTGGGATAGGTGCTTGACGATGA
>NZ_JAZAQP010000017.1:0-347 GCF_036231725.1 Pseudomonas sp. JH-2 | reverse complement strand
TTCCAACGCTCTATGGTCGTCAAGCAATTCTTTCGGATGCCCGTGGCTTGCGCTCACGCTCACCCAGATTCGGGTATGTGACAGGTATTCTTTGCGGTTCTCACGAACTTTCGGTTCGTCGACTTCACCAATCAACACACAAATTGTTTGGGTGTTATATGGTCAAGCCTCACGGGCAATTAGTATCGGTTAGCTCAACGCCTCACAGCGCTTACACACCCGACCTATCAACGTCGTAGTCTTCGACGGCCCTTCAGGGGGATCGAGTCCCCAGTGAGATCTCATCTTGAGGCTAGTTTCCCGCTTAGATGCTTTCAGCGGTTATCTATTCCGAACATAGCTACCCG
>NZ_JAZAQP010000016.1:0-135676 GCF_036231725.1 Pseudomonas sp. JH-2 | reverse complement strand
GGACAAGGTCCGCTCCTACGGTGGGCCCCACCTCGACTGTAGGAGCAGGCCCTGCCTGCGATTCGCGCGCAGGGCGCTCTCCTACAAAAACACGCCGCCGAGTTGGGCTGGCGTTGAAAGAACGGCACCTGCCCCGCGAGGGCCGGCGCCACCCATTACAAGAACAAGACGGGTGAAATCCCATGAGCAATCGCCTTTCGCTGCACCACCGCCACGCCCCGTATTCCCGCCAGGGGAGGGCCGCGGCATGACTACTTCCACCGCGATTCTTCGCGAGCAGCCACGCCTGCTCGCCACCCTCGGCCTGTGCTTCCTGGTCGCGCTGCTGGAGGGACTGGACCTGCAGGCCGCCGGCATCGCCGGGCCGGGCATGGCCAGGGCCTTCTCGCTGGACAAGCTGCAGATGGGCTGGGTATTCAGCGCCGGCATCCTCGGCCTGCTGCCCGGCGCCTTCGCCGGCGGCTGGCTGGCCGACCGCGTCGGGCGCAAGCGCGTGCTGATCGGCTCGGTGGCGTTGTTCGGCGTGTTCTCCCTGGCCACCGCCCACGCCTGGGACCTGCACAGCCTGCTGGCGGCGCGCCTGCTTACCGGCGTCGGCCTGGGAGCCGCGCTGCCCAACCTGATCGCCCTGAGTTCCGAGGCCGCCGGCGCGCGCCTGCGTGGCAGCGCGGTAAGCCTGATGTACTGCGGCGTGCCCCTGGGCGCGGCGCTGGCCGCCGGCATCGGCATCGCCGGTTATGCCGGCAACTGGCAGCTGGTGTTCCACGTCGGCGGCGTGGTGCCGCTGCTGATCCTGCCGCTGCTGGCGCTGTACCTGCCGGAATCCGGCGGGTTCCACGCCGCCGCGGAGGCCGGGAGCCCCGCCAGCCTGCGCCGCGACCTGCTCGGCCAGGGCGCCACCTGGCTGCTCTGGCTCAGCTACTTCTTCACCCTGATGGTGGTCTACATCCTCATCAACTGGCTGCCCAGCCTGCTGGTGGGCCAGGGCTTCAGCCCCAGCCAGGCCAGCTGGGTGATGTTCGCCCTGCAGATAGGCGCGGCCATCGGCACCCTGACCCTGGGCGTGCTGATGGAGCGCCTGCCGGCCTGGGCCACGGCGGCCCTGGTGTACCTGGGTATCCTCGCCGCGCTGGCCGGCCTGGGCCTGGCCGCCGAGCTGCGCAGCATGCTGCTGGCCGGTTTCGTCGCCGGCTTCTTCGCCACCGGCGGGCAGGGCGTGCTCTATGCCCTGGCGCCCTGGTTCTACCCGGCGCGGGTGCGCGCCACCGGGGTGGGCGCCGCCGTCGCGGTGGGCCGCCTGGGCGCCATGAGCGGGCCCCTGGTGGCCGGGCAGATGCTCGCCCTGGGCACCGGCAGCGCCGGCGTGCTGCTGGCCTCGGCGCCGGGCATCGTGGTCGCCGCCCTGGCGCTGTTCCGCCTGGCCGCCCGGCGCCCCGCGCAACTGCCCGACTGATCCGACCTCGCCTGCCCATGCCGCCCCGCGCGGCAGGGCTTCGTACAACTACAAGAAAGTGAAGAGCACCATGCACAAGGCACCCCTGAACACCCTGGCCGCCGCCATCGCCCTGCTGTCCGCCACCGCGGCCGGCGCCGCCGGCTTCGTCGACGACAGCCACGCCGACCTGGTCCTGCGCAACTACTACTTCGACCGCAACTACCTGGGCGAGACGCCCCAGGCCGCCGCCCGCGAATGGGCCCAGGGCTTCATCCTCAACTTCAGGTCGGGCTTCACCGAGGGCCCGGTGGGCTTCGGCCTGGATGCCCAGGGCATGCTCGGGCTGAAGCTGGACTCCTCGGCGGACCGCGCCGGCACCGGGCTGCTGCCCTACAACCCGGTCACCCGCGAGCCGGCCGACGACTACTCCGAGCTGGGCCTGACCGCCAAGATGCGCGTGTCGAAGAGCGAGCTGCAGGCCGGCACCATCAGCACCTTCCTGCCGATCGCCTTCGCCAGCCCCACGCGCCTGTTGCCGCAGACCTTCCGCGGCACCTACCTGCGCTCGCAGGACATCGACGGCCTGACGCTGCACGCCGGCTGGCTCGACCGCATCAACCTGCGCGACTCCACCGACTACCAGAAGATGAGCGTCGGCGCGCCCAACGGCCGCTTCAACGGCGCCGCCACCTCGGACAGGTTCACCTTCCTCGGCGGCGACTACGCCTGGTCGAAACGGCTGACGCTGAAGTACTACCACGCCGAGCTGGACCAGCTGTACCGCAAGGACTACTTCGGTTTCGTCGACGAGCGCGCGCTGGGCCCGGGCAGGCTGAAGAGCGACTTCCGCCTGTTCGTCACCGGCGAGGACGGCGCCGCCAAGGCCGGCAAGGTGGACAACCGCAACAGCGCGCTGATGCTCACCTACGCCTGGGCCAGCCACAGCCTGGGCGTGGGCTACATGCGCCTGGACGGCGACACGGCCATGCCCTACCTGTTCGGCACCGAGCCGCTGGTGATCACCGAGGGCACCCTGAGTTCCGAGTTCATCAACCCGAAGGAGCGCAGCTGGCAGGTGAAGTTCGACCAGGACTTCGCCGGCGCCGGGTTGCCGGGGCTCAAGGGGATGCTGCGCTACGTGCGCGGCGACAACATCGAGCTGGCGAAATTCGGCGGCAGCGGCCTGACCGAGAGCGAGAAGGACGTCGAGCTGTCCTATACGGTGCAGAGCGGCAGCTTCAAGGGCGTGGCCTTCCGTGTGCGCCACGCCTGGTACCGCAACGACTTCGCCCCCGGCGCCACCCACCGCGACGACAACGAGCTGCGGCTGAACGTCGACTACACGCTGGCGCTCTGGTGAGCGCCATCAGCGCGCGGCATCCGCTTCGATGTTGACCGTGGCGGTCATGCCGGCGCTGAGGTGGATGTCCCCGGGCACCTCCCGCAGCTCGATGCGCACCGGGATGCGCTGGGCCAGGCGCACCCAATTGAAGGTCGGCTCGACGTTGGCCAGCAGCTGGGTGTCGGGCAGGGCGTTGCGGTCGGTGATGCCGCTGCTGATGCTCTGCACCCGGCCCTCGAGCACGCGCTCGCCGCTCATCAGCGTCACCCGCGCGCGCTGGCCGACGTGGATGCCGGGCAGCTTGGTCTCCTCGAAGTAGGCGGTGACGTAGAACGAGCCCTGGTCCACCAGGGCCATCGCCGCCTGGCCGGTCTGCGCGTAGTTGCCCTGGGCCAGGCGCAGGTTGGTCACCTGGCCGTCGCGCGGGGCGCGCACCTCGCTGCGCTGCAGGTTGATCTCGGCCAGGCGCGCTGCGGCCAGGGCCTCCTGGTACTGGCTGTTGGCGATGTTGGCGTTGAGCTGCGCGGTCTCGCGATCCTCGGCGCTGATCGCCGCGCTGGTCAGGCGCTTGCGGCGGTTGGCCTCGCTCTGCCGCAGCAGGTATTCCTGCTTGCGCGTCTCGGCCAGGGCGCGGGCCTGGTCGAGGTTGGCCTGGTAGCGGTCGCGGTCGATGCGCATCAACAGGTCGCCGGCCTTGACCTTCTGGTTGTCGACGATGGGCAGCTCGGTGACCCAGCCGGACACGTCCGGGGCGATCACCACCACGTCGGCGCGCACCCGGGCGTCCCGCGTCCAGGGCGAGAGCATGTAGTAGCGCCACAGCCAGAGCCCGGCCAGCACGGCGGCGGCGACCACCAGCAGGGTGGTCAGGACTCGCAGGAAAGCTCGCACGTCGGGCGCTCCTCGTTATCCGTTGGCGATGCCGGCGCACCAGGCGACGGCGGCCAGCAGCAGGGTGAACAGCGCGCAGTCGAACAGCGCCTCGTGCCAGATCCAGCGCCCCGCCGGCGTGGCCTGCAGCAGCTTGCGCAGGACGATGGTCAGGGCCAGGGCGACCAGCGCGTAGAGGAACATCGGGCTGACGTAGACGCCGCCCAGGGGCAGTTCAACCAGGTTCATGGCCGTCCTCCAGGCGGCACCAGGCGCGCCAGGTATGGCTCAGCTGGCGCAGGGCGGCGCGGGCCAGGCGGTTGTCCTCGTCCAGGTGGCTGGCGTCGTTGCGCAGGGCGGCGTCCAGTGCGTCGCAGAGTTCGTCCAGGCGCGCCTCGCGCCCCGGCGCCGGGCCGGCCTGGAGCAGGTCGCCCAGTTGGTCGAGGAAGGCCTGCCGGCGCTTGCGCAGCACGCCCCGGGCGCCGGCCAGGCAGTGGCGCAGGTGCAGCAGCTCGCTGCCCATGTCCAGCGCCAGCAGGCCGTCGAGCCAGCGCCGCTGCAGGGCCTGGGGCAGCAACGCGTAGTGCCGCGCCAGGCGCATCAGGCGGTCGGCCATGCGCCCGCCGAACCAGCTTTCCGCCTGGGCCAGGGGGTAGCGGGTGAGGCGCCCCAGGTCCAGCGCCATGGCCTGGCCCTGGCGGCGGATCACCCAGTCCGGCGGCAGCGCCAGCAGGCGGAACACCATGGCGGCGAAGCCCACGCCGATGACCGTGGCCTGGGCCGAGTTGAGCAGGCTGGCGAAGTCGTAGTGCATGTCGTTGCGCGGCGCGATGAAGGTGATGAACTGGATGGCGAAGGTGGTGGCGGTGCCGATCAGCGCCGGCGGCCCGGCCATGCCCAGGGCGGCGAAGAACAGCGGCACGCCCAGGGCCATGCACAGCAGCGGGAAGCCGTTCCACTGCGGCAGCAGCCACTGGTCCACCACTATGGCCGCCAGCAGCGCGTAGAGGATGCCGCGCAGGAAGCTCATGCTCAGCTCCACGGCGTTGTCGCGGTTGGCGAACAGGCTGCAGAGGATGCCGGCCATGAGCATGCCGCCCACTGCCGCCGGCCAGGCGCTGGCCAGCCAGAAGGCGGCGATGCCCAGCAGCGCCAGGGCGCTGCGCAGGCCATAGAACAGCGCCATCTGCCAGTCGCGGTGCCAGGACAGGCCGCTGCTGGCGTCGCCGCTGAACTCGCCGCTGGCCACCCCGGCGGCGGCCGTTTCGGCGGCCTCGGCCTTGACCAGCAGCAACGCGCAGCGCGCCAGGCAGTAGCGCAGGTCGTTGTCCAGGGCCTCGTCGGCGCTGGCCCGCAGCAGGCGGTCGCGCAGCTCGTGCAGCCGCTCGAGGGAATGGCTCGGCAGCAGCGCCAGCAACTCGTCGGCCCAGGGGCGCAGCTGCGCTTCCGCTTCGGGCGTGAGCAACTGCCGCTGGCGCGACACCCCGCGGGCGCTGCGCAGCAGGCTCAGCACGTCGCGCGACAGGGTGCGCAGCGCCAGCGCCCGGCGCCGGCCCTGGTGCCCTTCGAACCAGGCGTGGTCGCGCTGGGCGTCGGCGGCGACGATGCGGCCGAGCAACTGCAGGATGCCCTCCGGCTCGCGTGCCTGGCCGCGCACCGCATTGGCCGCCGCCTGCAGGGCCGCGTCCAGGGTTTCCCGGGCGACCCGTGCGAGGTTCTCCTCGACCCGTTGCGGCCACAGGGTGGCGCTGACCACCGAGGCGCAGACGATGCCCAGGCAGATTTCCGTGCAGCGCGCCACGGCTTGGTCGAACACCTGCAGCGGCACGTTGATCGCCGGCAGGGCGATGATCGCCACCGTGTAGCCGGACAGCACGAAGGCATAGGACACATGGTTGCGCAGCAGGGTCGAGGCCGCGGTGCACAGGCCCATCCACAGCGCCACCACCAGCAGGAACAGCCAGGGCGTCTGGGCGAACAGCGCCATGATGACCACCGCCATGGTGGTCCCGACCAGGGTGCCGAGCAGGCGGAACAGGCCCTTGGCGACGACCATCCCGGACAGCGGCTGGGACACGATGAACACCGTCATCAGCGCCCACTGCGGCTGCTCCAGGTCCAGTCGGAACGACAGCCACAGGGCGATGCCGCCGGCCAGCAGGGTCTTGCCGGCGAAGCGCAGGGCGGGGCCGCTGGGGGCGATGAAGGCGGTCAGGGCAGGGCTGGCTAACACGGTGTCGACAGGCTCCGGCTGAGGCTTGCGGCCCGCCCAGGTGGCGGCAGGGGGTGCTTGCGAACCCGTGGTTTCAGCATAGTCGATGACGGGGGAGGGGCATGGGCTCGCGCCTTTTGCAGGATGAGGTGGGCCCGGGCGAAACCCATGCGCTCGCGGTGATAGGGATCGCTTCGTGTTCTGCCGGAACGTCAGTACCCGGGGATGGCGGCGGATAACGCCGTAGGCGTTATGCGCCCTACGGGGATTCGTGTAGGAATAACCGTTCGCGGTTATCCGCCGCCATCCGTGCCACGGTGGCGTCCGGCGTGGTCGGTGAGTCCAATCGCGGACGGAGTCCGCTCCTACCCCGCCACGGCTGTCCCACCTGTAGGAGCGCGCCCTGCGCGCGATTCGCGGGCAGGGCCCGCTTACGTCCGCGCCTACCTGGAACCGTAGGAGCGGACTCTGTCCGCGATCATGGCGGATCACAGCAACAACGTTCGGATATCTGCCAGCAGTTCCCCCAGGCGTTTGGTGAAGCGTGCCGCGGCGGCGCCGTTGATCACCCGGTGGTCGTAGGACAGCGACAGCGGCAGCATCAGCCGTGGCTGGAAGGCCTTGCCGTCCCACACCGGCTGGATGGTCGCCTTGCTCACCCCCAGGATCGCCACTTCCGGCGCGTTGACGATCGGTGTAAAGCCGGTGCCGCCGATGTGGCCGAGGCTGGAGATGGTGAAGCAGGCGCCCTGCATGGCGTCGGCCGGGAGCTTCTTGGTGCGCGCCTTCTCCGCCAGTTCCGCGGCCTCGGCGGCCAGCTGCAGCAGGCTCTTGCGGTCGACGTCACGGATCACCGGCACCAGCAGGCCGTCCGGGGTGTCCACGGCGAAGCCGAGGTGCACGTATTTCTTGCGGATCAGCGCCTTGCCGCTGGGGGCCAGGGAGCTGTTGAAGTCCGGCAGCTCCCTGAGCAGGTGGGCGCAGGCCTTGAGCAGGATCGGCAGGATGGTCAGCTTGGTGCCGGCCTTTTCCGCCACCGCCTTCTGCGCCACGCGGAAGGCTTCCACCTCGGTGATGTCGGCCGACTCGAACTGGGTCACGTGGGGCACGTTCAGCCAGCTGCGGTGCAGGTTGGCGGCGCCGACCTGCATCAGGCGGGTCATGGCCACTTCTTCCACTTCGCCGAACTTGCTGAAGTCGACTTCCGGGATCGGCGGGATGCCCGCGCCGCCGCCGGCTCCCGCCGCCGCGCCCTTGGGCCGTTGCAGCTGCTCCTTGACGAACAGCTGCACGTCTTCCTTGAGGATGCGGCCCTTGGGCCCGGTGGCCTTCACTTCCGCCAGTTCGACGCCGAACTCGCGGGCCAGCATGCGCACGGCCGGGCCGGCGTGGACCTTGGCGCCGTCGCGGCTGGGCGCGCCCACCGGCGGGGGCGCCTCGGCCTTGGCCGGCGCGGCGGCGGGCGCCGGGGCGCTGGGGGTGGCTTCCGGCGCCGCTGCCGATGCCGGTGCCGGTGCCGCTGCCGCTGCCGCAGAGGCTGCAGCCGGGGCTGCCTCGCCCTCGGCTTCCAGTTCGAGGATTTCGTCGCCTTCCTTCAAGGTGTCGCCGAGCTTCACCTTGAGGGCCTTGACCACGCCGGCGGCGGGCGAGGGGATTTCCATGCTGGCCTTGTCGGACTCCAGGGTCAGCAGGCTCTGGTCGGCCTCGATGCGCTCGCCGACCTTGACCATCAGCTCGATGATCTCGCCCTGGCCGTTGCCGATGTCCGGCACCCGCACCGTCTGTACGCCGCCGCCACTTGCCCGTGGCGTCGGCGCAGGCGCCGGTGCCTCGGCGGGCGCTTCGGCAGCCGGGGTGGGAGCTTCTGCCCCGGGTGCCTCGGCGGCGGCGCCCTCGGCCTCCAGTTCGAGGATTTCGTCGCCCTCCTTCAGGGTGTCGCCGACCTTGACCTTGATGCTCTTCACCACGCCGGCCTTGGGCGAGGGGATTTCCATGCTGGCCTTGTCGGATTCCAGGGTCAGCAGGCTCTGCTCGGCCTCGACCTTGTCGCCGACCTTGACCAGCAGTTCGATGACTTCACCCTGGCCGTTGCCGATGTCGGGTACGCGGATCAGCTCGCTCACGATGCGTCTCCTCAGCAGTCCAGGGGGTTGCGCTTGTTCGGGTCGAGGCCGAGCTTGACGATGGTCTCGGCCACCACCTTGGGCTCGATGTCGCCGCGGTCGGCCAGGGACTCCAGCGCCGCCAGGACGATCCAGCGGCGGTCCACCTCGAAGAAGTCGCGCAGCTTGCGGCGGGTGTCGCTGCGGCCGAAGCCGTCGGTGCCCAGCACCTTGTATTCCTTGCCCGGTACCCACTGGCGGATCTGCTCGGCGTACAGCTTCATGTAGTCGGTGGAGGCGATCACCGGGCCCTTGCGGCCTTCCAGGCACTGCTCGACGTAGCTCTTCGCCGGCTTCTGCTCCGGGTGCAGGCGGTTCCAGCGCTCGGTGGCCAGGCCGTCGCGGCGCAGCTCGTTGAAGCTGGGGACCGACCAGACGTCGGCGCCGATGCCGAAGTCCTCGCGGAGGATCTTCGCCGCGGCCTCCACTTCGCGCAGGATGGTGCCCGAGCCCAGCAGCTGCACGTGGTGGGCGGCGTCCTTTTTGTCTTCCTCCAGCAGGTACATGCCGCGGATGATGCCTTCCTCCGCGCCGGCGGGCATGGCCGGGTGCGGGTAGTTCTCGTTCATCACGGTGATGTAGTAGAAGATGTTCTGCTGTTCCTGCAGCATGCGCCGCGCGCCGTCGTGGATGATCACCGCCAGCTCGTAGGCGTAGGTGGGGTCGTAGGTGCGGCAGTTGGGGATCACCGAGGCGAGCACGTGGCTCTGGCCGTCCTCGTGCTGCAGGCCTTCGCCGTTGAGGGTGGTGCGCCCGGCGGTGCCGCCGAGCAGGAAGCCGCGGACCATGGCGTCGCCGGCGGCCCAGGCCAGGTCGCCGATGCGCTGGAAGCCGAACATCGAGTAGAAGATGTAGAACGGCAGCATCGGCTGGCGGTAGTTGCTGTAGGCGCTGCCGGCGGCGATGAACGAGGACATGGCGCCGGCCTCGGTGATGCCTTCCTCCAGTATCTGGCCCTTCTTGTCCTCGCGGTAGAACATCAGCTGTTCCTTGTCGACCGGCTCGTACAGCTGGCCGACCGAGGAGTAGATGCCCAGCTGGCGGAACATGCCCTCCATGCCGAAGGTGCGTGCCTCGTCGGGGATGATGGGGACGATGCGCGGGCCCATCTCCTTGTCCTTGATAAGCTGCGAGATGATCCGCACGAAGGCCATGGTGGTGGAGATCTCGCGGTCGCCGGTGCTGTCGAGCATGGCCTTGAGGGTCTCCAGCGGCGGCACCGGCACGCTGAAGGCGTTGCCCGGGCGGTGCGGCACCGAGCCGCCCAGCTCGGCGCGGCGCTCGGCCAGGTACTTGGCCTCGGCGCTGCCGGGCTCGGGCTTGTAGAAGGGCACCTTCTCCAGGTCGGCGTCGCGGATCGGGATGTCGAAGCGGTCGCGGAAGGCGCGCAGGCTGGCCACGTCGATCTCGTGGATGTTGTGGGCGATGTTCTTCGCCTCGCCGGTGCCGGTGCCGTAGCCCTTGATGGTCTTGGCCAGGATCACGCTCGGCTGGCCCTTGTGGTTCACCGCCGCGTGGTAGGCCGCGTAGACCTTGTAGGGGTCGTGGCCGCCGCGGTTGAGCTTCCAGATCTCGTCGTCGGAGAGGTCCTTGACCATCTCCAGCAGTTCCGGGCGGGTGCCGAAGAAGTGCTCGCGCACGTAGGCGCCGTCCTTGGCCTTGTAGTTCTGGTAGTCGCCGTCCACCGCCTCGTCCATGCGCGCCTGCAGCAGGCCGGCGGTGTCCTTGGCGAACAGCGGGTCCCAGAAGCGGCCCCAGATGACCTTGATGACGTTCCAGCTGGCGCCGCGGAACACGCCTTCCAGCTCCTGGATGATCTTGCCGTTGCCGCGCACCGGGCCGTCCAGGCGCTGCAGGTTGCAGTTGACCACGAAGATCAGGTTGTCCAGCTTCTCGCGCCCGGCCAGGGAGATGGCGCCGAGGGATTCGGGCTCGTCGGTCTCGCCGTCGCCGAGGAAGCACCACACGCGCTGCTGGCCCGGGGGAATGAAGCCGCGGCTTTCCAGGTACTTCATGAAGCGCGCCTGGTAGATGGCCTGGATCGGCCCCAGGCCCATGGATACGGTGGGGAACTGCCAGAAGTCCGGCATCAGCCAGGGGTGCGGGTAGGAGGACAGGCCGTGGCCGTCCACCTCCTGGCGGAAGTTCTCCAGCTGCTCCTCGCTCAGGCGCCCCTCGATGAAGGCGCGGGCGTAGATGCCGGGGGAGGCGTGGCCCTGGAAGTAGATGAGGTCACCGCCATGTTCCTCGGTGGGGGCGCGGAAGAAGTAGTTGAAGCCGATGTCGTAGAGCGTCGCCGAGGAGGCGAAGGTGGAGATGTGGCCGCCCAGGGACGGGTCCTTGTGGTTGGCGCGCATCACCATGGCCAGGGCGTTCCAGCGCACCAGCGAGCGGATGCGCCGCTCCATGAACAGGTCCCCCGGCATTCGCGCCTCGTGGCCCACCGGGATGCTGTTGCGGTAGGGGGTGGTGATGGCGTAGGGCAGTTGGGTGCCGGTGCGGCTGGCCAGCTCGCCCATGCGCGTCATCAGGTAGTGGGCGCGCTCTTCGCCTTCGCGGTCGAGCACCGATTCCAGGGCGTCCAGCCACTCCTGGGTTTCAACGGGGTCGATATCGTGCATTGCGGAATACCTTGCCGGTTGCGATAGGTCCACGCTTGTTCAGCGCCCCGGGCAATCTCCCGGCCGAAGGGCCGGAAAGCCGCTGGACCAAGCGCCGGCAGGGCCGACGTCCCGGCTTGCGGGAGGTCGCTGGTCGCTGCGAAAGAAACCCGGGTGGTCGCTATAGCCTAGCTGGCGAGACGCGGGGCGCCACCGGCAATAAGTCGCAGAAGACGCTTCAGGGCGCTTCGTCGCGCAGCGCCAGGCTCAGCTCCTGCAGGCGCTGCTGCAGGGCCTGCAACTGCCGGGACTGCTCGCGGCCGTGCTGCTCCAGGCGCGCCAGTTCCTCGCCCTGGGCCAGGTTGCGCTGCTCCAGCACCGAGCGGGCGCCTTCGGCCTGGGCCCGTTCCTGGCGCAGGGCTTCCATCGCCAGGGCGTGGCGGGCCAGCTGCTGCTGTTGCTCCTGCTGCTGGTCGCGCAGCAGGCGCGCCTCGGTGAGCAGGCGCTCGTTGTCGCGGTTCAGCCGTGTCAGCTCGTCCTGGCGCGCGGCCAGGCCCTGCTGCGCCTGGCGCAGTTCGCCCGCCAGCTGCTGCAGCTGGGCTTCGTGCTGGCGCTGTTGCTGTTCGCGTTCCTGCTTCGCGGTCTGGCGGTAGTGCTCCAGGGAGAGGCGGGCGTGGTTGTGCTTTTCCTCCAGCGCGGCGATCTGCGCGTCGCGTTCGCGCAGGCGGGTCTCCAGGTCGCCGGCGGCCTGGCGCAGGCGGGCGCTGGCCAGCTCGCCCTGGTGCTTCTGCTGGCGGGTCTGCTCCAGCTGCTCGCGGGTTTCCCGCAGTTGCGTCTCCAGCGCCTGGTTCTGGGCCTGCAACTGCTCGATGCGCTGCTGGGCGGTGCGCACCTGCTGCTGGTAGTCCAGCCGCTCGCGGGACAGCCTGGCGCGGTCCTCGGTCACCGAGTCGCGGGCCTCCTGCTGCAGGCGCTCGGCCAGCTGCGCGACCAGGTTGCCCAGCTCCTCGCTGAACGCGAGGGGACGCTCGGCGCTGCCGCCGGCTTCGGCTTCCAGCTCCTTCAGGTAGCGGTGGATGGTGGTCTTGGAGCCGGTGTTGCCCAGCTCCACGCGCAGGGCGTCGATGCTCGGGTTCTCCCCGCGGGCCAGTATGGCCATGCGCGCCTTCTGTACCAGCGCCTTGTTGATCCCGCCCCGTGCCATGGCCGCTCCCATGATTTCGTAATGTACTACGTAGCATGTAATTACATACTAAAAATACCCGGTGGGGAAGCGCTCGAAGGCCTGCACGCGCCGAATCCGTGGCGCGGTTCGCGTACGAGGTGCGGGCCTGGCGCCCGGGCGGCGGTGCGGGTTCAGCGCCGGCGGTTGATAAGGCAGGCGGCGACCAGCGCTCCGCAGGTGGCGGCGAGGATGAGCGCGACCTGCCAGGGATGCTCGCTGGCGTAGTCGCCACCGCGGCGCAGTGCGCGCCGGCCCTGGTAGGCCAGGCGGTCGCCGATGGCATGGCAGTCGTCCGTCAGGTGGCGCAGGCGCGCCTTGAACGCGGGGATGTCCTTGGCGGCCAGGTCGTGGCTGCCTTCGAGCAGCCCCCCCAGCTCGTCGACCAGGGCCTGCAGTTCGGCCACGCCGTCGTGCCGGCGGGAGGGAAACCATCGATGCGGGGTCATGGGGGTTCTCCTGTGGTGTCTTCATGGGGCCGCGTCCGCGCGCTCCTGCGCGGCCCGGAGCCGTCCTGCGTATCGTCCCCAGTAGGTTTAGCCGGTTTCGCCCGGCCCAGGCCGGCCCGCGACGAGGGGCCGCGGCGCTCAGCCGGCGCCATGGGCCTCGGCCAACTGGCGGGCCATCTGCAGGTGCAGGCGCAGCACCGCCAGGTTGTTCTGGGCGAATTGCCGCACGTCCTCGTCGCCGGCCTGTTCCGCCGCCTCGCTGAACAGCTGCAGCGCCTCTTCCTGGGCGCGCACCTGGCTGTGGGCGAAGGCTGCGTCGAAGTCGTCCTGGCGCGCCTGCAGCTCCTGCAGCCTGGCGCGGCCGGCCTCGTCGGGCCCTTCGGCCAGTTGCAGGCGGCGGCTTTCGGCCAGGGTCTTGAGCTGGACGTTGGTCTTGGTGTTGTCGTCGATGAGGTGGACGGCGAAGGTCTTCACGTCCGCCGAGCGGCTCTTGCTCAGCGCCATCTTGGCCGCGTCTATGTTGGCCAGGCCGGCGGCCGAGGCCCGGCTGACGAAGTCCTGCACCCCGGCGTCCGCCGCCAGCAGCGGTGCGGATACCAGCAGGGCGCCCCAGAGCAGGGCGCCGCGGAGGATGCCAATGCCTTTCATGTTCGATGCTCCTTCCTCGTTGCGTCTACTGGATTGACGGGCACAGGCGGCCCGGGGTTCCGGCGGCTTGCCGGTGGAAATGCCGCGGGAAGTTGCCGGGCGGAGATTGCCAGCGGAAAACAGGAAGCATTACCATTTGCTCATTCTTCGCGTTTATTCCCCCCATGCCCGCCAAACCACCGCGCAAGCCTGGCCTCTTCGAACACTACGAGGAGCTCATCGGAGCCTGGACCCGCCGCCTGCGCAACCGCGTCGATGCGGAGGACCTGGCCCACGACACCTACCTGCGCCTGCTGGAAACCCCGCAGGCCGCGGTGGCGCAGCCGCGTGCCTACCTGCATCGCACGGCGCGCAACCTGGCCATCGACGCCTTCCGCCGCGAGCAGGCGCACCCGCCGGTGGGCATCGAGCACCTGGACGGGCACGAAGCGCCCGACGGCGACCCGGAGACCACCATGCACGCGGTACAGCTGGCCGGTTCCATCGAACGCGCCCTGGCCGAACTCCCGGCCAATTGCCGCAAGGTGTTCGTCTGGCAGAAGCTGGAGGGGCTGTCCCAGGCGGAAATCGCCGAGCGGCTGGGGTTGAGCAAGAACATGGTGGAAAAATATATGATCCGTACCCTGCGCCACCTCAGGGACCGCCTGGGCGATGCACCGTGATTCACCGTGATGAAGGACCAGCCAGTGAAACCCACCCTCAGGACCGTGCCGGGGAAACGCCCATGGCGCTGACCGAGCCGCCGCGCGACGCCGCCGCCCGCTGGTTCGCGCGCCTCCAGGACGGCGCGCTGGACGCCGCCGGGCAGGCCGCCTTCGAGGCCTGGCTGGCGACGCCGGCGCACCGCCACGAATTCGAGCAGTTGCAGCGCCTGTGGAGCGCCGCCGACCTGATCCCGGCGCAGCGCCTGCGCCAGCTGGCCGCCGACGAGCCCATCACCCTGCGCCCGCGCGGCACGCGGCGGCGCTGGCCGGCGTTCGCCGCGGCGGCCTGCGTGGCCGGGCTGGCCGCCGGCGTCGTGCTGTTCGGTGGCTGGGGCCGCGACTACAGCGCCGAGTTCCACACCGCCCTGGGCGAACGCCGCCAGGTGGAGCTGCCCGACGGCAGCCAGCTGGAACTCAACGGCAACACCCGCCTGCAGGTGCGCTTCCGAGACCTGCGCCGCGACGTGACCCTGGAGCGCGGCGAGGCCATGTTCAGCGTCGCCCATGCCGCCGACCGGCCCTTCGTGGTCGACGCAGGGCTGGGCGCGGTGACCGTCACCGGCACGCGCTTCGACGTGCGCCGCGACGCCGGGGAAGTGCGGGTAGCGGTGGAGGAGGGCAAGGTACGGGTGGCCGGGCGTGAAGCGGCCGCCGCCGAGCAGTTGCTGACCGCGGGGCTGGGCACGCGCATCGACGCCCGGGGGCGGGTGGCGCCGGCTGCGGCCACCGACGTCGCCGCACAGACCGCCTGGCGCGACGGGCGCCTGGTGTTCAACGGCGCGAGCCTGGCCGAAGTGGCCCGCGAGGTTTCCCGCTACCGTGCCCAGCCGCTGCGCGTCGCAGGGCCGGAAGTGGCGAAGATGCGCCTGACCAGCGTGTTCCGCGTGGACGACACCGACGCCCTGCTGATGGCGCTGCCGCACCTGCTGCCGGTCAGGGTGCGGGCCTTGCCCGACGGCTCGAGCGAAATAATTCTCCGTTAGATTCAGGTTTTCATCGCCCTGTTTCGTCTTCCCCGGCAAAGGCTCGCCAGGCCCCTTTCCTGCGAGCCGCCATTGGGACCTCAAGGAACAGGAACATCGTGACCAACCCTTCGCTTCGCATGCCTTCCCCCCGCGCCGGCCGGCGCCTGCTGCCACTGGCCCTGAGCCTGGCCATCGCCGCCGCCATCGGCCAGGCCCAGGCCGCCCAGGTGGACATCCACCCGATGCCGCTGAACGACGCGCTCAAGCAACTGGGCCAGCAGACGTCGCTGCAGCTGTTCTTCACCCCCGACCTGGTGGACGGCAAGCAGGCCCCGGCGGTCAGCGGCGAACTGACCCCGGAGCAGGCCCTGGAGCGCCTGCTGCAGGGCAGCGGCCTGGACTACCAGGTGGTCGGCAACGGCATCGTCCTGCGCAAGCGCGCGGCCGGCGCCGACGAGCCGCTGCAGATGGAGTCCTCCGAGGTGAAGGTGGTCGGCGACTGGCTGGCCGACGCCCAGGAACGCGACGTGCAGAACCACCCCGGTGCGCGCACCGTGGTGCGCCGCGAGGCCATGCAGGAGAAGGGCGTGGTCAGCGTGCGCGAGGCGCTGCGCGGCATCCCCGGCGTGCAGGTGCAGGACAACAACGGCACCGGCGGCAGCGACGTCTCCCTCAACGTCGGCGTGCGCGGCCTGACCTCGCGCCTGTCGCCGCGCTCCACCATCCTCATCGACGGCGTGCCGGCCGCCGTGGCGCCCTACGGCCAGCCGCAGCTGTCGATGTTCCCCGGCGTGGCCGGCAGCTACGACAGCATCGACGTGGTGCGCGGCGCCGGTTCCGTGCGCTACGGCCCGCAGAACGTCGGAGGGGTGATCAACTTCGTCACCCGCGCCATTCCCGAGAAATTCTCCGGCGAGGTGGGCACCACCGTCGAGCACGCCGGCCACGGCGGCTGGAAGCAGATGCAGAACGCCTTCATCGGCGGCACCGCCGACAACGGCATCGGCATGGCCCTGCTGTATTCCGGGGTGAAGGGCGACGGCTACCGCGACAGCAACAACCACAACGACATCGACGACGTCACCCTGAAGACCCACTGGGCGCCCACCGACGCCGGCGATTTCGCGCTGAACCTGCACTACTACGACGGCACCGCCGACATGCCCGGCGGCCTGACCCAGGCGCAGTACGACCACGACCCCTACCAGTCGGTGCGCGACTACGACAACTTCCGCGGCCGCCGCAGCGACGGCTCGTTCAAGTGGACGCGCAAGATCGACGACCTGACCCAGCTGGAAGTGCTGACCTACTACAGCGACAGCTTCCGCGGCAGCGACATCGCCAACCGCGACCTCAAGACCCTCGCGTCCTACCCGCGCGACTACCACACCTTCGGCTTCGAGCCGCGCCTGTCGCGGATCTTCTTCCTCGGCCCGACCACCCAGGAAGCCAGCGTCGGCTACCGCTACCTGAAGGAAGACATGGAAGAGCGCGCCTCCCAGGTAGCCCTGGTGAACAACGTGCCCACGCCGCAACCCGGCGCCGACGGCCACGTCTACCAGGACCGCACCGGCGGCACCGAGGCCAACTCGCTGTACATCGACGACAAGATCGACGTCGGCAACTGGACGGTGACCCCCGGCATCCGCTTCGAGCGCATCTCCACCGACTGGCAGGACCGCCCGGTGCTGGACAACAAGGGCAAGCCGGTGCAGGCGAAGAACCGCAGCAAGGACTACAACGAGCCGCTGCCGGCGCTGAGCGTGATGTACCACGTCTCCGACGCCTGGAAGCTGTTCGCCAACTACGAGACCTCCTTCGGCAGCCTGCAGTACTTCCAGCTCGGCCAGGGCGGCCGCGGCGACCAGACCGCCGACGGCCTGGAACCGGAGAAGGCGCGCACCTACGAGCTCGGCACGCGCTACGACGACGGCGCCTGGGGCGGCGAGGTGACGCTGTTCTACATCGACTTCGACGACGAGCTGCAGTACATCAGCAACGACGTGGGCTGGACCAACCTGGGCGCCACCAAGCACCAGGGCATCGAGACCTCGCTGCACTACGACCTGGCGGCGCTCGACCCGCGCCTGGAAGGCCTGTCCGCCTACGGCACTCTGACCTACACCCGCGCCACCTACGAAGGCGAGATCCCCGGCTTCAAGGGCCGAGACCTGCCGTTCTACTCGCGCCAGGTGGCCACCCTGGGCCTGCGCTACGTGCGCGACCGCTGGACCTACAACGTCGACGCCTTCGCCCAGTCGAAACAGAGCTCCCCTGGCCCGAGCACCAACGCCGACGGCAGCTTCACCCACAACTACATCACCGAGCCGACCGCCGACGGCCAGTACGGCGACATCCCCGGCTACGCCCTGTGGAACGCCCGGGTGGGCTACGACTTCGGCCCGCAGCTGTCCAACCTCAAGCTCGGCGCGGGGGTGAAGAACATCTTCGACAAGGAGAGCTTCACCCGCTCCAGCGACAACAACGCCGGCATCTACGCCGGCCAGCCGCGGACGTTCTTCGTGCAGGCGAGCGTGGGGTTCTGAGCGGGAGAGGGTGCGGAGCTCGATCCGGGGTGAGGTATTCGGATAACGCCATGATCGCGGACAGAGTCCTACGGTTCCAGGAAGCACGGTCGTAGGAGCAACTGTCTATTGGGTTTGGGTGTGGCGCGCCGCTCCGAGTGCGTTGATGTTTCTTGTTTCGCCCCCTCGGGCGAGTCACTTTGGCAATCGCCCCAAAGTAACCAAAACGCTTGCCCCGACATACGGGCCCGATGGAGCCGGGCTACCCTCGCGAATTCCCCCGCCACGGAGGCCCGCCCCGACAGCACGTCCCTGTGCTGATCGGGGCTCTAGCGACATCCATGTCGCATGACCTCCTGAGCGCCGGTTTCGCTCGGCCTCCTGAAGGGGCGTTCCGGTGCGCTCGGTTGTTTCTCTGGAAGTCTAAAAACCAGAGCAAGAGCGGCACTGCTCTTCGTAGGAGCGAGCTTGCTCGCGAACCCCGGGTCCCCACGTTCGCGATAGTCCGTAGGGCGCATAACGCCTACGGCGTTATCCGCCGAATCGCGGACGGAGTCCGCTTACTACGGTTCCAGGAGGCACGAACGTAGGACTCCGTCCGCGATTGGACTCACCGGCGGCACGAATGGCGGCGGATAACCGCGAACGGTTATTCGCCCTACGGACTTGCCGGCTGACGCTGCGTTATCCGTTTGCTCGGGACAGCCCCCTCTCCCTTCAGGGAGAGGGCTGGGGAGAGGGGACGGAGCTCGATCCCAGTGATGGCGTTTCCCCTGACACCAAGCCCCCTCCCTAGCCCTCCCCCTGAAGGGAGAGGGGACCGTTCGGCGTGAACGGGAAGTCCGGCGTCAGCCGGAAACGCCGGTATTGCCGGCTGGTACGACACCCATCCTACGCAAGCCCCATATGCCAGGCTCATCCACCCGCCGGACTGAATCGACGAATAGCCTCCAGCACCGTATCGCGGTCGCCGCGCAGCGGCTGGCTGCCCAGGTACTCGACGAATCGCGGATCGTCCAGCAGCACGAGGAAGCGCTCGCCGTCCCCGGTCAGGCGTTCGCCGTCGCTGGGGGTGCCGACCTCGTTGCCGTGGTAGAGGCCTTCCAGCAGGCCCAGGCGGCGCATCAGGTCGGTGAGGATCAGCGCGTTGGCGATGACCACGTCGGCATCCGGCGCCTCCGCGCCCAGGCGGCGGTGCAGTTCGGCGTGGTAGTGGCGGGCGATGGCCTCCGCCGGGAAGGGACCGCCGTCGGCGCGGCGGGCGCCCTCCAGCAGGCGCTTGGTCAGTTCCAGGTCGATCATGGCTTGGTTTCCGTCACTACAGGCGTTCTCCTGGCAGGGGAGCGGCGCCCCTGCCTCAATGGATGTCCAGGTAATCCCACAGTTCCCGCGCGACCTGGCCGTCGCCGAACAGCAGGCGGCCTATGTCCAGGCCGAGCTGGCGGTAGCTCTCGAACTGCGCCTCGTCGAAGAACTGGTCGGCGGTGGTCTGGTTGGGGAACTCGGGGTTTTCGCGGGCGTAGTTGAGCACATCCGCGGACATGCCGGCGATCCGCCGTGGCTTGAGCACCAGCAGCCAGCGGCGCGGCGGCGCCTCCGGGCGGGGCGGGCGCGCCTCGCCATCGGCGCAGTCGCTCACCTCGAACAGCAGCGCGCACTTGCTGGCGTTCGTTGCCGGCGGCTGGCGGAACTCCTCCAGGCTGCCGAACACCTTGGCCAGCACCGGGTTGCGCAGCACGCCACTGTCCTCGCGCACTTCCAGGTGGTGGTCGATGCGCGCCAGGCGCACCAGGTTGGCCAGGTCGTCGAAGCGGTAGTCGGCGTCGCAGCCGCAGTCGCACACCAGCGTCAGCTCGATGTCACGCCCCGGGCGCAGCAGTTCGTAGCCGGCGGTGTTCTCGAAATGGCCGCCGTCGGACAGGTACTGGTACTCGCGGCGGTGGCCGTGGAAGTGCGCGGTCAGCTCGTAGAGCAGGTAGGTCTGCGTCGGCAGCAGGCTGGCGAAGCCCGGGGCCTGGTCGTGCACGGCCTCGAAGCGGCTCGGCCACCAGACGCCCAGGCGCACGTTGGCCAGGCCCAGCACCAGCGAATAGCCCAGGCTGGTGGCGCGGCCCAGGCCGGTGCTGACCGCGGCGCCGGAGATGCCCACCCACTGGCCGATGCTCAGCGGCATGCCGATTTCCGAGGCCAGGCCCGTGGCCGGGCCGCGGCGCTGCGGCGTGCCGTCGTAGATGAAGGCCGGCTCGCTGATGTGCCGGCCGCCGGGCGCCAGGCACAGCGGTTTGCCCTTGCGGTCGCGCTGGACCAGTTGCTCGGCGGGGTCGACGGTCAGGTTCAGGGTGACGTTGAGCAGGTGCAGCGGGCCGGCGGTGGGCGGGCCGTAGTAGTGCTCCACGGCGAGGTCGTCGCCGCGCTGGGGCTCGGCGACGCTCATCTGGCGCTTGCGGGTGGCGCTGTCGGTTTCCGCGAAGCGTTCGCCGTTCGAGGCGCCCAGGTAGGCGCGGGTCAGCCGCGCGGCGTAGTAGGGCTGCAGCGTCGAGGTATTGAGGAAGCCGACGAACTGGCTGTTCAGCAAGGCCACCAGCAGCGCCGAGAGGCCGAGCAGGAACAGCCGCAGCAGGGCGCCGTCCTGGTCGAGGCGGGCGGCGCCGTCGGCGCCCACCCAGAGGGCGAACAGCGCCCAGGCCAGGCACACCACGGACAGCAGCAGCACACCGGCGATCAGCCCTAGCACGTCCAGCGGCAGCTTCGCCAGCCAGCCGGGGATGGCCTTCTCGTCCTTGAACACCGCCAGCTTGCGCACCAGCCAGATCAGCAGCGGCAGCACCCCGCCCACGCCGGCGGCCCAGGGGCCGTGCAGCTTCTCGTAGAGCTCCTCGGCGAGGAGGCCGAGCAGGGCCAGGTAGAGCAGGGCGGCGGTGAGGATCAGCGCCTGGCTGAGGCAGCGGGTCACCAGCACCCGGTAGTTGCGGACCGAGTCGGGGCCGAGCTCGTCGCGCGGCCCCGGCCGCACCCAGGCGGCGAACTGCAGCAGCCAGTTGCGGGCCACCCCGCGCAGCACGCCGGTGCCTTGCAGGGTACCCGCCAGGCGCTCGATGGCGGCACCCAGGCGCGCCCGCGGGCCGTTGCCGCCACCGGGGCGCGGTCGCTTCGGTGCCATGCGGCGGACCAGCAGGGCGGCGGCGAGCATGGCCAGCGCCACCACCACCGCGGCCACCAGGTGCCAGGCGGCCAGTGGCCCGTAGCCCAGCAGCAGGCACAGCACGCAGCCGATGGCCAGCGCGATGAACATCGTCAGCGTGGCGCCGGCGGCCCAGTTGAACAGGCTCGGCCGTTCGTCCAGGTCGTTGCGCGGGATGACCTGCCAGTAGGCGATCACCAGCGGCAGCACGGCGAAGACGAACAGCGCGGCGGGCACCAGCAGCAGGTTGGCGGTCAGCGCCAGGCGGAACAGGTACAGCAGGGCGAAGGCCAGCAGCAGCGGCATGCCGATCACCAGGTGCAGCGACAGCCAGTTGCGCCAGGTCATCGCCAGGGCATAGAACATGTCGCCGGCCCCGGTGGGGGTGAGGTAGCGGCCGTTCTCCCGCAGCCAGGCGCCGGGCGCCCCGAGGATGTTGGCGCCCTGGTAGTCGGTGCTGGTGCTGATGCGCCCCGGCGGCTCGTGGCGCAACACGCCATAGGCGTCCAGGGCGGCCTGGCGTGCATCGCTGGCCGGCGCCGGCGGGTGGCGCGGCGGCAGTTCGCGCAGGCGCCCGGGCAGGAACAGGCTGTAGAGGAAGCTGCCGACGTAGCCGCCACCGCTGACCGTGGACAGGTAGTCGAAGTCTGCCAGCAGCGGCGGCGCCTCGCCCTGCACCTGCTCGCCGCGGCGCGGCGACGGTGCCCGGGCCAGGGCCTGCAGCACGCCCAGGCAGAAGGTGGCGCTGCGGATGCCGCCGCCGGACAGCCCCAGCCCCCACTTGTACGCATCGGCGTTCAGGCCGAGGCTTTCGCGGCGGAAGGCGATGCGCTCCCGTTCGTTCTCCAGCTGGGGCTCCAGCGGGTCCTTTTGCACGCGGGGCATGGGCGTCCTCCTTGGCGTGGCACGCTGCCAATCGGCCGGGCTAATCGAAGTAAAGCAGGCGCCGGGAACCCCGCCAGCGACCGCCCGTCCCGCCGCCGCCCGACGCAGCCGGGAGGTGCCGGCGGCGCCGGGCTGAGGTAGTCTGGCCGAATGCCGCCACCTGAAGAGACGCCACCCGTGGAGTACCGCCTGACCACCCGCGACGCCGTGCTGGTACGCCCCAGCCTGGCGCTCTGCGAACCCTTGCGCCGGGCCCTGCAGGACAGCTACGCGGAGCACGCGCCCTTCCTCGACTGGGTGACGCCGCAGGTGAGCGCCGAGCAGGTGCTGCGCTCGCTCAAGGGCGCCATCGCCAACTACGCCGCGCCCCTGGCGGAGAAGCGCCTGTTCCTGCTCTCCGCCGACCGCGCCGAAGTGATCGGCTGCATCGGCCTGCAACCCCGGGGCAGGGGCGACAGCTACGTGATCGGCTACTGGGCCAGTTCGCGCTTCGCCGGCCAGGGCTACCTGAGCGCGGCCCTGCGCGAGGTCTGCGCGCAACTGCCGAGGGCCAGGCTTTACCTCACCACGTCCTCGGCCAACCCGCGCAGCCAGCGCCTGGCCGAGGCCGCCGGCTTCTGCCTGGTGCGCACCCTGCGCGGGGCGCGCAACGATGCCTGGCATGGCACCCAGGACACCCTGGTCTACCGCCGCGCGCCCCGGGCCTGACGCACGCAGGCGGCGAACAGCGGGTCCTGCAGGTAGGCGACGTTCAGGCGCATCCAGGGGTTGGCCTGGCCGCGATCGGTGCTGAAGATGGTGCCCGGCGCCAGGGCCAGGCCCTGGGGCAGCGTGGTGCGGGTGAAGGCCGCGGCGTCGTCGATGTGCGGGAAGCGCGCCCAGAGGTACAGGCTCTGCTGCGGGCGGCACAGCACCTCGGCGTCCAACTCGTCCAGCACCGCCAGCGCGGCGCGGGTGGCCTCGGCGACCTGGGCCTGCAGGCGGGTGAGGTGGCGCAGGAAGTAGCCTTCGCCCAGCGCCACGTCCACGGTGCGCTCGCACAACTCCGAGCAACTGGTGTGCAGCAGCATCTTCAGGTCCGCCAGTTCCTCGATGCGCTCGCGGCTGCCGGCGATGAAGCCGACCCGCAGCGAGGCCGAGATCGACTTGGAGAAGCTGCCGACGTAGAGCGTGCGGCGCAACTGGTCGAGGGTGGCGACCTTGATCGCCGAACTGGGCTTGAAGTCGGCCAGGGCGTCGTCCTCCACCAGCAGCAGGTCGTGCTCGTCGGCCAGCTTCAGCAACTGGTGCGCCTTCACCGGCGAAATGTCCGAGCCGGTGGGGTTGTGCCCCACCGATTGCAGGAAGAACAGCTTCGGCCGTTCGTGGCGCAGCAACTGCTCCAGCACCTGCAGGTCCGGCCCGTCGGCCAGGCGCGGCACGCTGAGCATGCGCGCGCCCTGCAGCTGCAGCTTGCCGAACAGCGGGTAGTAGCCGGGGTTCTCCACCAGCACCGCGTCGCCGGGGGCGACGAAGCGCCGGACGATCAGGTCCAGCGCATGGTTGGCGCCGTGGGTGGTGAGGAGCTGCCGCGGGTTGCCGTCGATGGCGTAGCCGGCCAGGCGGCGCACCAGGCTCTGGCGCAGCGCCGGGTTGCCCAGGCGGTTGCCGTAGCGGAACAGCGAATTGGCGTCGGTGCGCAGCACCTGGCGGGTGAAGCGGTCCAGGCGCATGTCCTGCAGCCAGGCCACCGGCGGGAAGCCTTCGCCCAGCGGCGCCCGGGCCGGCTCGCGGACGAACTGCTGGCGCATCATCCAGATGGTGTCCAGGGCGCGGGTGTAGGGCAGCGGCTCCTCGGCCTCGCTGCCGCGCGGGACGCTGGCGCGGACGAAGAAGCCCTTGCCGTGGCGCGCCTCCACCAGGCCCTGGGCGGCCAGCAGCTCGTAGGCGGTGATCACGGTGTTCTTCGAGTGGCCGTGCAGGCGCATGTACTCGCGCAGCGAGGGCAGGCGGTCGCCGCGCTGCAGCGCGCCTTCGCGGATCTGTCGGGCGAGGGACTGGGCGACCTGTTCGGCGAGGGTCTGGCGGGGCACGGCGCTCTCCGGGAGTGTCATGGGTACAGTGTGGGTACTGTTGCAGCCAACTGTACCTTCATCGACGGGACCAGTCATAGCACCTTAGGGCCTCGGGCGGCCCCGGCGCCGCCCGCATCCCACAAGAACCACAACGGACGCCCACGATGCCCATCGATTCCCGCCTTCCCGAATTCCGCAACCTGTCGCCTCGCCAGCGCCTCGACCAGCTCGCGGCCCTGCTGCAGCTGCCCGAGCTGCAGCACCTGGGCGAACCCGGTGCGCTGCCGCTGGAGGTGGCCAACGGCATGATCGAGAACGTGCTCGGCACCTTCGAGCTGCCCTATGCGGTAGCCAGCAACTTCGTGGTCAACGGCCGCGAGCTGCTGGTGCCGATGGTGGTGGAGGAACCCTCGATCGTCGCCGCGGCTTCCTACATGGCCAAGCTGGCCCGCGCCGGCGGCGGTTTCCGCACCTCCAGCAGCGCGCCGCTGATGCGTGCCCAGGTCCAGCTGGTGGGCCTGGGCGACCCGTTCAACGCGCGCCTGGCGCTGCTGCGGCACAAGGAAGAGATACTCGAGCTGGCCAACCGCAAGGACCAGCTGCTCAACAGCCTGGGCGGCGGCTGCCGCGACCTGGAGGTGCACTGCTTCGCCGACAGCCCGCGCGGGCCGATGCTGGTGGCGCACCTGATCGTCGACGTGCGCGACGCCATGGGCGCCAACACGGTGAACACCATGGCCGAGGCGGTGGCCCCGCTGATGGAGCGCATCACCGGCGGCCAGGCGCGCCTGCGCATCCTCTCCAACCTGGCCGACCTGCGCCTGGCCCGGGCCCAGGTGCGCATCGCCCCACAACAGCTGCAGTCGCGGGACTACAGCGGCGAGGCGGTGATCGAGGGCATCCTCGACGCCTACTGCTTCGCCGCCGTCGACCCCTACCGCGCGGCCACCCACAACAAGGGCATCATGAACGGCATCGACCCCCTGATCGTCGCCACCGGCAACGACTGGCGCGCCGTGGAGGCGGGCGCCCATGCCTACGCCTGCCGCAGCGGCCACTACGGCTCGCTGACCACCTGGGAGAAGGACGCCGAAGGGCACCTGGTGGGCAGCATCGAGATGCCCATGCCGGTGGGCCTGGTCGGCGGCGCCACGCGCACCCACCCGCTGGCCCAGCTGTCGTTGCGCATCCTCGCCGTGCAGAGCGCCCAGGAACTGGCGGAAATCGCCGTGGCCGTGGGCCTGGCGCAGAACCTCGGGGCCCTGCGCGCCCTGGCCTGCGAAGGCATCCAGCGCGGCCACATGGCCCTGCACGCGCGCAACATCGCCCTGGTGGCCGGCGCCCGCGGCGAGGAAGTGGACTGGCTGGCGCGGCGCCTGGTGGAAGCCGGCGACGTGCGTGCCGACCGCGCGGTGGAACTGCTGCGCGAAAGGCGTGGCGCATGAGCGGCCGGGTGAAAATCGTCGAGGTCGGCCCGCGCGACGGCCTGCAGAACGAGCCCCAGGCGCTGCCGGTGGCGGCGCGCGTCGAACTGGTCGAGCAACTGGCCGACACCGGGCTGCGGCACATCGAGGCCGGCGCCTTCGTCTCGCCGCGCTGGGTGCCGCAGATGGCCGACAGCGGCGAGGTGCTGCGCCGCCTCGGGCGCAGGCCCGGGGTGCGCTTCAGCGCCCTGGTGCCCAACCAGCAGGGCCTGGAGGCGGCGCTGGCGGCGGGCTGCGAGGAGGTGGCGGTGTTCGCCGCCGCCTCCGAGGCCTTCTCCCAGCGCAACATCAACTGCTCCATCGCCGACAGCCTGCGCCGCTTCGAGCCGGTGCTGGCGCTGGCCCGCGAGCGCGGCGTGCGGGTGCGCGGCTACGTGTCCTGCGTGCTCGATTGCCCCTACGGCGGCCCGGTGGCGCCGCAACGGGCCGGCGAGGTGGCGCAGCGCCTGTACGAGCTGGGCTGCTACGAGATCAGCCTGGGCGACACCCTCGGCAAGGGCACCCCGGATGCCACTGCGCGGCTGGTAGAGCACTGCGCCGAACGCCTGCCGCTGGCAGCCCTCGCCGGGCACTTCCACGACACCTTCGGCATGGCCGTTGCCAACGTGCACGCGGCCTTGCAGGCCGGCGTGCGCACCTTCGACAGCTCGCTGGCCGGCCTCGGTGGCTGCCCCTATTCGCCGGGCGCCAGCGGCAACGTCGCCACCGAGGATGTGCTGCACCTGCTGCACGGCATGGGCTACGCCACCGGCGTCGACCTGCCGGCCGTGGCCCGCCTGGGCACGGCCATCAGCCAGCGGCTGGGCCGGCCCAACGACTCGCGCGCCGGCCGCGCCCTGGCCGCCGCAGGCGGTGAGCGGCACCCCTGAAACAGCGCAACCGCAACATAACAACAAGAGCCCAACAGGGCAGGAGCCTTACCATGAACACCCACGAAACGGCGCCGTCGACGGCGCCTGGTCCCCATCCCGAAGCCCGGCTCTACGAGGTCTGGGGCGACACCATCGACAGCCGCCACCTGGCCGGCGCCATCGCCATCGGCGCCGCGGTCAGCCTGGGCGCCTTCCTGCTCGCCGAGCGGCTGTTCCTCGGCCTCGTCGACTCCAGCCAGATGGCCCGCGCCTACGCCATGCTGGTGGGCATCCTCGGCTGCCTGGCCGGCGGGGCGATCAGCGCCATGCTGTTCAAGCCCAAGCGCCTGGTGGTCGAGCATGTGGCCGACGCCGCCTGGCGCGAGCAGGCCCTGCGCGAGCTGGAGGCCGAGTACGGCGGCCTCGGCGAGCTGCGCGACCTGCCGCCGGAAGTGCTGGCGGAGCTGAAGGAGGTCCAGCTGTACGACCTGTTCGCCCAGGCCCACGGGGCCGCGGAGAGGCGCGCGCCCGCCGCGGCGCCGGCGATGGGAGGGGTGGCCTGATGGAACTGTTCCTCGACCAACTGCCCGTCGCCCTGCTGATGGCGGTGATCGGCGCCGTGGCCTTCGCCGCCATCGGCCTGGTCTCCGGCAGCGACGAAACCACCACCCTGGCGCCGCTGACCCTGCTGGTGGTGCTGCTGGGCGTGGCCCCGGCCGGGGTGTTCGCCTTCTTCCTCGCCGGCGCGGTGGCCAAGCACATGACCCACGCGGTGCCCACGGCGCTGCTGGGCATCCCCGGCGACACCATGGCCACGCCGCTGATGCGCGAGGCGAACTTCCTGCGCAACCTCGGCGTGCCGCACATCGCCCTGCGCAAGATGATCTCCGGCGCGGTGCTGGCGGCGTTCATCGCGGTGCCCCTGGCGGTGCTCTTCGCGGTGCTGCTGGCCCCCTTCGGCGAGGCCATCAAGCAGGCGGCGCCCTGGGTGTTCCTCTGCGCGGCCCTGGCCATCGCCTGGTTCTCCGCCGGGCGCTGGGCCGCGCTGCTGGCCCTGGGGCCCTTCGTGCTGCTGATCGTGGCGCTGCAGGCGCTGACCGCCCAGCACGGGGTGAAGCTGGCGGTCAGCTACTTCCTCGGCATCGCCGTGGGGCCGCTGATCGTCTCGCTGTTCGCCCTGCTGGCGCCGGCCGAGCGCCAGCGCATGCGCCGCAGCGAGCCGCGCACCTTCGCCCTGGCGCCGGACGTGAAGGGCTGGGACGGCTACTTCCCCAACCCGCTGAAGGTGCTCGACCGCCGCCAGGCCGGCTGGACCCTCGGCACCGCCGCCGTCTCCAGCGCCACCTTCGTGTTCAGCCCGGTGGCCATGACGGTGATCCTCGGCGAGATCGTCGGCTCGCGCATCCGCCATGCCTACCACCGCCTGACCTCGGTGCTGGCGGCGCGCAACGGGGTGACCGAGTCCACCTACATCGCCGAGGCGCTGATCCCGCTGATCGCCTTCGGCCTGCCGCTCAGCCCGGTGGCGGCGGGCCCGGCGGCGCCGCTGTTCAACGCGCCGCCACGCTTCTACGTGGATGCCGCCAGCGGCCAGGTGCACAACCTGCACAGCCTGATGGAGCCCTGGGAGTTCCTGGTGTTCGGCCTGCTGGCGGTGCTGGTGGCGGTGCTGATCGCCTATCCCTTCGCGATGAACTTCGCCCACCGCGCGGCCTCGTTCGTCTCGCGGCGGGTCAGCCACGAGGCGGTGATCGCCACCTTCGTCGGCCTGATCCTGGTGATCGGCCTGTGGGAGGGCGGGGTGCTGGGCCTGCTGGTGATCCTCGGCGTGGGCCTGGTCGGCGGCCTGCTCGGCCGCTTCCTCGGCTTCAACATCGGCGTGCAGTTCATGGGCTACTACACCGCCGTCCTCAGCGTGCCGGCGCTGCTCGCGCTGGCCGGCTGAGCCATCCGGAGGCCGCCGCGCCTCCATCCCCGGCCGCGTCCTGCCGTTGCCCCGCAGCGGCGCGGCGGCCTTCGTCCCGAGAAAAGGAAACAACAACAATGACAATCCTTGCCAACCCGCTGTCCACCCCTGGCCGTCGCCTGTTCGGCCTCACCTCCGCCTGCCTGCTGGCCAGCGGCGAGAGCCTGGCCGGGGGCTTCGCCGAGGACGCGCAGGCCTCGCTGAACCTGCGCAACTTCTACATCAACCGCAATTTCGTCGACGCCGACTTCCCCCGCGCCAAGGCCGAGGAATGGACGCAGAGCTTCATCCTCGACGCCCGCTCCGGCTATACGCCAGGCGCCCTGGGCCTGGGCGTCGACGTGCTGGGCCTGTACTCGCTGAAGCTGGACGGCGGCAAGGGCACCGCC
Organism: Pseudomonas sp. JH-2; assembly: GCF_036231725.1. Classification (NCBI taxonomy): domain Bacteria; kingdom Pseudomonadati; phylum Pseudomonadota; class Gammaproteobacteria; order Pseudomonadales; family Pseudomonadaceae; genus Pseudomonas; species Pseudomonas sp. JH-2. The sequence goes on along the minus strand of NZ_JAZAQP010000016.1, from coordinate 107,732 downwards.
GACACCCAGTTGCTGCCGCTGCACGACGACGGCCGCCCGGCGGACGATTTCGGGCGCCTGGCGGTGGCGGCCAAGGCGCGGCTGGCCAACAGCGAGCTGAAGGTCGGCGAGTGGATGCCCAGCCTGCCGGTGCTGCGCGCCGACGACGGCCGCTCGCTGCCGCAGACCCTGCGCGGCGCCCAGCTCAGCGTGCGGGAAATCGACGGCCTGGGCCTGTACGCCGGGCAGTTTCGCAGCAACAGCCCGCGTAACGATGCCAGCCAGGACGATCTGTCCATGGCCGGGCGCCCGGACGCCACCTCCGACCGCTTCGACTTCGCCGGCGCCGAGTACCGCTTCAACGGCCAGGCCACGCAGCTGGGCCTGTGGCACGCGCGGCTGGAGGACATCTACCGCCAGCAGTACGTCAACCTGCGCCACAGCCAGGGGCTGGGCGACTGGCGCCTGGGCGCCGACCTCGGCTACTTCGTCGGCCGCGAGGATGGCGCCGCCCGCGCCGGCGAATTGGACAACCGCACCCTGTCGCTGCTGCTTTCGGCGGGGCAGGGGGGGCACACCTTCTACCTGGGACTGCAGCGGCTGTCCGGCGACAGTGGCTGGATGCGGGTGAACGGCAGCGCCGGCGGCAGCCTGGCCAACGACAGCTTCAACTCCAGCTACGACCAGGCCCGCGAGCGCTCCTGGCAACTGCGCTACGACTACGACTTCGCCGCCGCCGGGGTGCCGGGGCTGACGTTCATGACGCGCTACATCCGCGGCAGCAACGTGCACACCCGCGATACCGCCGACGGCCGCGAGCGCGGGCGCGAGACGGAGCTGGGCTACGTGGTGCAGAGCGGCCCGTTCAAGCGCCTGAACCTGCGCCTGCGCAACGCCAGCATCCGCCGCGACTTCAGCAGCAACGCCTTCGACGAGTACCGGCTGATCCTCAACTACCCGCTCCCGCTGTTCTGACGCCCCTGGTCGGCCCGCCGCCCGTGCCGGGGCGGCGGCGCTAGACTGGAGCAAACGGGGAGCGGGAGGCTCCCCCGCAGCCGGCCGCGCCGGCGCCACGGGGCAGTGGGGCGGCGCCGCTTTCCCGGAGGTGTGCCATGAGCATGTCCAGTCGTTTGCAGAGCTGCCTGTCGCAGCACCAGAGTCGCTACGATCTGCTGCCCCACGCCACGTCCATGACCACCCGCGAGGCCGCCCGCCGCGCCGGCGTGCCGCCGCAGCAGATGGCCAAGCCGGTGATCCTCGACGACTTCCAGGGCCACTGGCTGATGGCCGTGGTGCCAGCCAGCCGCCAGGTCGACCTGCACAAGGTGCACAAGCTCACCCGGCGCAACTGGCGCCTGGCCCACGAGGGCGATTTCTCCGCGCGCTTCGAGGACTGCGCGCCCGGCGCCATCCCGGCGGTGGGCAGCCTGTTCGGCCTGGAGACGCTGATCGACGAATCCCTGGGCGAGCAATCGGACATCTACTTCGAGGCCGGCGACCACAACGCCGTGGTGCACATGAGCGGCCGCCAGTACCTGGAGCTGATGCCCGAGGCACGGCAGGGGCGCTTCTGCGAATAGCGCGGGCTTCGGACCTTTTCCGATCCTGCGCCGCCAGCGACCGGCGGGCTCAGGCCATGTCGCTGTGGGCGAAGCCCTGGCCGAGGAAGTTCAGCAACCCGCGCACCGACGGCAACAGGCCGCGCCGGGAAGGGTAGACGGCGTGCACGATGCCGGTACGCGGCGCCCAGTCCGGCAGCAGGTTGACCAGGCTGCCGTCGGCCAGCGCCTCGCGCACCACCACCGACGGCAGGTGCACGGCGCCCACCCCGACCACCGCCGCCTGGCGCAGGGCCAGCAGGTCGTCGGTGACCAGCCGCGGCTGGTAGCGGGCCTGGGCGCGGGCGCCGTCGGGGCCGTCCAGTTGCCACTGGTAGTCGCGCTGCGGCGAGCCCCAGTGCAGCGTCGGCAACGCCGCCACCTCGGTGGGCGAGGGGCGCTCGCCCAGGCGCTGGCGCAGGGCCGACGCGCCCACCACCATCTGCCGGCTCTCGCCCAGCACCTTCATCACCAGCTCGCTACCCTCCAGGGGCGGGAAGCGCACGCGCAGGGCGATGTCGAAGCCTTCCTGGATCAGGTCCACCTGGCGGTTGGTGGCCTCCACCTGCAGCTCCACCAGCGGGTAGCGCAGCATGAACTCGGCCAGCATCGGGCCGACCCAGAAGTTCAGCAGCGCCGTGGGGCAGCTCAGCCGCACCCGGCCCTGGGGCTCGGCGCGGTGGCGCTCGATGACCTCGGCGGCGCCCTCGGCCTCCACCAGCATGGCCAGGCAGTGGCGATAGTATTCCTGGCCGATCTCGGTCACCGAGAAGTGCCGGGTGGAACGCTGGATCAGGCGCACGCCCAGGCGTTCCTCGAGGGCGGCGATGCGCCGGCTGAGCTTCGACTTGGGTTCGCCCAGGGCCCGCCCGGCCGGGGCGAAGCCGCCGTGCTCGACCACCTGGGCGAAGTAGTAGAGGTCGTTGAGGTCTTCCACGGCGGTGTTCTCCAAATGGAACGCTGAAGATGATTTTCGCAGTCTACCGACTGTAGCGTTGCGATTCTAAGGTGTCTCCATGCACTCAGGAGGCACCTCCATGAAAGACATCCTCGGTATCTACAGCGCCCCGCGGCCGCACTGGGTCGGCGACGGCTTCCCGGTCCGCTCGCTGTTCTCCTACGACCGCCTGGGCGACCAGCTCAGCCCCTTCCTGCTGCTCGACCATGCCGGGCCGTACGACTTCCCCGGCGACGGCGCGCGCCGTGGCGTCGGCCAGCACCCGCACCGCGGCTTCGAGACCGTGACCCTCGTCTACCAGGGCGAGCTGGAGCACCGCGACTCCAGCGGCGCCGGCGGGCGCATCGGCCCCGGCGACGTGCAATGGATGACCGCCGGTGGCGGCATCCTCCACGAGGAGTACCACGCCCCGGCCTTCGCCCGCAGCGGCGGCACCCTGCACATGGCGCAGCTGTGGGTGAACCTGCCGGCCCGGGACAAGCTCACCGCGCCGGCCTACCAGACCCTGCTGGACGCCAGCATCCCCCGCGTCGAACTGCCCGGCGGCGCCGGCCAGCTGCGGGTGATCGCCGGCGACTACCGCGGCCACCGCGGCCCGGCCCACACCTTCAGCCCGCTGGATGTCTGGGACCTGCGGCTGAACCCCGGCAAGGCCTTCGAGCTGCGCGTCGAACCGGGCCGCAACACGGCGCTGGTGGTGCTGCGCGGCAGCCTGCGGCTGAACGGCGAGGAGCGGGCGGACGAGGGCCAACTGGTGCTATTCGAGCGACGCGGCGACGCCATCCACCTGGAGGCCGAGAGCGATGCCCTGGTGCTGCTGCTCAGCGGCGAACCGCTGGATGAGCCCATCGTCGGCTACGGCCCCTTCGTCATGAACACCAGCGAACAGATCGAGCAGGCCCTCGACGACTTCCGCCGCGGGCGTTTCGGACAGATGGCCGGCTGATCGTCACATGCCGGACTCGGCCAGCGCCTAGTCTGGTTGAACGCCCGCGCAGGGACGTGCGGGCCATCCGGGCGGGAGGCCCACTTGCGAGGAAACGAAGATGAGCAACTTCGGCAACATCGCCAACTTCAACGGCCAGCGCCCGGTGATCGATCCCGACGACACCGCCATGCTGCTGATCGACCACCAGAGCGGGCTGTTCCAGACGGTCAAGGACATGCCCATGACCGAACTGCGCGCCAACGCCATCACCCTGGCCAAGATCGCCAGCCTGGCGAAGATCCCGGTGATCACCACCGCTTCGGTGCCCCAGGGCCCCAACGGCCCGCTGATCCCCGAGATCCACGAAGCCGCGCCCCATGCCCAGTACGTGGCGCGCAAGGGCGAGATCAACGCCTGGGACAACCCCGAGTTCGTCGCCGCGGTGGAGAAGACCGGCAAGAAGACCCTGGTCATCGCCGGCACCATCACCAGCGTGTGCATGGCCTTCCCGGCGATCGCCGCGGTCAACGCCGGCTACCGGGTATTCGCGGTGATCGACGCTTCCGGCACCTATTCCAAGGCCGCCCAGGAAATCACCCTGGCCCGCGTGGTACAGGCCGGCGTGGTGCCCATGGACACCGCCGCGGTGTGCTCGGAAATCCAGCGCACCTGGAACCGCCCCGACGCCGCCGAGTGGGCCGAGGCCTACAGCCACATCTTCCCGCACTACCGCCTGCTGATCGAAAGCTACACCAAGGCCCAGGAAGTGCTGAACAACCACGAAGTACTGGATTCGCAACGCTGAATCCCGACCGCGCCCGGTACGAGCCGGGCCTTCCCACCGCAAGAGGAAAGCGCAATGAGCAAGCCCTACGTCCGTCTCGACAAGTCCCAGGCCGCCGTGTTGCTGGTCGACCACCAGGCCGGGTTGCTGTCCCTGGTGCGCGACATCGAACCGGACAAGTTCAAGAACAACGTGCTGGCCCTGGCCGACCTGGCCAAGTACTTCAAGCTGCCGACCATCCTCACCACCAGCTTCGAGAGCGGCCCCAACGGCCCGCTGGTGCCGGAGCTGAAGGAACTCTTCCCGGACGCCCCGTACATCGCCCGCCCGGGCAACATCAACGCCTGGGACAACGAGGACTTCGTCAAGGCGGTCAAGGCCACCGGCAAGAAGCAATTGATCATCGCCGGCGTGGTCACCGAGGTGTGCGTGGCCTTCCCGGCGCTGTCGGCCCTGGAGGAAGGCTTCGACGTCTTCGTGGTCGCCGACGCCTCCGGCACCTTCAACGAAGTCACCCGCGACGCCGCCTGGCGCCGCATGGAAGCCGCCGGGGCGCAACTGATGACCTGGTTCGGCGTGGCCTGCGAACTGCACCGCGACTGGCGCAACGACATCGAGGGCCTGGCCGCGCTGTTCTCCGCGCACATCCCGGACTACCGCAACCTGATCACCAGCTACAGCACGCTGACCGCCGCCAAGTGAGCCCGGCGCGCACCGGTGCAGCGGTGCGCACGGCCCAACGGACCGCCAACCGGGGACGCCCGGTTGGCGGTTTTTTTGGCTGAGCTTCGAGGGCAAAGTCCGTAGCCCGCTTCCTGAGAGGCCGTTCGTGCCACCGGGACGTCCGGCGTGGCCGGTGAGTCCAATCGCGGACAAAGTCCGCTCCTACGCCCGTGCTTCCCTGTAACCGTAGGAGCGGACTCTGTCCGCGATTCGGCGGATAACGCCGTAGGCGTTATGCGCCCTACGAACGCGCAGCCGAGGGCTGGGGAGAGGGCGCTCTTAAACCCCATCCGCAACCGCCCCCACGCTACCCCCATCTCCCACCTGGCGCAGCAGTTCCACCAGCGTCCGCGCGCAGCCCGGCAGCGCTTCGCGCTCGCGCACCAGCACGCTGCGTTCGCGCACCACCCAGGGCTCGTCCAGCTGCAGGATGCTCAGCCCCATGCTGCGCTGGTGGCGGCGCGCGGCGGTTTCCGGGAGCACGCCGATGCCCACCCCGGCCTCGATCATCCGGCAGGCCGCCTCGAAGCTGGCCACCTGGATGCGCAGGTTGAGGGTGCCGCCCAGGCGTTCCACCTGCTCGCGCAGGAAGCTCTGCAGGGTGCTGCCCTCGTGCAGGCCGACGTGGAAATAGCCGAGGGTGTCGGCCAGGGTGGGCGGGCGGCCCAGGCGTTCCAGGGCATGGCCGGGCGGCACCGCCAGCACCAGGTGGTCGGTGCTGAAGTGGAGGATCTCCAGGCCCTCGGCGCGCACCGGGCCGGCGACTATGCCCAGGTCCGCCGAGCCGTCGAGGATGGCCCGGACGATGTCGCGGTTCAGGCGTTCCTGCAGGTCCACGGTGACCGCGGGGCGCGCGGCGAGGAAGCCGGCCAGCACCTCCGGGAGGAACTCGGTGACCGCCGTGGTGTTGGCGAAGATGCGGATGTGCCCGGCCTGGTCGCCGCCCTGTTCGCCGAAGTCGTCCTTGAGCCGCTCCACCTGGCGCAGGATCAGCCGCGCGTGCTGCAGCAGGCGCTGGCCGCTGGGGGTCAGCTCGACGCCGCGGTTGTCGCGGTACAGCAGGCGGCTGTCGAGCTGGCTTTCCAGGGCCTTGATGCGGGCGCTGGCGGCGGCCGCCGAGAGGTGCGCGCGGCGGGCGCCCTGGGTCAGGCTGGGGGATTCGGCGATGTGCACGAAGAGGCGCAGGTCGGCCAGGTCGAAATGCATGGCGGGGCGTCCGGGTGGCGTTCGGTTTCGGTTAACGCCGGATTATGGAAATGCGGATTCACGGAACGCAAGCCAACTTGCATGCTGTTCGGAAATTTCCCGGTCAGAGACACTGAGCATGAGCGAATCTTCCTACAAGGCCTGGATAGGCCGCAGCCAGGAAAGCCGCGAGGAGCTGAGCACGCTGCTGGTCAGCCGCCTGGCCGCGACCCTCGGCGAGCAGGCCCCGGGCGCCGGCGAGGCGCTGCCGCCGCTGTGGCACTGGGCATTCTTCCAGGACGCCGTGGCCGAGGCCGGCCTGGGCGCCGACGGCCACCCGGCGCGCGGCGGCTTCCTGCCGCCGGCGGACGGGCGCAACCGCATGTGGGCCGGCGGCCGCCTGGAGTTCCACGCGCCGCTGCGCGTCGGCCGCGAGGCCAGCCGGGTGACCCGCATCCTGAACGTCGAGGAAAAGCACGGCCGCACCGGCGCGCTGCTGTTCGTCACCCTGCGCCACGACTACCTGCAGGACGGCCACCTGGCCCTGCGCGAGGAGCAGGACATCGTCTACCGCGAACCCAGCCCGCCCAGGCTCGGCGGCACCGAGGCGCTGCCCGAAGGCGCCTGGCGCGAGGCGGTGGAACCCAGCCCGGTGCTGCTGTTCCGCTATTCCGCGGTGACCTTCAACGGACACCGCATCCACTACGACTGGCCCTACGTCACCGAGGCCGAGGGCTACCCGGGCCTGGTGGTGCACGGCCCGCTGATCGCCACCCTGAGCCTGCGCGCCTTCTGCCGCGCCAACCCGCAGGCGCGCCTACGCCGCTTCGCCTACCGCGGCCTGCGTCCGCTGATCTGCCCCGAACCCTTCGAGCTCGGCGGCCGCCCCAGCGGCCCCGGCAAGGCCGAGGTCTGGGCTGGCAACGGCGCCGGCATCGCCCAGCGCGGCGAAGTGGAATTCGACTGAACCCCCATCGAGGAACCCCCATGAGCAGCACCCCGGAAGAACTGCAGGCCATCCGTGAAGGCGTGCGCGCCCTGTGCGCGGAATACGGCAGCGCCTACTGGCGCGAGATCGACGAGCGCAAGGGCTTCCCCGAAGCCTTCGTCAAGGCCATGACCGAGGCCGGCTGGCTGTCGGCGATGATCCCCGAGGAGTACGGCGGCTCCGGCCTGGGCCTGGCCGAGGCCTCGGTGATCCTCGAGGAGGTCAACCGCTGCGGCGGCAACTCCGGGACCATCCACGGGCAGATGTACAACATGTTCACCCTGCTGCGTAACGGCAGCGAGGAGCAGAAGCGCTACTACCTGCCCAAACTCGCCAGCGGCGAACTGCGCCTGCAGTCCATGGGCGTCACCGAGCCGACCACCGGCACCGACACCACCAAGATCAAGACCACCGCCGTGCGCAAGGGCGACAAATACGTCATCAACGGCCAGAAGGTGTGGATCTCGCGGGTGCAGCACTCCGACCTGATGATCCTGCTGGCCCGCACCACGCCGCTGGCCGAGGTGAAGAAAAAGGCCGAGGGCATGTCGATCTTCCTGGTCGACCTGCGCGAGGCCATCGGCAACGGCCTGACCGTGCAGCCCATCGCCAACATGGTCAACCACGAGACCAACGAGCTGTTCTTCGACAACCTGGAGATTCCCGCCAGCAGCCTGATCGGCGAGGAGGGCAAGGGCTTCCGCTACATCCTCGACGGCCTCAACGCCGAGCGCACGCTGATCGCCGCCGAATGCATCGGCGACGGCCGCTGGTTCATCGACAAGGCCAGCCAGTACGCCCGCGACCGCGTGGTGTTCGGCCGCCCCATCGGGCAGAACCAGGGCGTGCAGTTCCCCATCGCCGAGGCCCACATCGAGGTGGAAGCGGCCGACCTGATGCGCTGGAAGGCCTGCGCGGAATACGACGCCGGGCGCAACGCCGGCGCGGCGGCGAACATGGCCAAGTACCTGGCGGCCAAGGCCAGCTGGGAGGCGGCCAACGCCTGCCTGCAGACCCACGGCGGCTTCGGCTTCGCCTGCGAATACGACGTGGAGCGCAAGTTCCGCGAGACGCGGCTGTACCAGGTGGCGCCGATCTCCACCAACCTGATCCTCTCCTACGTGGCCGAGCACCTGCTCGAACTGCCGCGTTCCTTCTGAGCCGCGCCCAAGGACGACAAGCGATGAACAATACCCACGCCCTGGCCGAATTCCTCGCCGGCCTGCGCTACGAAGACCTGCCCGAAGCGGTGGTCGCGCGCACCGAAGACCTGTTCTTCGACTGGCTGGGCTCGGCCCTGGCCAGCCAGGGCCGCCACCCCATCCCGCTGTTCCAGCGCTACGCCCGCAGAATGGGCCCGGCCGACGGCCGCAGCCGCGTGCTGGTGGACGGCAGCGCCACCTCGGCGTACTTCGCCGCCCTGGTCAACGGCGCCAGCTCGCACCTGGTGGAGCAGGACGACCTGCACAACAGCTCGGTGCTGCACCCGGCCACGGTGGTGTTCCCGGCGGCCCTGGCCGCCGCCCAGGACCTGGGCAGGTCCGGCCGCGACCTGATCCTCGCGGCGGTCGCCGGCTACGAGGCGGGCATCCGCATCGGCGAGTTCCTCGGCCGCTCGCACTACCGCATCTTCCACACCACCGCCACCGTCGGCACCCTGGCCGCGGCCGTGGCGGTGGGCAAGCTGCTGGGCCTGGACGCCCGCCAGTTCGTGCACTGCCTGGGCAGCGCCGGGACCCAGGCCGCCGGGCTCTGGGAGTTCCTCCGCGACGCCGCCGACTCCAAACAGCTGCACACCGCCAAGGCCGCCGCCGACGGCCTGCTGGCCGCCTACCTGACCGCGGACGGCCTGACCGGCGCGCAGAACATCCTCGAGGGCGAGCAGGGCATGGCCGCCGGCATGTCCAGCGACGCCGAGCCGCGCTGGCTGGTGGACGGCCTGGGCAGCCGCTGGGCGCTGGTGGAGACCTCGTTCAAGTTCCACGCCTCCTGCCGCCACACCCACCCGGCGGCGGACGCCCTGCTGGCGCTGATGCAGCGCGAGGGCCTGCAGGCCGAGGACATCGCCCGCGTCACCACCCGCGTGCACCAGGGCGCCATCGACGTGCTCGGCCGCGTGGTCGTGCCGCAGACGGTGCACCAGGCGAAGTTCTCCATGGGCACGGTGCTGGGCCTGATCGCCGTGCATGGCAAGGCCGGACTGGTGGAGTTCGAGCAGTTCGCCCTGCAGGACCCGCGGGTGGCCGCCTTCCGCGACAAAGTGGGCATGCAGCTGGATGCCGAGGTGGACGGCGCCTACCCGCAGCGCTGGCTGGGCCGCGTAGAGGTGCTCACCATCGACGGTCGCCAGCTGCACGGCGCCATCGACGAGCCCAAGGGCGACCCGGGCAACAGCCTCAGCCGCGCCGAACTGGAAGACAAGTTCCGCCGCCTGCTGGCCTTCGCCGGCGAGCGTGGCGAGGCCGAAGCCGCGCGGCTGATCGACGCCAGCTGGCGCCTGCATGCCCTGCAAAGCCTGGAAGCCTTCGCCTGAGTAGCCCGCGGCCCGGGCGGGCGGCCTCCGGAACCCGGGGGTTCACAGAGCGCGGGGCGCCGCCCGCCCGGACCGTGGATACACACCGACAGCGCCGCGCCGTCCATGGCGGCGGCGCACGAGACACCTGGAGCACCCATGAACCCGCGTCCCCTCGACGGCATCACCGTCATCAGCCTGGAACACGCCATCGCCGCGCCGTTCTGCACCCGCCAGCTGGCCGACCTCGGCGCCCGCGTCATCAAGGTCGAGCGCCCCGGCGTCGGCGACTTCGCCCGCGGCTACGACGAGCGCGTGCGCGGCATGGCCTCGCACTTCGTCTGGACCAACCGCTCCAAGCAAAGCCTGGCCCTGGACCTCAAGCAGGCCGAGGCCCACGCCGTGCTGGAACAACTGCTGGGCCAGGCCGACGTGCTGGTGCAGAACCTCGCGCCCGGCGCCGCCGCGCGCCTGGGGCTGTCGTTCGAGGCGCTGCACGAACGCTTCCCGCGGCTGATCGTCTGCGACATCTCCGGCTATGGCGAAGGCGGCCCCTACGAGCAGAAGAAGGCCTACGACCTGCTGATCCAGAGCGAGAGCGGCTTCCTCTCGGTGACCGGCGGCCCCGGCCCGGACGAAATGGCCAAGGCCGGCTGCTCCATCGCCGACATCTCCGCCGGCATGTACGCCTACAGCGGCATCCTCTCGGCGCTGCTGCTGCGCGGGCGCACGGGGGAGGGCAGCCGGGTGGAGGTCTCCATGCTCGAGGGCATGGCCGAGTGGATGGGCTTCCCCATGTACTACGCCTTCGAAGGCCAGGCGCAACCGCCGCGCGCCGGCGCCGCCCACGCCACCATCTACCCCTACGGGCCTTTCCCCGCCGGCGACGGCAGGAACGTGATGCTCGGCGTGCAGAACGAGCGCGAGTGGAAGGTCTTCTGCGAGGTGGTATTGCGGCGCCCGGAACTGGCGACCGACCCGCGCTTCACCGCCACCAGCCTGCGGGTGGCCAACCGCGAGGCCCTGCGCGCGCTGATCGTCGAAGCCTTCGCCGACCTGAGCGCGGCGGAGGTGGTGGCGCGCCTGGAGCAGGCGCAGATCGCCAACGCCCACGTCAACGACATGCAGGGCCTGTGGCAGCATCCGCAACTGCAGGCCCGCGACGCCTGGCGCGAGATCGACAGCCCGGTGGGCCGCCTGCCGGCGCTGCTGCCGCCGGCCCGCAGCAACGCCTATGCGCCGCGCATGGACGCCGTGCCGGGCCTGGGCGAGCATACCGACGGCCTGCTCGCCGAGCTGGGCTATACCGCCGCCGACATCCAGCGCCTGCACGAGCAGGGCGCGGTGTGAGCCGAACCCGACCAAGGACCGCCATGACTGCCATCGTCCGTTCCGCCCTGTTCGTCCCCGGCAGCCGCCCGGAGCGCTTCGCCAAGGCCCTGGCCGCCGGCGCCGACGCCGTGATCGTCGACCTGGAGGATGCCGTCGAGGCATCGCTCAAGGCCCGCGCCCGCGACGACCTGGCGGCCTTCCTCGCAGCCAGCCCGCAAGCCCGTGTGCGGGTGCGGGTGAACGCCGCCGGGCACCCCGAGCACGCCGCGGACCTGGAACTGTGCCGGCGCCTGCCGGGCATCGCCGGCATCCTCCTGCCCAAGGCCGAGTGCGCCGACCAGGTGCGCGCCGCGGCAGCCTGCGGCAAGCCGGTGTGGCCCCTGATCGAAAGCGCCCGCGGGCTGCTGGCGGTGGGGGAGATCGCCGCCTGCGCGGGCGTCGAGCGCCTGACCTTCGGCGGCCTCGACCTGGCCCTGGACATCGGCATGAGCAGCGGCACCGCGGCGGCGGAAACCGTCTACGACCAGGTGCGCCTGAGCCTGCTGCTGCACTCGCGGGTCAACGGCCTGCAACCGCCGCTGGACACCGTCTACCCGGCCTTCGACGACGCCGAAGGCTTCGCCGCGACCCTCCGCCATGGCCGCGACCTGGGCCTGGTGGGCGCCCTGTGCATCCACCCGAAACAGGTCGCCGTGCTCCACGCGGCCCTGGCCCCCGGCGCCGAGGAACTGGCCTGGGCACGCCGGGTGGTGGAGGCGGCCGAAAGCGGCGCGGCGGCCTTCCAGGTGGACGGCCAGATGGTCGACGCCCCGGTCCTGGCGCGCGCCCGCCGGCTGCTGGCCAATGCGGGCGAGCCGTAGGGTGGAGCACTGGCGTTGCCGAGGGCAATCGCGGACGGAGTCCGCTCCTACGCAGCCCGAGTCGTGCCATTCCCCTGTAGGAGCGCGCCCTGCGCGCGAAATCGCGGGCAGGGCCCGCTCCTACAAAGAGCACCCCGGCGCGGACTCCTACGTCCGTGCTTCCCTGGAACCGTAGGAGCGGACTCCGTCCGCGATTGGCGGATAACGCCATAGGCGTTAGGCGAACGCGAAGTACTTGCGCACTGTCTCCACCACTTCCCAGGTGCCTTTCAGCCCCGGTTCGATGACGAACACGTCGCCGGCCTTCAGGTGCACCGGCTGCTCGCCCTCGGGGGTGATGATGCAGTAGCCGTCGAGGAAGTGGCAGTACTCCCACTTCTCGTAGTTCACCTCGAACTTGCCGGGGGTGCAGATCCAGGTGCCCATGATCTTGCTGCCGTCCGCCGAGGTGTAGGCGTTGAGGTTGACGGTGTGCGGGTCGCCGCCGATGCGCTTCCACTTGGTGGCATCCAGTACGGGAGTGGGGCAGGTTTCGCGCAGCACGGTGATGAAGTCGGACATGTCAGCTCCAGGTCGGTGGGGTATGGCCCGTCACCATAGGGGCATTGCCCGAAGAGGAATTGCCTGGATTCGACGCCGATGTGCCTGGAAGCGCTGCCACGGGCCTCGCCGCTCGACAATTCCGTGCCATACGCCTGCCCTTTTGTATTCATTCTGCGAATCCTGGCGCCGCCGGGTTTGAAACCTGGCCATTCCTTGCCTAAACCTAAAGTCGAGCCAGGCTGTTCCAGCCGTGCTGGGCAGCGAAGGGGTAGGGCACGCCAACCACGTCAAACGACCAAGGAACGACATCCATGACAAGCAAACTGCTCAGCAAGAGTGCGATCTTCGCGGTTCTCAGCGCCGCCAGCCTGTTGGCCCAGGCGGACCAGGCCGGCGGCAACGGCTGCGGCTGGGGCAACATGGTGTTCGAAGGGCAGCGCGGGCTGTTCCCGCACCTGTTGGCGACCACCACCAACGGCACCTCGGGCAACGCCACCTTCGGCCTGACCTCCGGCACCAACGGCTGCAACTCCGATGCGCGCCTGGGCTATGGCGGCCGCTCGATCTTCGCCATGAACGGCATGCTCGACAACATCGCCGAGGACATGGCCAAGGGGCATGGGGATGCGTTGGATGCCTATGCCACCCTGCTGGGGGTGCAGGCTCAGGATCGTGCGCATTTCGCGCAGGTTACTCAGCGGCATTTTGGTGAGATTTTTGCCAGTAAGGATGCGACTGGGGAGCAGGTCTATGCCAACACCCTGGCGGTGATGCAGCGTGATCCGACGCTGGCGCGCTATGCCAAGCAGCCTGCCTGAGGTTCGCGTAACGAGAATGTCCTTGCTGTTCACTTAAGGAAGAATGCCGTTTCTCTTCATGGGAGAAACGGCATTTTTCATATGGGGTGGGGTTATGGTTCCGTTTGCGAGCCCTTGCACTCAATCCCGCGAACGCGGGAACCTCCTGAGCGCCGGTTTCGCTCGGCCTTCTGAAGGGGCGTTCTGGTGCGCGCGGATATTCCTCTGGAAACCCGTAGGGCGCATAACGCCTACGGCGTTATCCGCCGTTTGCGTCGTGTATCGGCGCATCGGCCAACGGCGGATAACCACGAACGGTTATTCGCCCTACGAGTTTGCCGGCTGACGCTGTGTTATCCGTGCACGCCGAACGGCTCCCTCTCCCTTCAGGGCGGGCCGCGTAGGCGAGGGCTGGGGAGAGGGTTACGGACTCCACTCACACACCTCTGCCAACCCTGACTCCGTTCCCCCTCCCTAACCCTCCCCCGCAAGCGGGAGAGGGGACCGTTCGGCGCGAAGCGCAATCGCGAAGCTCCCTGGCAACATGCCGGGTTTTCAGCGACGGAAAATCGCGGACGGAGTCCGCTCCTACGGTTCCAGGGAAGCGCGCGGGCTCCGTCCGCGATTGGACTCACCGCCCCTCAGGAAGGATGAGGCTGTGCCACGCCGGACGGGCGTTCGTCCGCCACCACGACGCGGTTGCGGCCGGCCTGCTTGGCCTGGTAGAGCAGGGTATCCGCCGCCGCCAGCACCGCGTCGGCATCCGTCCGCCCCTCGCTGCTGAAGGCCACGCCCAGCGACAGGGTCACCCGGCCCACCCGGGGGAACGCCGTCTGCTCCGTCGACAGGCGGATGCGCTCGGCGACTTCCGCCGCCACGCCGAGCGAGGTGCCCGGCAGCAGCAGGATGAATTCCTCGCCGCCGGCGCGGCACGGCAGGTCGCCGCTGCGCGAGTTGCACCGCAGCACCTCGGCGAAGGCCTGCAGCACCTGGTCGCCGGCGGCGTGGCCGAAGCTGTCGTTGACCTGCTTGAAGTGGTCGATGTCCATGCTGATGACGGCGAAGGGCTCGCCGCGCGCCACCCAGCTCGCCAGGGTGGCCTCCAGCGCCCGGCGGTTCGCCAGGCCGGTCAGCGGGTCGCTCTGGGCCTGGCGGTTGAGCTGGCCGATGCGCTCCTGGGTCATCCGCCCGCCGATGATCAGCGCCCGGCGGATGCGCCAGGCCTCGAAGTACCAGGCACGCACTTCCTCGATACGCTCGGTGTTGTCCAGTTGCGCCGCGTAGTCGGCCAGCCGGCGCAGGGGGTGGCTGATCCGCGCGGCTATCCACCACAGCAGCGGGAAGCCGAGCAGGATCATCGGCACGATTCCCGCCAGCACCTGCAGCATCAGCGTGCGCACGGCGCCGAGGGTGACGCTCAGCGGCTGCTGCGAGACCACGCCCCAGCCGCTGTCCGGCACCGCCGCGTAGCCGGCGAGCACCTCCAGGCCAAGGGTGTTGACGATCTGCAGGGCGCCGCTTTCGCCGCGCAGCGCGGCGTCCACCGCGGTGTTGGGGCCGACCGTCTGGCCGATGCGTTCGCGCTGGGGGTGGTAGAGCAACTGGCGCTGTTCGTCCACCAGGTAGACGAAGGAGGTGTCCTCCTGGAAGTGCCGGCTGACGATGTGGTTCAGCGAGTTGGTACGGTTCAGGTAGATGGTGCCACCGACCAGGCCCAGGTAGTCGCCGCGGGCGTTCCACACCGGCTGGGAGACGAACACCACCCGTTCGCCGGACTGCGAGTGGAAGGCCGGGCTGATCATCGCCTGGCGCTCTTCCAGGGGGCGCCGGGACAGTATCTTGCGGCCGTTGGCGCCGAGCCAGCGGGGAACGGCGGTGAGGATCCGCCCCGAGGCGTCGGCGATGACCACGGTGTTGAAGCTGCCGTCCTGGCGGGCCAGGCGTTCCACCTCGGCGTCGCGGACCGCCGCATCGGCGAAATCCTGCCCGAGCAGGGTCGCGCTGTAGGCCAGGCGGTCCAGGGACGAGGCCAGGCTCTGGCTGATGCTCAGCGCCACCTTGGCCGCATAGGCGCGGTTGTGCTCCAGCGCACTGAGGACCAGCGCCTCCCGCTGGATGCGGTAGGTGGTGAACAGGTCGTTGGCCAGGGTCGCGATGGCCGCCAGCGAGGCGAACAGGAGGATCAAGGTGCGCAGGTTGAGCCTGGGCATGGGCCCCAAGGACATGGCGAATTCCGTCGATGCTATGGATATCGCCTCGCCATCCACCCTGGCCGGACATGCCCGGCGCGAGCGGGCTTTCGAGGCACTCGACGCCGTGGCCGGACGAGGGGGATCGCGGACGCTAGGGCGCCATTATGGACAAGGCCGGGCGCCGCGCCGGGGGTATCGGCGGAGATTCAGAGGTGGGGCCTGGAAAGCGGGAATGTTCCGTCGGAGCTATAGGACGAGCGGGGGGGCGAGCAGGGGCGGCCGCCCCTTGCCCCGGCGTGCCTGGTTCCGGCAGCGGGGCGCAAGGGGCTTCAGGCGCGGCGGGCCGGCTGTTCGTCCTTGGCCACGCTGGCGCAGCAGTGCAGCAGGGCGTCGCGGATCATGAAGTTGACCAGGGTCGGGGAAACCCCCAGCTCGCGGGCGATCTCCTTCTGCTGCACACCGTGCAGGCGGTACATCTCGAAGGCGTAGCGGGTGCGCTCGGGCAGCTGGCTCAGGGCCTCGTCGATCTGCTCGAGGGTGTCGAAGTTGATGTGCAGGGTTTCCGGCGTGGCGCCGTAGGCCGCCTCGGCCTCCATCAGCTCCTGGGGCGCGCCGGTGTGGCGCTGCTCCAGCGCCTGCTTGCGGTAGTGGTCGATGGCCAGGTTGCGCACCACCTGGAACAGGTAGCTCATCTGCGCCTTCAGCGGAATGGAGGCGCCGGAGGCGTTCTGCAGGCGGAAGAAGGTGTCCTGCACCACGTCCTCGGCATGGGCGCGGCAACCGAGGAAGCGCGAGGCGAACTTGACCAGGATGGAGCGATTCTCGATGAAGGTCGCGACCAACGGCGAGGCATAACGGGAGGTGGGCAGTTCATCCAGCATGAGAATCACCTAGCGGCAGTGTGGGTGGGCAATTCGCTAGTGGGGGGTACGCATCCAGCGAGCCGAGCCGGAAAGTATTTGAAATGAGAATCATTGTCAACAATTGTAAATGAATGTTCTTCCAGGCCGGAAAGCCCCATGCAGACTGGCTTTGTGCCATCTCCGCCAGCGCCTTTGGCCAGTTGAGATTACTAATTATTTCGAATGACCGTCCGTACACCTCTGAGAGAACCGGCTGTAGGCCCGAGTAGGCCTTTGCCGGTCGATTGACCAGTCGCGGTGCACTCAGCAGGAAACACACAATGGACGCGTTCGAACATCCCCTCTCCATGGCCCAGGCCCTGCGCATGCGCGCCGGCGCCCAACCCGACCGGCTGGCCCTGCGCTTCCTGGCCGAGGACGGCGCGGGCGACGTGGTGCTCAGCTATGCCGAGCTGGACCGTCGCGCCCGCTGCATCGCCGCCGCGCTGCAGGCCCGTGCGGGGCAGGGCGAGCGCGCGGTGCTGCTGTTCCCCAGCGGCACGGACTACGTCGCCGCCTTCTTCGGCTGCCTGTACGCCGGCATGGTCGCGGTGCCCGCCTACCCGCCGGAATCGGCGCGCCGCCACCACCAGGAGCGCCTGCTGTCGATCATCGACGATTGCGCGCCGCGCCTGGTGCTGACCCAGGCCGAGCTGCGCGGGGCCCTGCTGGAAGGCTGCCCGGCGCTGTCCGGCGCCGCCGCGCCGCAGTTGCTGTGCGTGGACGAACTGGACCCGGCCGGCGCCAAGGCCTGGCGGGAAGTGGACATCCGCCCCGAGCACGTCGCCTTCCTGCAGTACACCTCCGGCTCCACCGCGCTGCCCAAGGGCGTGCAGGTCAGCCACGGCAACCTGGTGGCCAACGAACGGCTGATCCGCGGCGGCTTCGGCATCGGCGCCGACGACGTGATCGTCAGCTGGCTGCCGCTGTACCACGACATGGGCCTGATCGGCGGCCTGCTGCAGCCGGTCTACAGCGGCGTGCCCTGCGTGCTGATGTCGCCGCGCTACTTCCTCGAGCGCCCGCTGCGCTGGCTGGAAGCCATCAGCCAGCACGGCGGCACCGTCAGCGGCGGGCCGGACTTCGCCTACCGCCTGTGCACCGAGCGCGTCAGCGAGTCGGCCCTGGCCGGGCTGGACCTGAGCCGCTGGCGCGTGGCCTTCTCCGGCTCCGAACCGATCCGCCAGGACAGCCTGGACGGCTTCGCCGCCAGGTTCGCCGCCAGCCGCTTCGAGGCCTCCAGCTTCTTCGCCTGCTACGGCCTGGCCGAGGCCACCCTGTTCGTCACCGGCGGCCGGCGCGGCCAGGGCATCGCCGCCCTGGGCGTGGACGAGGCGGCCCTGGCGCAGAACCGCATCGAGGCGGGCAGCGGCAGCGTGCTCATGTGCTGCGGCCGCAGCCAGCCGGAGCACGCGGTGATGATCGTCGAGCCGCACAGCGGCGCCAGCCTGGGCGAGAACCGGGTGGGCGAGGTCTGGGCCGCCGGGCCGAGCATCGCCCACGGTTACTGGCGCAACCCCGAGGCCAGCGCCAGGGCCTTCGTCGAGCGCGACGGCCGCACCTGGCTGCGCACCGGCGACCTGGGCTGCCTGCGCGACGGCGAGCTGTACGTCACCGGGCGGCTGAAGGACATGCTCATCATCCGCGGCCACAACCTCTACCCGCAGGACATCGAGCGCGCCGTGGAAACCGAAGTGGACGCGGTGCGCAAGGGGCGGGTGGCGGCCTTCGCCGTGGAGGTCGACGGCGAGGAGGGCATCGGCATCGCCGCCGAGGTCGGCCGCGCCCTGCAGAAACGCATCCCGGCCGCCGAGCTGATCGACGCGATCCGCCAGGCGGTGGCCGAGGCCTGCCAGGAGGCGCCCAAGGTCGTGGCGCTGCTCAACCCCGGCGCGCTGCCGCGCACCTCCAGCGGCAAGCTGCAACGCTCGGCCTGCCGCACGCGCCTGGCCGACGGCAGCCTGGATGCCTACGCCGTCTACCCCGGCGTCCAGGCAGCCGCCGCTGTGCCCGCCGTCGAGGGCGATGACGCCCTGCAGGCGCGTATCGCCCAGGTCTGGTGCGAGCACCTGGGTGTCGAGCGCGTGGGCGCGGACGACAACTTCTTCCTGCTCGGCGGCAACTCCATCGCCGCCGCTCAAGCCATGGCCGCGCTGCGCGACGGCCTGGGCGCCGAGCTCAATCTGCGCCTGCTGTTCGAGGCGCCGCGCCTGGCCGATTTCAGCGCCGCCGTGGCTGCCCGCCTGGCCGCCGGCGCCACGCCCCAGGCGGCCATCGCCAGCCTGCCGCGCGGCGGCGACCTGCCGCAGTCCGCGGCCCAGCGCCGGCTGTGGCTGAACTGGCAGATCGAGCCCCGGGGCTGTGCCTACAACATCCCCGGCGGCTTGCAACTGCGCGGCGAACTGGACGAAGACGCGGTGTACGACGCCTTCGCCCGCCTGGTGCAGCGCCACGAAGCGCTGCGCACGCGCTTCCTCGAACGCGACGGCCAGGCCCAGCAGCGCATCGAGCCCAGGGGCGAGTTCCACTGGCAGGTGCTGGAACTGGACGCCGCCGAAGCCGCGCAACGCCGCGAAGCCGAGGCCCGCGAGCCGTTCGACCTGCAGCAGGGCCCTCTGCTGCGCGTGAGCCTGGTGCGCCTGGGCGACGACCTGCACCAGCTGTGGGTGACCCTGCACCACATCGTGGCCGATGGCTGGTCGCTGAACCTGCTGCTGGACGAGTTCGCCCGCCTGTACGCCGAGAGCCAGGGCGGCCAGAGCGCCGACCTGGCGCCGCTGCCCATCGGCTACGCCGAGTTCGCCAGTTGGCAGCAGCAGTGGCTGGAGGCGGGCGAGGGCGCCCGCCAGCTGGCCTACTGGCAGGCGCAACTGGGCGAGGAAGCGCCGCGCCTGGAACTGCCCACCGACCACCCGCGCGGCAACGCCGCTTCGCCGGCGGCGCGCCTGAGCCTGCGCCTGGACGACAAGCTCGGCCAGGCCCTGGGCGAGGCGGCCCGGGCCAACCAGGCCAGCGTGTTCATGTGGCTGCTGGCGGCCTTCCAGGCCCTGCTGCACCGCCACAGCGGGCAGGCCGACATCCGCGTCGGCGTGCCCAGCGCCAACCGCCAGCGCCTGGAAGTGCAGGGGCTGGTGGGTTTCTTCATCAACACCCTGGTGCTGCGCGCCACCCCCGGCCCGCGGCAGGCCTTCGGCCAGTTGCTGGCCCAGGTGCGCGAGGCCACCCTTGGCGCCCAGGAGCACCAGGACCTGCCCTTCGACCACCTGCTGGAAGCCCTGCCTGGCCACGGCGGCCAACCGTTCCAGGTGCTGTTCAACCACCAGCAGCACGACCTCTCGGCCCTGCGCCGGCTGCCCGGCCTGCTCGCCGAGGAACTGCCCTGGCACAGCCGCGAGGCCAAGTTCGACCTGCAACTGCAGACCGAGGAAGACGCTCGCGGCCGCCTGCGCCTGAACTTCGACTACGCCGCCGACCTGTTCGACGCGGCGAGCATCCAGCGCCTGGCCGACCAGTACGTGGCCCTGCTGCGCCAGGTGGTGGCGCAGCCGCAGCTGAGCCTGGGCGACATCGCCCTGGTCGGCGACGCCGAGCGGGCGCGCCTGGAACAGTGGGGCAGCGCGCCCTGCGAGCCGGCGCGAAGCTGGCTGCCGGAGCAGCTGGAACGCACGCAGGCGGAATACGCCGAACGCGTGGCGCTGCAATGGGATGGCGGCGAGCTGGGCCACGCCGAGCTGGGCCACGCCGAGCTGCACGCCCAGGCCAACCGCCTGGCCCACTACCTGCGCGACAAGGGCGTGGGCCCCGACGTGCCGGTGGCCATCTGCGCCGAACGCTCGCCGCAGCTGCTGGTGGGCCTGCTGGCCATCCTCAAGGCCGGCGGCGCCTACGTGCCGCTGGACCCGGACTACCCCGCCGAGCGCCTGGCCTACATGCTGGCCGACTGCGGCGCCACGCTGCTGCTGACCCAGGCCCACCTGCTGGACCGCCTGCCCAGCCAGGAAGGCGTGGCCACCCTGTGCTTCGACGGCCTCAAGCTGGACGGCTGGCCCGCCAGCGCGCCGGGCCTGCACCTGCACGGCGACAACCTGGCCTACGTCATCTACACCTCCGGCTCCACCGGCCAGCCCAAGGGCGTGGGCAACACCCACGCCGCCCTGGCCGAACGCCTGCAGTGGATGCAGGCCACCTACGCGCTGCAGGCCGACGACGTGCTGATGCAGAAGGCGCCGATGAGCTTCGACGTCTCGGTGTGGGAATGCTTCTGGCCGTTGCTGGCGGGCTGCCGCCTGGTGCTGGCCGGCCCCGGCGAGCACCGCGACCCGGCGCGCATCGCCCAGCTGGTGCGGCAGTTCGGCGTGACCACGCTGCACTTCGTGCCGCCGCTGCTGCAACTGTTCATCGACGAGCCCGGCGTGGACGCCTGCACCAGCCTGCGCCGCCTGTTCTCCGGCGGCGAGGCGCTGCCGGCGCAGCTGCGCGACCGCGTGCTGCAACGCCTGCCGGGCGTGGCCCTGCACAACCGCTACGGCCCCACGGAAACCGCGATCAACGTCACCCACTGGCAGTGCTCGGTGGAAGACGGCGCGCGCTCGCCCATCGGCCGGCCGCTGGGCAACGTCATCTGCCGCGTCCTCGACAGCGAGCTGAACCCGCTGCCGCCGGGCGCCGCCGGCGAGCTGTGCATCGGCGGCGCCGGCCTGGCCCGCGGCTACCTGGGCCGCCCGGGGCTGAGCGCCGAACGCTTCGTCGCCGACCCGCTGGGCGCGCCAGGCGCGCGGCTGTACCGTACCGGCGACCGTGCGCGCTGGAACGAGCGGGGCGTGCTGGAATACCTCGGCCGCCAGGACGGCCAGGTGAAGCTGCGCGGCTTCCGCATCGAGCTGGACGAAATCCGCGCGCGCCTGCTGGCCCGGCCCGGCGTGGCCCAGGCCGTGGTGGTGATCCGCCAGGCCGGCAACCTCGGCAGCCAACTGGTGGGCTACTACACCGCCAGCGCCGACGCCCCGGCCGAGGCCGAACACAACCAGGCCCTGCGCACTGCATTGCAGGCAGCGTTGCCGGAATACATGGTCCCGGCGCAGCTCATGCGCCTGGCCAATATGCCCCTGGGCCCCAGCGGCAAGCTGGACCTCAAGGCCCTGCCCGAACCGAGCGGGCAGCAGCGCGAGCACGTCGCCCCGCGCGACGAAGTGGAACAGCGCCTGGCCGCCATCTGGAGCGAAGTGCTGGGCCTGCCGCAGGTGGGCCTGGACGATGACTTCTTCGAGCTGGGCGGCCACTCGCTGCTGGCTACCCGCATCGTCTCCCGCGCCCGCCAGGCCTTCGCCATCGAGCTGCCGCTGCGCGAGCTGTTCGAGGCCAGCGCCCTGGGCGCCTTCGCCGAGCGGGTGCGCCAGCTGCGCGCCGCCGGCAGCGCCGACAGCCAGGGCGCCATCCACCCGGCGGACCGCAGCCGGCCGGTGCCGCTGTCCTACTCGCAGCAGCGCATGTGGTTCCTCTGGCAACTGGAGCCGGACAGCCCGGCCTACAACGTCGGCGGCATGGCGCGGCTGCGCGGCGCGCTGGACCTGGACTGCTTCGAACGCGCCCTGCAGGCCCTGGTGCGGCGCCACGAGACGCTGCGCACCTGCTTCCCCAGCGTGGACGGCGTGCCCCACCAGCAGGTGCAGGAGAACAGCGACCTGCGCATGCAGCGCCTGGACTTCTCCCACCTCGGCGCCGAGGGCCGCCAGCAGGCCCTGCAGCAACTGGCCGACGACGAGGCGCACAAGCCCTTCGACCTCGAGAAGGGCCCGCTGCTGCGGGTGTACATGGTCCGCTTCGCCGAGGCCGAGCACTACCTGGTGGTGACCCTGCACCACATCGTCACCGAAGGCTGGGCCATGGACATCTTCGCCCGCGAGCTGGGCGCGCTCTACGAGGCCTTCCTGGAAGGCCGCGAATCGCCCCTGGCGCCGTTGCCGGTGCAGTACCTGGACTACAGCGTCTGGCAGCGGCAGTGGCTGGAGGCCGGCGAACGCCAGCGCCAGTTGGACTACTGGCGCGCCCAGCTGGGCGACGAGCACCCGGTGCTGGAACTGCCCGGCGACCGCCCGCGGCCGCCGCTGCAGAGCCACCGCGGCGACCTCTACCGCTTCGACCTGGCGCCGCAACTGGCCGAGCGCGTGCGCCGCTTCAACGCCGGCAACGGCCTGACGCAGTTCATGACCATGACCGCCGCCCTGGCCGTGCTGCTGTACCGCTACAGCGGCCAGCAGGACCTGCGCATCGGCGCGCCGGTGGCCAACCGCATCCGCCCGGAGAGCGAGGGCCTGATCGGCGCCTTCCTCAACACCCAGGTGCTGCGCTGCCGCCTCGACGGGCAGATGAGCGTGGCCCAGCTGCTGGAACAGGTGCGGCAGACGGTGATCGACGGCCAGTCGCACCAGGACCTGCCCTTCGACCACCTGGTGGACGCCCTGCAGCCGCCGCGCAGCGCCGCCTACAACCCGCTGTTCCAGGTGATGTGCAACGTCCAGCGCTGGGAGTTCCAGCAGACCCGCGAACTGGCCGGGATGACCGTGGAATACCTGGTCAACGACGCCCGCGCCACCAAGTTCGACCTCAACCTGGAAGTCACCGACCTCGACCAGCGCCTGGGCTGCTGCCTGACCTACAGCCGCGACCTCTTCGACGAGCCGCGCATCGCCCGCATGGCGCGCCACTGGCAGAACCTGCTGGCGGCGATGATCGCCGACCCGCAGCGGCGCCTGGGCGAGCTGCCGATGCTCGAGGCCGGCGAGCGCGATGCGCTGCTGCATTGCAGCGGGCCGCAACTCAACGACACCCTGCACGGTCTGTTCGCCGCCCAGGCCGCGGCCACGCCACGGGCGCCGGCGCTGACCTTCGCCGGCCGGACGCTGAGCTACGCCGAGCTGGACGCGCGCGCCAACCGCCTGGCGCGCCTGCTGCGCGAACGCGGCGTGGGCGCCGAAGTGCGCGTCGGCCTGGCCCTGGAGCGCTCGCTGGAGATGGTCATCGGCCTGCTGGCCATCCTCAAGGCCGGCGGCGCCTATGTGCCGCTGGACCCGGAATACCCGCTGGAACGCCTGCGCTACATGATCGAGGACAGCGGCGTGCGCCTGCTGCTCGGCCAGCCGGCGCTGTTCGAGGCCCTGGGCGAGCTGCCCGCCGGCGTCGGCCGCTGCTGCCCGGCGGAGGAGGGCGCGGCCCTGGCGGCGCTGGACGACGGCCCGCTGCCGTCCTCCAGCCAGGCGCAGCACCAGGCCTACCTGATCTATACCTCCGGCTCCACCGGCAAGCCCAAGGGCGTGGTGGTGTCCCACGGCGAGATCGCCATGCACTGCCGGGCGGTGATCGAGCGCTTCGGCATGCGCGCCGACGATTGCGAGCTGCACTTCTATTCCATCAACTTCGACGCCGCCAGCGAGCGCCTGCTGACGCCGCTGCTGTGCGGCGCCCACGTGGTGCTGCGGGCCCAGGGCCAATGGGGCGCCGAGGACATCTGCCAGCTGATCGCCGAGCACCGCGTGAGCATCCTCGGCTTCACCCCCAGCTATGGCAGCCAGCTGGCCCAGTGGCTGCAGACGCAGAACCGCCAACTGCCGGTGCGCCTGTGCATCACCGGCGGCGAGGCGCTGACCGCCGAGCACCTGCAGCGCATCCGCCAGGCCTTCGCGCCGCGCTACTTCTTCAACGCCTACGGCCCGACCGAAACCGTGGTCATGCCCCTGGCGGCCCTGGCCCCGGAGCAGGTGGAAGCCGGCGCCGGGGTGCCCATCGGCAGCCTGGTGGGCGAACGCAACGCCTGCATCCTCGACGCCGACCTGGCCCTGGTGCCCCAGGGCGCCGGCGGCGAACTGTACGTCGGCGGCGCCGGCCTGGCCCGCGGCTACCACGAGCGCCCCGGCCTGACCGCCGAGCGCTTCGTGCCCGACCCCTTCGGCGCCCCCGGCGGCCGCCTGTACCGCACCGGCGACCGCGTGCGCCAGCGCACCGATGGCCAGGTGGAATACCTCGGGCGCATCGACCAGCAGGTGAAGATCCGCGGCTTCCGCATCGAACTGGGCGAGATCGAGGCGCGCCTGCAGGAACACCCGCAGGTTCGCGAAACCGCCGTGCTGGCGGTGGACGGGCCCAGCGGCAAGCAACTGGTGGGCTACGTCGGCACCGCCCTGGCAACCGCCGACGCGGCCGCCCAGGCCGAACTGCGCGAGGCGCTCAAGGCCCACCTCAAGCAGCAACTGCCGGACTACATGGTGCCGGCGCACCTGGTGCTGCTGGAGGGCCTGCCGCTGACCGCCAACGGCAAGCTTGACCGCCGCGCGCTGCCGGCGCCGGACGCCGGCCTCGGCGAGCGCGCCTACGAGGCCCCGCGCAGCGAGCTGGAACGCCAGCTGGCGGCGATCTGGGGCGAGGTGCTGAACGTCGCCCAGGTCGGCCTGGACGACAACTTCTTCGAGCTGGGCGGCGACTCCATCCTCTCCATCCAGGTGGTCAGCCGCGCCCGCCAGCAGGGCATCCAGTTCAGCCCGCGCGACCTGTTCCAGCACCAGAGCGTGCGCAGCCTGGCCGGCGTCGCCCGCAGCGTCGGCGCCAGCCTGGCGGAGCAGGGCGAAGTGCAGGGCGGTAGCGCGCTGACGCCGATCCAGCACTGGTTCTTCGAACTGCCCCTGGAAAACCGCGCGCACTGGAACCAGTCGCTGCTGCTGGAGCCGCGCCAGGCGCTGGACGCCGACCTGCTGCGCCAGGCCCTGCTGCAGCTGACCAGGCACCACGACGCGCTGCGCCTGGCGTTCCGCCAGGAAGACGGCCGCTGGCAGGCCGAGCACCGGGCGCCGGACGACGGCGCCTGGCTGGTGTGGCAGGCGCAGGTGGCGAGCTTCGCCGACTGCGCCGAAGTGTTCGAGCGCGCCCAGCGCAGCCTGGCCCTGGACGGCCCGCTGCTGCGCGCGGTGCTGGTGGACGGCCCCGGCGCCCAGCGCCTGCTGCTGGCCATCCACCACCTGGTGGTGGACGGCGTGTCCTGGCGCGTGCTGCTGGAAGACCTGCAGCAGGCCTACCGCCAGCTCGCCGCCGGCGAGGCCGTGCAACTGCCGGCCAAGACCAGCGCCTTCCGCGACTGGACCGCGCGCCTGCAGGCCTACGCCGGCAGCGAACCGCTGCGCGAGGAGCTGCACTGGTGGCACGGCCAGCTGGACGGCGCCCCCGGCACCGGGTTCTGCGACAACCCCCTGGGGCGCAACGACGAGGCCCTGGCCCGCAGCCTGAGCCTGCGCCTGGACCGCGAGCGCACCCGCCAGCTGCTGCAGCAGGCGCCGGCGGCCTACCGCACCCAGGTCAACGACCTGCTGCTGACCGCCCTGGCCCGCGTGCTCTGCCGGCGCACCGGCGAAGCTTCGGTGCTGGTGCAGCTGGAAGGCCACGGCCGCGAGGCGCTGTTCGACGACATCGACCTCAGCCGCACGGTGGGCTGGTTCACCAGCGCCTTCCCGCTGCGCCTGGCGCCCGCCCTGGAGGCTGGCGAGGCAGGGCTGGCGACCTCGATCAAGGCGATCAAGGAACAGCTGCGCGCCGTGCCGCACAAGGGCCTGGGCCATGGCGTGCTGCGCCACCTGGGCGACGAGGCGGGGCGCCGCGCCCTGGCCGCGCTGCCGCAGCCGCGCATCACCTTCAACTACCTGGGCCAGTTCGACCAGAGCTTCACCGAGGACGCCCTGTTCCACCCGCTGGACGAGCCCACCGGGGCCATCCACGATGCCGCCGCGCCGCTGCCCAACGAGCTGAGCGTGGACGGCCAGGTGTACGGCGGCGAGCTGGTGCTGCGCTGGACCTACAGCGCCGAGCGTTATGAAGAGCGGACCATCGCCGACCTGGCCAACGCCTACCTCGACGAGCTGCAGGCCCTGGTCGCCCACTGCCTGGACGACAAGGCCGGCGGCCTGACGCCCTCGGACTTCCCCCTGGCGCGCCTGAGCCAGGCGCAGCTGGACGCCCTGGCGGTGCCGGCGGCGCAGATCGACGACGTCTACCCGCTGACGCCGATGCAGGAGGGCCTGCTGCTGCACACCCTGCTGGAGCCGGGCACCGGCATCTACTACATGCAGGACCGCTACCGCATCGACAGCGAGCTGGACCGCGAGCGCTTCGCCGCCGCCTGGCAGGCCGTGGTGGCGCGCCACGAGGCGCTGCGCGCGTCCTTCTCGTGG
The DNA here is from genome assembly GCF_036231725.1 of Pseudomonas sp. JH-2. Classification (NCBI taxonomy): domain Bacteria; kingdom Pseudomonadati; phylum Pseudomonadota; class Gammaproteobacteria; order Pseudomonadales; family Pseudomonadaceae; genus Pseudomonas; species Pseudomonas sp. JH-2. The sequence goes on along the minus strand of NZ_JAZAQP010000016.1, from coordinate 81,243 downwards.
AACGCCGGCGAGGCCATGCTGCAGGTGATCCACAAGCCCGGCCCGGTGGCGCTGGACTACCTCGACTGGAGCGAGCTGCCCGAGGAAGGCCACGAGGAACGCCTGCAGGCGCTGCACAAGCAGGAACGCGAGGCCGGCTTCGACCTGCTCAACGCGCCGCCCTTCCACCTGCGCCTGATCCGCCTGGGCGCGGCGCGCTACTGGTTCATGATGAGCAACCACCACATCCTCATCGACGCCTGGTGCCGCGGCCTGCTGATGAGCGACTTCTTCGAGATCTACAGCGCCCTGGGCGAGGGCCGCGCGGCCGAGCTGCCGACGCCGCCGCGCTACCGCGACTACATCGCCTGGCTGCAGCGCCAGGACCTGGACCACTCGCGCCGCTGGTGGCGCGACAACCTGCGCGGCTTCGAGCGCGCCACCTACGTCCCCAGCGACCGGCCGATCGTCCACGAGCGCGCCGGGGAAAGCGGCGGGATGATGGTGGGCGACCGCTACACCCGCCTGGACGCCGCCGACGGCGCGCGCCTGCGCGAACTGGCGCAGCGCTACCAGTTGACCGTCAACACCTTCGCCCAGGCGGCCTGGGCCCTGGTGCTGCGCCGCTTCAGTGGCGAGCGCGACCTGCTGTTCGGCGTCACCGTGGCCGGCCGCCCGGTGGGCATGCCGCAGATGCAGCGCACCGTGGGGCTGTTCATCAACAGCATCCCGCTGCGCGTGCAGCTGCCGGCGCCCGGCGAGCGGCAGACGGTGCGCGACTGGCTGACCGGGCTGTTCGAACGCAACCTGGAGCTGCGCGAGCACGAGCACCTGCCGCTGGTGGCCATCCAGGAAAGCAGCGAGCTGCCCAAGGGCCAGCCGCTGTTCGACAGCCTCTTCGTGTTCGAGAACGCCCCGGTGGAAGTCTCGGTGCTGGACCGCGCGCAGAGCCTGAAGGCCAGCTCCGACTCCGGGCGCACCCACACCAACTTCCCGCTCACCGTGGTCTGCTACCCCGGCGACGACCTGGGCCTGCACCTGTCCTACGACCAGCGCTACTTCGAGGCCGCGACCATCGAACGGCTGCTCGGCGAGTTCCAGCGCCTGCTGCTGGCCCTGGCCGACGGCTTCCATGGCGAGGTGGCCGAGTTGCCGCTGCTGGGCGCGCAGGAGCGGCGCTTCCTGCTGGAGGACTGCAACCGCAGCGAGCACGCCTACCCGCTGGAGCAGGGCTACGTGCGCCTGTTCGAGGCGCGGGTGGCGGCGCACCCGCAGCGCATCGCCGCCAGTTGCCTTGGCCAGCAGTGGAGCTACGCCGAGCTGAACCGCCGCGCCAACCGCCTGGGCCATGCGCTGCTGGCCGCCGGCGTGGGCTTCGACCAGCCGGTGGCGCTGCTGGGCGAACGCGGCCTGGACCTGCTGGGCATGATCGTCGGCAGCTTCAAGGCCGGCGCCGGCTACCTGCCGCTGGACCCGGCGCACCCGACGCAGCGCCTGACGCGCATCCTCGAGCTCAGCCGCACGCCGGTGCTGGTGTGCAGCGCCGCCTGCCACGAGCAGGCCCTGGCGCTGCTCGCCGAACTGGGCTGCGGCAGCCGCCCGCGCCTGCTGGTGTGGGACGAGGTGCAGCACGGCGCGGCCGCCGAGCACGACCCGCAGCGCTACAGCGGGCCGGGCAACCTGGCCTACGTGATCTACACCTCCGGCTCCACCGGGCTGCCCAAGGGCGTGATGGTGGAGCAGGCCGGCATGCTCAACAACCAGCTGAGCAAGGTGCCCTACCTGGCCCTCGGCGAGGGCGACGTGATCGCCCAGACCGCCTCGCAGAGCTTCGACATCTCGGTCTGGCAATTCCTCGCCGCGCCGCTGTTCGGCGGCCGCGTGGCCATAGTGCCGAACGCCATCGCCCAGGACCCGCAGGCGTTGCTGGAACATGTGGTGGAGCAGGGCGTGAGCGTGCTGGAAAGCGTGCCCTCGCTGATCCAGGGCATGCTCGCCGAGGAGCACGGGGCGCTGCCCGGCCTGCGCTGGATGCTGCCCACCGGCGAGGCCATGCCGCCGGAACTGGCGCGGCAGTGGCTGCAGCGCTACCCGCAGGTGGGCCTGGTGAACGCCTACGGCCCGGCGGAATGCTCGGACGACGTGGCCTTCTTCCGCGTCGACGCGGCCTCCACCGAAGCCACCTACCTGCCCATCGGCAGCCCCACCGACAACAACCAGCTGTACCTGCTGGACGCCGAGGGCGACTTCGACCTGGTACCCCTGGGCGCGGTCGGCGAGCTGTGCGTGGCCGGCACCGGCGTTGGCCGCGGCTACGTCGGCGACCCGCTGCGCACCGCCCAGGCCTTCGTGCCGCACCCGTTCGGGGCGCCGGGGGAACGCCTGTACCGTACCGGCGACCTGGCGCGGCGCCGCGCCGACGGCGTGCTGGAGTACGTCGGGCGCGTCGATCACCAGGTGAAGATCCGCGGCTTCCGCATCGAGCTGGGCGAGATCGAGGCGCGCCTGCACGAGCTGCCGGACGTGCGCGAGGCAGCCGTGGCGGTGCAGGAAAGCGCCACCGGCAAGTACCTGGTCGGCTACCTGGTGCCCGCCGCGACGCCAGCCGAGGAGGGCGCCTGGCTGGAACAGGTGCGCCAGCACCTGCGCGCCGACCTGCCGGACTACATGGTGCCGCTGCACTGGCAGGTGCTGGAGCGCATGCCGCTCAACGCCAACGGCAAGCTCGACCGCAAGGCCCTGCCGGCGCTGGACATCGGCCAGGCCCTGGCCCACGCCTACCAGGCGCCGCGTACGGAGCTGGAAGGCACCCTGGCGCAGATCTGGGCCGAGGTGCTCAAGGTCGAGCGCGTCGGGGTGCTGGACAACTTCTTCGAGCTGGGCGGGCATTCGCTGCTGGCCACGCAGATCGCCTCGCGGGTGCAGAAGGCCCTGCAACGCAACGTGCCGCTGCGGGCCATGTTCGAGTGCAGCACGGTGGAGGAGCTGGCCAGCTACATCGAGGCCCAGGCGGCCAGCGCCATCGACGAGCACAAGGCGGCGCGCCTGGACGACCTGATGTCGCAGCTGGAAATGCTCTAGAGCGGCGCTTCCCGCGGGGCCGCCGGGGCCCCGCGGGCCCATCGCCAAACACTTGCAACCCGTGCGCGGCCTGCCGCGCACGGGCCGCCCCGCGTCCGTGAAAAGGGCGCCGGGGCAGGGCGTGGCCGGCAGTAAATCCCGAGCGCCGCGCTGCGTTATTCACTACAGCCGCCCCGCCATCGCGGGGCACCCGTCAACCGTGGCACACCACCACGTCTCGAGGTTGAAGACATGCAAGTCGCTACCAGCGTCATCGATGACCAGCCTGCCCATGCCGAACCGGCCGCGGGCGAAACCCTCTACGAATTCGCCGAGTCGCCGCTGCTGGCGCGCCAGCGCCACCAGGAATCCAACGCGCGCAGCTACCCGCGGCGCATCCCCCTGGCCCTGAAGAAGGCCAGCGGGCTGTTCGTGGAGGACGTCGAGGGGCGCCGCTTCATCGACTGCCTGGCCGGCGCCGGCACCCTGGCCCTGGGCCACAACCACCCGGTGGTGATCGAGGCGATCCGGCAGGTGCTGGCCGACGAACTGCCGCTGCACACCCTGGACCTGACCACCCCGGTCAAGGACGCCTTCGTCCAGGACCTGTTCGGCCTGCTGCCGGCGCAACTGGCGCGCGAGGCGAAGATCCAGTTCTGCGGGCCCACCGGCGCCGACGCCGCCGAGGCCGCGCTCAAGCTGGTGCGCACCGCCACCGGGCGCAGCACCGTGCTGTCGTTCCAGGGCGGCTACCACGGCATGACCCAGGGCGCCCTGGGGCTGATGGGCAACCTCGGGCCGAAGAAGGCCCTGGGCGCGGTGCTGGGCAACGGCGTGCAGTTCCTGCCGTACCCCTACGCCTACCGCTGCCCCTTCGGCCTCGGCGGCGAGGCCGGGGTGAAAGCCAACCTGCACTATCTGGAAAGCGTGCTGAACGACCCGGAGAGCGGCGTGCCGCTGCCGGCGGCGGTGGTGGTCGAGGTAGTCCAGGGCGAGGGCGGCGTGGTCCCGGCCGACCTGGAGTGGCTGCTCGGCCTGCGGCGCATCACCGAGAAGGCCGGGGTGGCGCTGGTGGTCGACGAGATCCAGACCGGCTTCGGCCGCACCGGGCGGATGTTCGCCTTCGAGCACGCCGGCATCGTCCCCGACGTGGTGCTGCTGTCCAAGGCCATCGGCGGCAGCCTGCCGCTGGCGGTGGTGGTCTACCGCGACTGGCTGGACACCTGGCAGCCCGGCGCCCACGCTGGCACCTTCCGTGGCAACCAGATGGCCATGGCCGCGGGCTCCGCGGTGATGCGCTACCTGAAGGAACACGACATCCCGGCCCACGCCGCGGCCATGGGCGAGCGCCTGGCCGAGCACCTGCGCATCCTCCAGCGCAGCTACCCGCAACTGGGCGACATCCGCGGCCGCGGGCTGATGCTCGGGGTGGAGGTGGTCGACCCCGAGGGCACCGCCGACAGCCTCGGCCACCCGCCGGCCAACCCCGCGCTGGCCTCGCGCATCCAGCGCGAATGCCTGCGCCGCGGGCTGATCCTCGAACTGGGCGGCCGCCACGGCGCGGTGGTGCGCTTCCTGCCGCCGCTGATCATCAGCGCCGAGCAGATCGACGAGGTGGCCCGCCGCTTCGCCCGCGCCCTGGCTGCGGCGGTGCCTGCCGGCAAACCGTAGGAGCGGGCCCTGCCCGCGAAATCGCGCGCAGGGCGCGCTCCTACAGGTTGACGCCGAACGTCCCGCCCACGCCGAACGGCCCCCTCTCCCTTCAGAGAGAGGGTTGGGGAGAGGGGACGGCGTCAACCCCAAACACCTGAACCACCGGCTAGCACCGTTCGCGAGCAAGCTCGCTCCTACGAAGATCACCTAATTTTCTCCCCGCCAACTTCGTTAACCCATAGCGGCCACCCACGGGGCGGCCTGTCCATCCAGTTGAGGAAAGTGCAATGACGTCCGTATTCGACCGCGAAGACATCCAGTTCGAAGTGGTGGTGAACCACGAGGAGCAGTACTCCATCTGGCCGCAGTACAAGGAAATCCCCGCCGGCTGGCGCGCCGTGGGCAAGAGCGGGCTGAAGAAGGACTGCCTGGCCTACATCGAGGAAGTCTGGACCGACATGCGCCCGCTGAGCCTGCGCCAGCACATGGAAAAGGCGGCCGGCTGAGTGGCGCTGCGACTCTTCTGCCTGCCGTACTCCGGTGCCAGCGCCATGGTCTACGGGCGCTGGCGGCGCAAGCTGCCGGCCTGGTTGCAACTGCGCCCGGTGGAGCTGCCGGGCCGCGGCGCGCGCATGGCCGAGCCGCTGCAGACCGACCTGGCCGGCCTGGCCCGGCAACTGGCCCGTGAGCTGCACGACGAAGTGCGCCAGGGCCCCTACGCGGTGCTCGGCCACAGCCTGGGCGCGCTGCTCGCCTGCGAGCTGCTCTACGCCCTGCGCGAGCTGGGCAGCCCGACGCCCCTGGGGCTGTTCGCCTCGGGCACCGCGGCGCCTTCGCGGCGCGCGGAATACGACCGTGGCTTCGCCGAACCCAAGAGCGACGCCGAGCTGATCGCCGACCTGCGCGACCTGCAGGGCACCCCCGAGGAAGTGCTGGCCAGCCAGGAGCTGATGAGCCTGACGCTGCCCATCCTGCGCGCCGACTTCCTGCTCTGCGGCGGCTACCGCTACCAGCGCCGCGCGCCCCTGGCCTGCCCGATCCAGGTGCTCGGCGGCCGCGCCGACAAGGCCAGCGAGGAACAGCTGAGGGCCTGGGGCGAGGAGACCTGCGCCGGTTCCGGGCTGCAACTGTTCGACGGCGGGCACTTCTTCATCCACGAGCACGAGGCCGCCGTGCTGGGCTGCATCGAGCAGCGCCTGCAACGCTGGCGCGCCGGCGAGGGTTCGCTGGCGCCGGTGGCAGCCGCCGCGACCTTCTGAAGTCCGCCGCGTGAAGATCGGGCCGGGTGCAGGCGAGGGCACCCGGCTTTGTCGTTGCTCGCTGCCAAGTAGTTGATATCACTTTGAAAGTCCGCTTCGACCGGCCGTCCCCGTCGGCGCCGCGAAGCTAATTTTCCGGCGTTCCTGTCCGTTCCCCATGAGCCCACTCGAGCCCTGGCGCTCGTTGCCCACGTGCACGGAAGAAGACAGATGAACGCAGAACAGTCCCTGAAACTCGCCCGCCGCTTCCTGGAGCTGCCCCTGGAAAAACGCCGGATGTTCCTGGCGAGCCTGAGCGCGGAAGGCGTCGACTTCTCGCTGTTCCCGATTCCGGCCGGGGTGCCGGGCGCCGAGCGCGACCGGCCGTCCTACGCCCAGCAACGCATGTGGCTGCTCTGGCAGCTGGACCCGCACAGCGGCGCCTACAACCTGCCCGGCGCCGTGCGCCTGGACGGGGCGCTGGACCGCCAGGCCCTGGACCGCGCCTTCGCCAGCCTGGTCGAGCGCCACGAGACGCTGCGCACGGTGTTCGTCCCCGGTGCGGACGGCACCCCGCGGCTGGCGCCCATGCCCGGCGAGCTGCAGGTGGTCTACGAGGATTTCGGCGCCCTGGCGGCGGACGAGCGGGAAGCGCGGGTGCGCGAGGAGGCCCAGCGCGAGTCGCTGCAGCCCTTCGACCTGGGCAATGGCCCGCTGCTGCGGGTGCGCCTGATCCGCCTGGGCGAACGGGAGCACGTGCTGCTGCTGACGCTGCACCACATCGTCTCCGATGGCTGGTCGATGAACCTGCTGATCGAGGAGTTCGGCCGCTTCTACAGCGCCTACGCCCAGGGCGGCGAGGCGCAGCTGCAGGCGCTGCCGGTGCAGTACGCCGACTACGCCCTGTGGCAGCGCAGCTGGCTGGAGGCTGGCGAGCAGGAGCGCCAGCTGGCCTACTGGCGCAAGCAGCTCGGCGAGCGCCACCCGGTGCTGGAGCTGGCCGGCGACCACCCGCGCCCGGCCCAGGCCAGCTACCGCGGCGCCCGCTACGAATTCGCCGTGGAGCCTGCGCTGGCCGAAGCGCTGCGCGCCGCCGCGCGGCGCCAGGGGCTGACCCTGTTCATGCTGCTGCTGGGCGGTTTCGACGTGCTGCTGCAACGCTACAGCGGCGAGGGCGACCTGCGCGTCGGCGTGCCCATCGCCAACCGCAACCGCGCCGAGGTGGAGGGGCTGATCGGCCTGTTCGTCAACACCCAGGTGCTGCGCGCGGTATTCGACGGGCAGACGCCGGTGGAGCGCCTGCTGGCCCAGGTGCGCGACAGCGTGCTGGGCGCCCAGGCCCACCAGGACCTGCCGTTCGAGCGCCTGCTGGACGCCTTCCAGGTGGAGCGCAGCCTCAGCCACAGCCCGCTGTTCCAGGTGATGTACAACCACCAGCCGCAGGTGGCCGACATCGAGGCCCTGGACGACGTGGCCGGCCTGCGCCTGAGCCGCCTGGACTGGCAGAGCCGCACCACCCAGTTCGACCTTTCCCTGGACACCTACGAGAAGGGCGGCCGCCTGTACGCCGCGCTGACCTGCGCCACCGACCTGTTCGAGCCGGCGACCATCGAACGCATGGCGCGGCACTGGCAGAACCTGCTGCGGGCGATGATCGAGAACCCGCAACAGGCGGTCGGCGAACTGCCGATGCTGGACGCCGGTGAGCGTGAGCTGATCCTGAAACAGTGGAATGCCACGGCTACCGAATATCCGTTGCAACGCGGCGTACACCAGCTGTTCGAAGAGCAGGTCGAACGTCACCCGAATGCACCGGCGCTGGCCTTCGGCGAGCAGCGCCTGAGCTATACGGAATTGAACCAGCGCGCCAACCGCCTGGCCCATGCCCTGATCGCGCGCGGCGTGGGGCCGGACCGCCTGGTGGGCATCGCGGTGGAACGCTCCATCGAGATGGTCGTCGGCCTGATGGCGATTCTGAAGGCTGGCGGCGCCTATGTGCCGCTGGACCCGGAATACCCGGCCGAACGCCTGGCCTACATGCTGGAAGACAGCGGCGTGAAGCTGCTGCTGAGCCAGTCGCACCTGGACCTGCCGTTGGCCGAGGGGGTGCAGCGCATCGACCTGGACCAGGAGAGCGATTGGCTGGAAGGCTACAGCGACGCCAATCCCGCTGCGCTCGTGGACGGCGAGAACCTCGCCTATGTGATCTACACCTCCGGCTCCACCGGCAAGCCCAAGGGCGCCGGAAACCGCCATCGCGCGCTGACCAACCGCCTGTGCTGGATGCAGGAAGCCTATGGCCTGGACGGCAGCGATACCGTCCTGCAAAAGACGCCGTTCAGCTTCGACGTCTCGGTGTGGGAATTCTTCTGGCCGCTGATGACCGGTGCCCGCCTGGTCGTCGCAGCACCGGGCGACCATCGCGATCCGGCGAAGCTGGTGGAACTGATCAACCGCGAAGGCGTGACCACGCTGCACTTCGTGCCCTCGATGCTGCAGGCCTTCCTGCAGGACGCCGAAGTCGATAGTTGCACCAGCCTCAAGCGCATCGTCTGCAGCGGCGAGGCCTTGCCGGTGGATGCGCAGCAGCAGGTCTTCGCCAAGCTGCCGCAGGCTGGCCTGCACAACCTCTACGGCCCGACCGAGGCCGCCATCGACGTCACCCACTGGACCTGCGTGGAGGAGGGCAAGGATGCCGTCCCGATTGGCAAACCCATCGCCAACCTGGGCTGCCATATCCTCGACGACAATCTGGAACCGGTGCCGGTAGGCGTACTGGGCGAGCTGTACCTGGCCGGCGAAGGCCTGGCCCGTGGCTACCACCAGCGCCCGGCGCTGACCGCCGAGCGCTTCGTCGCCAGTCCCTTCGTGGCCGGCGAGCGGATGTACCGCACCGGTGACCTGGCCCGCTACCGCGCCGACGGCGTGATCGAATACGCCGGCCGCATCGACCACCAGGTGAAACTGCGTGGCCTGCGTATCGAGCTGGGCGAGATCGAGGCGCGGCTGCTGGAGCATGATTCGGTACGTGAAGCAGCGGTGCTGGCCGTGGACGGCAAGCAACTGGTCGGCTACGTGGTGCTCGATGGCGAAAGCGACAACTGGCGCGAAACCCTGTCCGCGCACCTGGCCGCCAGCCTCCCGGAATACATGGTACCCGCCCAGTGGCTGGCGCTGGAAAGCATGCCCCTGAGCCCCAACGGCAAGCTCGACCGCAAGGCCCTGCCCAAGCCTGATGCAGCAGTGACCCAGGCCGACTACGTGGCGCCGCGCAACGAAGTGGAGCAGCGCCTGGCGGATATCTGGCAGGACCTGCTGGGCCTCGGCCAGGTCGGCCTGGACGACAACTTCTTCGCCCTGGGCGGCGACTCCATCATCGCCATCCAGGTGGTCAGCCGGGCGCGCCAGGCCGGGCTGCAGCTGAGCCCGCGCGACTTGTTCCAGCACCAGAGCGTGCGCGGCCTGGCCCAGGTGGCCAAGCCCCTGGCGGCCGCCGCGGTGGAACAGGGCCCGGCCCAGGGCGAGGCGGCCCTGGCGCCGGTGCAGCACTGGTTCTTCGAGCAGGCCATTCCCAACCGCCGGCACTGGAACCAGTCGCTGCTGCTGGAAGCCCGCCAGCGCCTGGACGGCGAGCGCCTGGAGCGCGCGCTGGCCCGCCTGCTGGCGCATCACGACGCCCTGCGCCTGCGTTTCCGCCAGGTGGAGGGCGCCTGGCAGCAGGCCTACGCCGAGCAGGCCGAAAGCCCGCTGTGGTGGCGCCGGGCCGATTCGCCCGAAGCGCTGGCAGCGCTCTGCGAAGAGGCCCAGCGCAGCCTTGACCTGGAAAACGGCCCACTGCTGCGCGCGCTGCTGGTGGACCTGGCCGACGGCGGCCAGCGCCTGCTGCTGGTGATCCACCACCTGGTGGTGGACGGGGTGTCCTGGCGCATCCTGCTGGAGGACCTGCAGCACTTGTACGAACAGCCGGACGCCGACCTGCCGCCGCGCAGCAGCGCCTACCAGGCCTGGACGCGCCAGTTGCACGAACAGGCGCCGCGGCGCCTGGGCGAACTGGCCTATTGGCAGGCGCAACTGGCCGACGCCCCGCGCAGCCTGCCTTGCGACAACCCGCAAGGCGCGCTGGAGAACCGCCACGAACGCAAGCTCACCCTGACCCTCGACGCCGAGCGCACCCGCCAGCTGCTGCAGAAGGCCCCGGCGGCCTACCGCACCCAGGTCAACGACCTGCTGCTGGCCGCCCTGGCCCGGGTGGTGTGCCGCTGGACCGGCGACGCCAGCCTGCTGGTGCAACTGGAAGGCCACGGCCGCGAGGACCTGGGCGGCGGGCTGGACCTGAGCCGCAGCGTCGGCTGGTTCACCAGCCTGTTCCCGCTGCGCCTGACGCCGGCCGCCGACATCGGCACCTCGATCAAGGCTATCAAGGAACAGCTGCGCAGCGTGCCGGACAAGGGCGTCGGCTACGGCCTGCTGCGCTACCTGGCCGGCGACGAGGCGGCGCAGACACTGGCGGTGCTGCCGCAGCCGCGTATCACCTTCAACTACCTGGGCCGGTTCGACCGCCAGTTCGACGCAGCCGCCTTGCTGCTGCCGGCCGCCGAAAGCGCCGGCCAGGCCCAGGACCCGCGCGCGCCGCTGGCCAACTGGCTGAGCATCGAAGGCCAGGTCTACGGCGGCGAGCTGAGCCTGAGCTGGGCGTTCAGCCAGGAAATGTTCGAGGCGGCCAGCGTGCAGCGCCTGGTGGACGACTATGCGCGCGAGCTGCAGGCGCTCATCGAGCACTGCCGCGACCCGCGCCACGCCGGGGCGACGCCCTCGGACTTCCCCCTGGCCGGGCTGGACCAGGCGCAACTGGACGCGCTGCCGCTGGAGCTGGCCGCGGTGCAGGACATCTACCCGCTCTCGCCCATGCAGCAGGGCATGCTGTTCCACAGCCTCTACGCGCGGGAGGAGGGTGACTACGTCAACCAGCTGCGGGTGGACGTGGAGGGGCTGGACGTCGAGCGTTTCCGCAACGCCTGGCAGGCCGTGGTGGCCCGCCACGACGTGCTGCGGGCCGGCTTCCTCGGTACGCTGGAACGCCCGTTGCAGTGGCTCCGGCGGCAAATGGAGGTGCCCTTCGCGGTGGTCGACCTGCGTAGCCGGGGGGATCTGCAGGCGGAACTGCAGCGCCTGGCCCTGGCCGAGCGCCGCCGTGGCTTCGACCTGGCCGGGGAGGCCCTGCTGCGCCTGACCCTGGTCCGCACCGGGGAGCACAGCCATCACCTGATTCACACCCACCACCACATCCTGCTGGACGGCTGGAGCAACTCGCGGCTGCTGGGCGAGGTGCTGCAGCACTATGCCGGGCAGGCGCCCGCGGCGCCGGCGGGCACCTTCCGCGACTACATCGACTGGCTGCAGCGGCGCGATGTCCAGGCCGAAGAGGCCTTCTGGAAGGAGCAACTGGCCGAACTGGAGGCGCCGACGCGACTGGCCCTCTCGTTGTCCGCCGGTAACGACGGGGAGCGCGGCCACGGCCTGCTGCGCAGGGACCTGGAGCGGCCGGTCAGCGAGCGCCTGAGGGTCTTCGCCCAGCGCCAGAAGGTGACCGTCAACACCCTGGTGCAGGCCGCCTGGCTGCTGTTGCTGCGCCGCTACACCGGCCAGGAGACCGTGTGCTTCGGCGCCACCGTGGCGGGCCGCCCGGCGGAGCTGGCCGGTATCGAGGAGCAGGTCGGCCTGTTCATCAACACCCTGCCGGTGGTCGGCAGCCCGCAGGCGGAACAGACGGTGGCCGAGTGGGTGGCCCAGGTCCAGGCGCGCAGCCTGGCACTGCGCGAATTCGAGCACACCCCGCTGTACGAGGTGCAGAGCTGGGCCGGGCGCGGCGGCGAGGCGTTGTTCGACAGCCTGCTGGTATTCGAGAACTACCCGGTGGCGGAGGCCCTGCAGCAGGGCGCCCCGGCCGGGCTGCGCTTCGGCGAGGTGGACAGCCGCGAGCAGACCAACTACCCGCTGACCCTCGGCGTGCACCTGGGCAGCACCCTGGCGCTGCATTTCAACCATGACGCCCAGGTCCTGCCCACGCGCGTGGTTGCCCGCCTGGCCGAGCATTTCGTCAACCTGCTGGTGGCGCTGTGCGAGCGCCCGCAGGCGCGCCTGGCCGAGCTGGAAATGCTTGGCGATGCAGAGAGAGCGGAGATCCTGCAGCGCTGGGACCACACTGCGGATCACTACCCGAGCGACCGCTACATCCACCAACTGGTGGCGGACCGTGCCGCGGAGAAACCGGATGCGGTGGCGGTGATCTTCGCCGACCAGGGGCTGACTTACGGCGAGCTGGATAGCCAGGCCAACCGCCTGGCCCACCGCCTGGTCGAACTGGGCGTCGGCCCCGAAGTACGGGTGGCCATCGCCATGCGTCGCTCGGCGGAGACCATGGTGGCCTTCCTCGCCGTGCTGAAGGCCGGTGGCGCCTACGTGCCGCTGGACGTGGCCTATCCGCGCGAACGCCTGCTGTACATGATGCAGGATTGTGCTGCTGCGCTGGTGCTGACCCAGAGCGATCTGGAGAACCAACTGCCGTTGCCGGAGGGGCTGCCGACCCTGGCGGTGGACCGCACCGAGGAATGGCAGGACCAACCTGCCAGCGCGCCGGCCGTAGCGCTGCACGGCGACAACCTGGCCTACGTGATCTACACCTCCGGCTCCACCGGCCTGCCCAAGGGCGTGGCGGTCTCCCATGGTCCGCTGGTCTCGCACATCCGCGCCACTGGCGAGCGCTACGAGACCAATGCCGAGGACTGCGAGCTGCACTTCATGTCCTTCGCCTTCGATGGCGCCCATGAAGGCTGGATGCACCCGCTGATCAATGGCGCCCGCGTGCTGATCCGCGACGACAGCCTGTGGCTGCCGGAGCAGACCTACGCGCAGATGCACCGGCATCAGGTCACTTTGGCGGTGTTCCCGCCGGTGTACCTGCAACAACTGGCTGAACACGCCGAACGCGACGGCAATCCGCCGCCAACCCGCGTGTACTGCTTCGGTGGCGATGCGGTACCGCAGGCGAGCTATGACCTGGCGTGGAGAGCGCTGCGCCCGCAGTACCTGTTCAACGGCTATGGTCCCACCGAAACGGTGGTAACTCCGCTGCTGTGGAAGGCCCGCAAGGAAGACCCGTGCGGAGCGGCGTACGCGCCGATCGGCACACTGCTGGGCAAACGCCGTGGCTATGTACTGGATGCCGAGCTGAACCTGCTGCCCGTGGGCCTGGCCGGCGAGCTGTACCTGGGTGGCGAGGGCGTAGCGCGAGGGTATCTGGAACGCCCGGCGCTGACCGCCGAGCGCTTCGTGCCGGACCCGTTCGGCAACGGCGAGCGCGTGTACCGCAGCGGCGACCTGACCCGCGCCAGGCCGGACGGCGTGGTGGACTACCTGGGCCGGGTGGACCACCAGGTGAAGATCCGCGGTTTCCGCATCGAACTGGGCGAAATCGAGGCGCGGCTCCTGGAGCAGGACGCGGTGCGCGAAGCAGTGGTACTGGCCCGCGACGGCGCCAGTGGCAAGCAACTGGTGGGCTACGTGGTGCCGGCCGAACCGATTCCGGCCGAACAACGCCACGCCCTGCGCGATGAGCTGAAAGCGGCGCTGAAGGCCTGCCTACCGGAGTACATGGTGCCGGCACAGCTGCTGTTCCTGGAGACGTTGCCGCTGACGCCCAACGGCAAGCTGGACCGCAAGGCCCTGCCGCAGCCGGACATCAGCGAACTGCAACAGGACTACGTGGCGCCGCGCAGCGAGCTGGAACGGCAACTGGCGGCGATCTGGCAGGAAGTGCTGAAACTGCCGCAGGTGGGGCTGAAGGACAACTTCTTCGACCTGGGCGGCCACTCGCTGCTGGCCACTCAAGCCACCGCGCGGGCGCAGGACGAACTGGGCGTGAACCTGCCCCTGGCGCTGATGTTCCAGAGCGAAACCCTGGAGGCCTACGCGGCCTCGGCGGCGCAGTACGCCCCCAGCAGCGACGCGGACTTCGACGATCTCCGCGACTTCATGACCGAACTCGAGGCAGTGTGACATGCAACCCGACAAGAACCTGGACCTGGCCCATCGCTTCGTTCGCCTCCCCCTCGAGCAACGCCGGCTGTTCTTCCAGAAGCTGGTGTCGAAGAACATCGGCCTGTCGCAGTTGCCGATCCCCGTCACCCGCCACGAGGCCGGGACGCGGCCGCTGTCCTATGCGCAGCAGCGCCAGTGGTTCCTCTGGCAGATGGCGCCGGAGAGCGCGGCCTACCACATCCCGGCGGTGCTGAGGCTGCGCGGCCGGCTGGACCTGGGGGCCCTGCGGCGCAGCTTCGAGGCGCTGATCGCGCGCCACGAGACGCTGCGCACCCACTTCCGCCAGGAACAGGACCAGGCCGTCCAGGTGGTCCACCCCGAGCTGCCGTTCGAGCTGGGCTACGAGGCGCTGGCCTCGCGCAGCGAGGAAGCCCTGCAGGCGCGCATCGAGGCGGAAATCCGGACGCTGTTCGACCTGCAGCACGGCCCGCTGCTGCGGGTGAAGCTGCTACGCCTGGCGGCGGACGAGCATGTACTGGTGCTGACCCTGCACCACATCATCGCCGACGGCTGGTCCATGGCGCTGATGGTCGACGAACTGGTGCGCCTGTACGCGGCGTACAGCGAGGGGCGCGAGGCCGCCCTGGCGGACTTGCCGATCCAGTATGCCGACTATGCCCTGTGGCAGCGCAGCTGCATGGAGGCCGGGGAGCGCGAGCGCCAGCTGGGCTATTGGCGCGAACGGCTGGGCGGCGGGCAGCCGCCCCTGGAGTTGCCCAGCGACCGTTCGCGGCCGGCGGTGCAGAGCTACCGCGGCGGCGAGGTGGAGATCCCGCTGGCCGACGAGCTGGCCCGCAAGCTGCGCGAACTGGCCCAGAGCCGCGGCGTGACCCTGTTCATGCTGCTGCTGGCCTCCTTCCAGAGCCTGCTGAACCGCCATTCGGGGCAGGCCGACATCCGCGTGGGCGTGCCCATCGCCAACCGCACCCGGGTGGAAACCGAAGGGCTGATCGGCTTCTTCGTCAACACCCAGGTGCTGAAGGCGGAGTTCGAGCTGCACACCACCTTCGACGACCTGCTGGGCCAGGTGAAGCAGCGCGCGCTGGAGGCCCAGGCCTACCAGGAGCTGCCCTTCGAGCAACTGGTGGAGGCGCTGCAGCCCGAGCGCGACCTGAGCCACAGCCCGCTGTTCCAGGTGATGTACAACCACCAGAACGAGAGCCGGGGCAAGGCGCGGGAACTGCCCGGCCTCATCGTCGAGAGCCTGCCGCGGGAAGTCAGCACCGCGCAGTTCGACCTGACCCTGGACACCTTCGAGTCCGAGCGCGGGCTGCGGGCGTCGCTGACCTATGCGACCGACCTCTTCGAGCGGCCCACCGTGGAGCGCCTGGCGGACCACTGGCGGAACCTGCTGGAAGCGGTCTGCGCCGACCCGCAGCGGCGCATCGCCGAACTGCCCATCCTCGGCGCCGCCGAGCGGCACCAGGTGGTGCACGCATGGAACGACACCGCCGCGCCCTATCGCCAGGCCTGCCTGCACGAACTCTTCGAGGAGCAGGTGGCGCGGACGCCGGAAGCCCTGGCGCTGATCGACGGCGAGCAGGAGTACAGCTACCGCGAGCTGAACCTGCGGGCCAACCGCCTGGCCCACAAGCTGCGCGAGCTGGGCGTGGGGCCGGAGGTGCTGGTCGGGATCGCCATGCAGCGGCGCCTGGAGATGCTGGTGGGGCTGCTGGCGATCCTCAAGGCCGGCGGCGCCTACGTGCCGCTGGACCCGGAGTACCCGAAGGAGCGCCAGGCCTACATGCTGGAGGACAGCCAGGCGCGCCTGCTGCTGACCCAGCGCGCTTTGCTCGCCCAACTGCCGCAGGGGGGCGCGGCGCAGGTGCTGGCGGTCGACGACCTGGCCCTGGAGGCGTATCCGCAGGACGACCCCTGCCACCTGGCCGGCCCGGAGAACCTGGCGTACTGCATCTACACCTCCGGCTCCACCGGCAAGCCCAAGGGCGTGATGATCGAGCACCGCAACGCGGCGGCCCTGGTCGGCTGGGCCGGCACGGTCTACAGCCGGGAAGACCTGCAGGGTGTGCTGGCCTCCACCTCGATCTGCTTCGACCTCTCGGTGTGGGAGTTCTTCGTCACCCTGGCCAGCGGCGGCTTCGTGGTGCTGGCCGACAATGCCCTGGCACTGCCGGAGCTGCCGGCCCGGCAGCGGGTGCGCCTGGTCAACACGGTGCCCTCGGCCATCCGCATGCTCTGCGAGGCGGGGCAGGTTCCCGACTCGGTGCGCATCGTCAACCTGGCGGGCGAGCCGCTCGCCCAGACGGTGGTGGACAACCTCTACGGGCTCGGCCACATCGAGCGGGTCTACGACCTCTACGGCCCTTCCGAGGACACCACCTATTCCACCTACACCCTGAGGACACTGGGCGGCAGCGCCAACATCGGCCGCCCGCTGGCCAACAGCGGCGTGCATCTCATCGACGCCACCGGCGAGCCGGCCGGCATCGGCAAGGGCGGCGAATTGTGCATGGTCGGGGCGGGCCTGGCCCGTGGCTATCTGAACCGGCCGGCGTTGACGGCGGAGAAGTTCCTTCCCGACCCCTTCGCCGGGCAGGGTGGCGGCCGGCTCTACCGCACCGGCGACCTGGCGCGCTACCGGCCCGACGGGGTGATCGAGTACCTGGGGCGCATCGACCACCAGGTGAAGATCCGCGGCTTCCGCATCGAGCTGGGCGAGATCGAGGCGCGGCTGCTGGAGCAGGACGCGGTGCGCGAGGCGGTGGTGCTGGCCCAGGACGGGGTCAGCGGCAAGCAGCTGGTGGGTTACGTGGTGCCGGCTGAAAGCGTGGCGAACGGGGGCCAGCGCGAACTGCGCGAGGCCCTGAGGACGGCGTTGAAGGCGAACCTGCCGGACTACATGGTGCCGGCGCAGCTGCTGTTCCTCGAAGCGCTGCCGCTGACGCCCAACGGCAAGCTGGACCGCAAGGCCCTGCCGCAGCCGGACGCGAGCGAGCTGCAGCAGGACTACGTGGCGCCGCGCAGCGAACTGGAGCGGCAACTGGCGGCCATCTGGCAGGACGTGCTGAAGCGCCCGCAGGTGGGCGCGACCGACAACTTCTTCGAACTGGGCGGCGACTCCATCGTCTCGCTGCAGGTGGTGAGCCGGGCGCGCCAGGCGGGCATCCAGTTCACCCCCAGGGACCTGTTCCAGCACCAGACGGTGCAGGGGCTGGCCAGCGTGGCCCGGCGCGCCGAGGGCCTGCAGGTGGCGCAGGGGCCGGTCACCGGCGCCTTGTCGCTGACGCCGATCCAGCACTGGTTCTTCGGGCAGGACATCCCCAACCGCCAGCACTGGAACCAGTCGCTGCTGCTGGCGCCGCGCCACCCCCTGCAGGCCCAGCCCCTGCAGGCCGCGCTGCAAGCCCTGCTGACGCACCACGACGCCCTGCGCCTGCGCTTCGAGCGGCATGATGGCGCCTGGCGCGCCGAATTCAGCGCGCCGCAAGCGGACGCGGACGTATTGTGGAGCCGCCGCCTGGCCACGCCGGAGGCGCTGGAAGATGTCGCCAACCAGGCGCAGCGCAGCCTGAACCTGGCGGCGGGGCCGCTGCTGCGGGCGGTGCTGGCGGAGCTGCCCGGCGGCGAGCAGCGCCTGCTGCTGGTGATCCACCACCTGGTGGTGGATGGGGTGTCCTGGCGCGTGCTGCTGGACGACCTGCAACAAGCCTATGCCCGGGCCGTTGCCGGGCAGCCGGCGGAGCTGCCGGCCAAGACCAGTTCGTTCCAGGCCTGGGCCGAGCGCCTGGCCGCCCATGCCCAGGGCGCGGCCGCCGCAGCGGAACTGGCCTACTGGCAGGCCCAGCTGGTCGGCGTGAGCGACGAGTTGCCCTGCGCCAACCCGGCCGGCGGGCGGCAACAGAAGCACGTCGCCTATGCCAGCACCCGCCTGGACCGCGACTGGACCCGCCGCCTGCTGCAGGAAGCGCCGGCGGCCTACCGCACCCAGGTCAACGACCTGCTGCTGACCGCCCTGGCGCGGGTGATCTGCCGCTGGAGCGGGCAACCGGAAACCCTGGTGCGCCTGGAAGGCCATGGCCGGGAAGAGCTGTTCGCGGATATCGACCTGACCCGCACCGTCGGCTGGTTCACCAGCATGTACCCGGTGCGCCTCAGCCCCCGGGCGGGCCTGGCGGATTCCATCAAGACCATCAAGGAGCAGTTGCGGGCGGTGCCCGGCAAGGGGCTCGGCTACGGCCTGCTGCGCCACCTGGGCTCCGACGAGGCGAGGCGGGCGCTGGAAAGCCTGCCGAGCGGGGCGATCGTCTTCAACTACCTGGGGCAGTTCGACCAGAGCTTCGACGCCGAAGACGGCCTGTTCGTCCCCGCCAAGGAAAGCAGCGGCGCCGGCCTGGACGAGAACGCGCCCCTGGACGGCCTGCTCAACCTGAACGGGCGGGTGTACGACGGCGAGCTGAGCCTGGACTGGGGCTTCAGCCGCGAGCTGTTCGACGAGCGGACCATCCAGCGCCTGGCCAGCGAGTACGCCGATGAGCTGCGCGAACTGATCGGGCATTGCAGCGATACGGCCAACCGCGGCCTGACGCCTTCGGACGTTCCCCTGGCGCGCCTGAGCCAGGGCCAGCTGGACAGCCTGCCGCTGCCGGCGGCGCAGATAGCCGACATCTACCCGCTCTCGCCCATGCAGCAGGGCATGCTGTTCCACAGCCTGTACGAGCGGGAGGGCGGCGACTACGTCAACCAGATGCGCGTGGACGTGGAGGGCCTGGAGGTCGAGGGCTTCCGGCGCGCCTGGCAGGCGGCCGTGGATGCCCACGACGTGCTGCGTGCCGCGTTCATCAGCGACCTGGCGCAACCCCTGCAGGTCATCCGCCGGCAGATGCCGGTGCCGTTCGCGGTGCTGGACTGGCAGGGCCAGGCGGACCTCGGCGCGCGCCTGGATGCCTGGGCGAAGGCCGACCGCGAACGCAGCTTCGACCTGGCGGAGGAACCGCTGCTGCGCCTGACGGTGATCCGCACCGGCGAGCGCAGCCACCACCTGATCTACACCTGCCACCACATCCTGCTGGACGGCTGGAGCAACTCGCGGCTGCTGGGCGAGGTGCTGCAACGCTATGCCGGACACCCCACCGGCCGATCCGCGGGGAACTATCGCGACTACATCGACTGGCTGCAGCGGCAGGACCCGCAGGCCAGCGAGGCGTTCTGGAAAACCCAGCTGGTGGAACTCGACGCGCCGACGCGGCTGACCCACGCGCTGCGCCCGGCCCTGGCGGGCCAGGCCGGCCACGGTTTGTACAGCCAGGTGCTGGATGAGGAACGTACCCGCCAACTGGGTGAGTTCGCCCGCAGCCTGCGGGTGACGCTGAATACCCTGGTGCAGGCCGCCTGGCTGCTGTTGCTGCGGCGCTACACCGGGCAGGACACGGTGTGCTTCGGCGCCACCGTGGCGGGACGTCCGGCGGAGCTGGCCGGCATCGAGGAACAGGTCGGCCTGTTCATCAACACCCTGCCGGTGATCGGCAGCCCGCGCGCGGAGCAGACGGCGGCCGAGTGGATCGCCCAGGTGCAGGCGCGCAGCCTGGCCCTGCGCGAGTTCGAGCACACCCCGCTGTACGAGGTGCAACGCTGGGCGCGGCTGGGCAACGAAGCGCTGTTCGACAGCCTGCTGGTATTCGAGAACTACCCGGTTTCCGAGGCGCTGCAGCAGGGCGCCCCGGCTGGGCTGCGCTTCGGCGAGGTGGGCAACCACGAGCAGACCAACTACCCGCTGGCCCTGGCCGTGCTGCTGGGCGAGCGGCTGGAAGTGCACTACAGCTATGACCGCCGGCACTTCGACGAGGAAACCCTCGGCCAGGTGGCCGGGCACTTCGGCAACCTGCTCATGGCTCTGTGCGAACGCCCGCAGGCGCGCCTGGCCGAGCTGGAAATGCTCGGTGGGGCGGAGAGGGCGCAGATCCTGCAGCGCTGGGATCACACTGCGGATCACTACGCGAGCGACCGCTATATCCACCAACTGGTGGCGGATCGTGCAGCGGAGACGCCGGATGCGGTGGCGGTGATCTTTGCCGACCAGCCGCTGACCTATGGCGAGCTGGATACCCGGGCCAACCGCCTGGCGCACCGTCTGATCGAACTGGGCGTCGGCCCCGAAGTACGGGTGGCCATCGCCATGCGTCGCTCGGCGGAGACCATGGTGGCTTTCCTCGCCGTGCTGAAGGCGGGCGGCGCCTATGTGCCGCTGGACGTGGCCTATCCGCGCGAGCGCCTGCTGTACATGATGCAGGACTGCGCGGCAGCGCTGGTGCTGACCCAGAGCGATCTGGAGAGCCAACTGCCGCTGCCGGAAGGGCTGCCGACCCTCGCGGTGGACCGCGCCGAGGAGTGGCAATCCCTTCCCGCTACTGCGCCGACTGTGGCGTTGCACGGCGACAACCTGGCCTACGTGATCTACACCTCCGGCTCCACCGGCCTGCCTAAAGGCGTGGCGGTGTCCCACGGGCCGCTGGTGTCGCATATCCGCGCCACTGGTGAACGCTACGAGACGAACCCTTCGGACTGCGAACTGCACTTCATGTCCTTTGCCTTCGACGGCGCCCATGAAGGTTGGATGCATCCGCTGATCAACGGTGCGCGCGTGCTGATCCGCGACGACAGCCTGTGGCTGCCGGAGCAGACCTACGCGCAGATGCACCGGCATCAAGTGACCCTGGCGGTATTCCCACCGGTGTACCTGCAACAGCTGGCCGAACACGCCGAACGTGATGGCAACCCGCCGCCGACCCGCGTTTACTGCTTCGGTGGTGATGCAGTGCCGCAGGCGAGCTATGACCTGGCCTGGCGGGCACTGCGCCCGCAGTACCTGTTCAACGGCTACGGCCCCACCGAGACGGTGGTAACGCCCTTGCTGTGGAAGGCCCGCAAGGAAGACCCGTGCGGAGCGGCCTATGCACCCATCGGCACGTTGCTGGGCAAGCGCCGCGGCTACGTGCTGGATGCCGAGCTGAACCTGCTGCCGGTGGGCCTGGCCGGCGAGCTGTACCTGGGCGGCGAGGGTGTGGCCCGGGGCTACCTGGAGCGCCCGGCGCTGACCGCCGAACGCTTCGTGCCGGACCCGTTCGGCAATGGCGAACGCGTCTACCGCAGTGGCGACCTGACCCGCGCCCGGCCAGATGGGGTGGTGGACTACTTGGGTCGGGTGGACCACCAGGTGAAGATTCGCGGTTTCCGCATCGAACTGGGCGAAATCGAAGCCCGCCTGCTGGAGCAGGACGCGGTGCGCGAGGCAGTGGTGCTGGCCCGCGACGGCGCCAGTGGCAAGCAACTGGTGGGCTACGTGGTGCCGACCGGAGCGCTGGCAGCCGAACAGCGGCACGCCCTGCGCGACGAGTTGAAGGCAGCACTGAAAGCGAGCCTGCCGGAGTACATGGTGCCGGCACAGCTGCTGTTCCTCGAGACACTGCCGCTGACGCCCAACGGCAAGCTGGACCGCAAGGCCCTGCCGCAGCCGGATATCAGCGAGCTGCAGCAGGACTACGTAGCGCCGCGCAGCGAGCTGGAGCGGCAACTGGTGGACATCTGGCAAGAGGTGCTGAAGCTGCCGCAGGTGGGCCTGAACGACAACTTCTTCGAGCTGGGCGGTGACTCCATCATCTCCCTGCAACTGGTGAGCAGGGCCCGCCAGGCGGGGATTCGCTTCACCCCGAAAGAGCTGTTCCAGCACCAGACGGTGCAGGAGCTGGCACGGGTGGCCCGGCGCGCGGAAGAAGCCGCCGTCGACCAGGGGCCGGCCAGCGGCACGCTGCCGCTGACGCCGATCCAGCGCTGGTTCTTCGAACAGGACATTCCCCAGCGCCACCACTGGAACCAGTCGGTGCTGCTCGCGGCCCCGGGCAAGGCCTGGGAGGGCGAAGTGCTGGAGCGGGCGCTGAGAGGGCTGGTCATCCACCACGATGCCTTGCGCCTGGCCTTCGACGCCGGCTCGGCGCGCTACCGGGATCTGGCCGAAGTGCAGTCTGCCTGGGAACAGGCGGGCATCCTCTGGCAGGCCGAGCTGGACGGCCCGGAGGCGCTGGAAGCCCTGGGCGAGGAAGCACAACGCAGCCTGGACCTCGCCGGCGGCCCGTTGCTGCGGGCGCTGCTGGCCACGCTGGCCGACGGCAGCCAGCGCCTGCTGCTGGTGATCCACCACCTGGTGGTGGACGGGGTGTCCTGGCGGATCCTGCTGGAGGACCTGGACAGCGCCTACCGCCAGTGCGCCGCCGGCCAGCCACCGCGCCTGCCGGCCAGGACCAGTTCGCTGCAGGCCTGGGCCTTGCGCCTGCTCGAACATGCCGGCAGCAGCACATTGCGGCAGGAGCTGGACTACTGGCGCAACGAACTGCAGGACGCCGATCCGACGCTGCCCTGCGACAACCCCGAGGGCTCCCGCCGGCTGTGCGATGCGCGGCACGTCCAGCTGCGCCTGGACGCCGACATGACGCGCAAACTGTTGCAGGTGGCGCCGGCGGCCTACCGCACCCAGGTCAACGACCTGCTGCTCACCGCGCTGGCCAGGGCGGTCTGCCGCTGGAGCGGCCGCGACCATGCGCTGATCCAGCTGGAAGGCCACGGCCGCGAAGACCTGTTCGAGGACATCGACCTTTCGCGCACGGTGGGCTGGTTCACCAGCGTCTATCCGTTGCGGCTGGTGCCGGAGCCGGACCTGGGGCGCTCGCTCATGGGCATCAAGGAGCAATTGCGGGCGGTGCCCGGCAAGGGCATCGGTTTCGGCCTGCTGCGCTACCTCGGCGACGCCGCCAGCCAGCAGGCGCTGCGGGCCTTGCCGGAGCCGCGGATCACCTTCAACTACCTGGGGCAGTTCGACGGGCCGGGTGCCGACGATGGCGAGCCGGCCCACAGCTTCTCGACGGAGCGTGCCGGCGCGGACCTGAGCGAGCAGGCCCCGCTGGGCAACTGGCTGAGCATCAACGGCCAGGTATACGACGGCGAGCTGAGCCTGACCTGGACCTTCAGCCTCGAGGTCTTCCAGGGCGAGGGCATCGAACGGCTCGCCGAGGACTATCGCCGTGAACTGGAAGGGCTGATCGAGCATTGCTGCCAGCCGGGCACGGGGGCGCTGACGCCCGCCGACGTGCCCCTGGCCGGCCTGACCCAGGCGCAACTGGATGCGCTGGGCCTGGAGGCGGCGCGGGTCGAGGATATCTACCCGCTGACGCCCATGCAGCGCGGCATGCTGCCCGAGGCGGTGCACGAGCAGGGCGATTTCATCTGCCAGCACACCCTCGGCGTGCGCGGGCTGGACCCCGAGCGCTTCCGCCGGGCCTGGCAGGCCACCCTGGACGCCCACGGCATGCTGCGCACCGGCTTCGTCGCGACGACGGCGCAGCGCCAGCCGTTGCAGGTGGTGTACCGGGCGGTGGAGGCGCCTTTCACGCTGGTCGACGGGCGCGGACTGACGCCCCTGGAGGTGGAGGAGCGCCTGCTCGAAGACCGCCTCACGCCCTTCGACATGGCGAAGGCGCCCTTGCTGCGCCTGACGCTGGTGCGGCTCGCCGACGGCGAATACCGCGTGGCCCTGACCAGCCACCACATCCTGCTGGACGGCTGGAGCGCCTCGCGCCTGTATGAGGACATCCTGTGGGCCTACCTGGCTGGCGCCCCGGCACCCGTGGCGGGGAGCTTCCGCGACTACCTGGCCTGGCTGCAGGGTGTGGACCACGAGGGCGACCGGCGCTTCTGGCAGCAGGCGCTGGCGCGCCTGGACGCGCCCAGCCTGCTGGCGCCGGCGGCGAGCGAGGGGGCCTGCGGGCACGGACACCTGTTCTTCGCCCTCACGCCCGAACGCAGCGCGGCCCTGGGCGAGTTCGCCCGGCAGCAGCGGGTCACGGTCAATACCCTGGTGCAGGCCGCCTGGCTGCTGTTGCTGGGGCGCCGGCTGCAGCGGACGACGGTGGCCTGCGGGGTGACGCTGTCCGGGCGGCCGGCGGAGCTGCCCGGCATCGAGCGGCAGCTGGGGCTGTACATCAACGACGTGCCGCTGGTGGCCGAGCTTGCGGCGGAACTGAGCATCGCCCAGTGGCTGCAGGAGATCCAGGCGTTCAACCTGCGCATGCGCGAGCATGGCTATGCGTCGCTGGCCGAGCTGCAGCAATGGCATGGCTCGGAACTCTTCGATACGGTCATCGTGTTCGAGAACTATCCGGGAGAGCTGTCCCAGGCGGAGGAGGGCAGCCAGGCGCTGCAGTTCCTCGGCATGCGGCACCATGAGCAGACCAGCACGCCGCTGACGCTCTACGTCGAACTGGACGAGGTCTGGGGGTTCCACTTCGACTACCGCCTCGATCGCTTCCAGGCGGCGGTGGTCGAGTCGCTGGGCAGCGAGCTGCAACGGCTGCTCGCCTGGCTGGTGGCGACGGTTCCCTCGACGCGGCTGGGCGAACTGGAGGGCGAAACCGCCTGAGCCCGCCTCAGCCTGGCGAATCACGCCCCCGACGCAGCAACGCTGCGCCGGGGGCGTTTTCATTGGGCGCGCAGGTAACGCAGCGCCAGTTGGCAGGTTCGTAGGGCGGATAACCGTTCGCGGTTATCCGCCGCCACCCGTGCCACCGGGGCGTCCGGCTCCGCTCCTACGCGGCCCCACCCATGCCATTCCCCTGTAGGAGCGCGCCCTGCGCGCGATTCGCGGGCAGGGCCCGCTCCTACAATTCCTGTGAGGCACGGTCGTAGGACTCTGTGCGTGATCATGGCGGATAACGCCGTAGGCGTTATGCGCCCTACGGTTAGTCGGGGAGGGGAGTGGAAATGACGACGGGGGCCAGGCCCCCGTCGTTTTTGCCGCGTGACGCTTAGAACTTGTAGCTGAGGGTGCCCATCAGGTTCCTGGGGGCGCCCCAGATGCCCTGGCCGTACCAGTTCACCGCGGTCTGGTACTTCTCGTCGAACAGGTTGTTGACGTTCAGCTGCGCCGAGACCTGGGGCGTGATGTCGTAGCGGGCCATCAGGTTGGCGACCAGGTAGTCGGACTGCTCCTGGCGCTGGCCCTGGGGACCCACGCCGTCGTAGTAGATGCGGCTCTGCCAGTTGGCACCGCCGCCCACCGTCAGCTGCTTCCATTGCCCCGGCAGGCGGTAGGTGGTGAACAGGCGTGCCATGGTGCGCGGCAGCTGGGTGTTCACGTCGTTGTCGTCGGAGTCCTTGGCACTGTAGTGGGTGGCGAAGAAGAAGGCGTTCCAGTTCTCGGTGAGCGCGCCGGACAGCTCGAACTCCACGCCCTTGGAGGTGGCGCCGTCGGTGGCGTAGTAGGCCGGGCTGTCGGGGTTGCCGGGCACGGAGTAGCCGACGTCCTGCTGGCCGAGGTTGTCCTGGACGATCCGGAAGGCGGCCAGCGAGGCGTTCAGCCTGCCGTCGAGGAATTCGCCCTTGATGCCGGCCTCGTAGGCGTCGCCGGTGACCGGGTCGAGCCAGGCGCCGTTGCGGTCGCGGTAGTCCTGGAAGTTGAAGATGCTGGTGTAGCTGGCGTACAGCGAGTAGGTCTGGTTCAGGTCGTAGACCAGGCCGGCATAGGGGATGAACTTGTGGTCGCTGTAGTCGTACTCGCCCGAGGAAGCCCAGCCGGCGCCCTCGCGGTCGTACTGGGTGAAGCGCCCGCCGAGGATAAGCTTCAGCGGGTCGGCCAGGGACAGGCGCAGGGCGGCGTAGCCGGCCTTCTGCTTGGTGTGGTTGCGCTCGGAGAGTTCGCGGTTCTCGTAATCCCACTCCGGCTCCGCCACGTGGCCGAAGTCGTACACGCTGACCGGGGATTGCCAGGGCGTCTTGTTGCCGATCCAGTCGAAGGAGTACTTGTGGTCGAAGTAGGTGGCGCCGACCACGGCCTCGTGGGTGCGCCCGAACAGCTCGAAGGGGCCGGACAGGCGCAGGTCGGTGCTCTGCTGCTTGCGCTCGCCGGGGAAGCGGGACTGCGAGGGTTCGGCGTCGATCAGGCCGGTCTCGGGGTCGGGAAAGCCCCAGTTGAAGATGCGTGCGTTGTCCACCTCGTTGCGGTTGTGCATCACCCGGAACTGCGCCTGCCAGTCGTTATCGAAGCGGTGCTCGAGGTTGGCGAAGAAGTTCTTGACCTCGACTTCCTCGGTGTTCCACTTCGGCGCGATGCTGAACGAACGGCTGTAGTGGGTCTTCGAGCCGTCGCTGTTCCACAGCGGCACGCCGCCGTAGGTCAGGCCGTCGGCGTCGGACTTCTGGTAGCTGGCGCCCAGGCTCAGGGTGGTGGCGTCGGTCAGGTCCACGTCGACCACGCCGTAGATCACGTGGCCCTCGCGGGAATAGCGGTCGAAGAAGTTCTTCTTGTCCTGGTAGGCGCCCACCAGGCGGCCGCGCACGTTGCCGGTGGGCGTCAGCGGGCCGGACAGGTCCAGGGTGCTGCGGTAGTTGTCCCAGGAGCCGGCGCTGACCTGGGCCTCGCCGCGGAATTCCTTGCTGTCGGCGCGCTTGCGCACCAGGTTGACCGAGGCCGAGGGCTCGCCGGCGCCGGTGAGCAGGCCGGTGGCGCCGCGGACGATCTCGATACGGTCGTAGATGATGGCGTCCAGCTCGGACTCGCCCGCGGCGTAGTTGCTCTTGTAGTAGCTGGAAATGCCGTCGTACTGGAGGTCGTTGATGAAGAAGCCGCGCGAGGCGAAGACGGTGCGCTCGCTATCCAGTTGCGGCGCGGAGATGCCCGGCGCGTTGGCCAGCACGTCGCCGAGGGTGGTCATGTTCTGGTCGTCCATCCGCTGGCGGGTGATGACGCTGACCGACTGCGGCGTCTCGCGCGTCGACAGCGGCAGGCCGGTGGCGGCGGCGGTGGCGCCGGTGGTGTAGGAGCCGGTGCCTTCGGTGGTGGTGGCCAGGCGGTTGCTGACGATGGTGGTGGCGCCCATTTCCAGGCTGCCGTTGTCACCCCCGAAGCTGACAGTGGCCGTGTCCCCCTCGATGTGCTGGGCGGCCCCGGTGCCCTGCAGCAGCTCGGAGAGCGCCTGGGACGGTTCGCGCTTACCCCTGAGCGCGTTGCTTCGCTTGCCGCTGACGTCCTCGGGGCGGTAGAGCACCTGCAGGTTGGCCTGTTTGCCGAAGGTCTGCAGCGCGCTGCCCAGGGACTGCGCGGGAATGTCGAAGTTGACTTCCTGGGCCTGGACGTAGCCGGCCAGCGGCAGGCTCATGGCCACGGCCAGGGAGTGCGGTGCGAGCCTGCTGCCGAGGTAGCGCCGGATCAGGACGGCCTTGCTCAAGGGTGATAAAGCGTAATGTGCTGGCATGGATAATTGCTCTTCTAGTGTTTTGGCAGAGGTGAAAAGGCGAATGGCCCGGAGCATTCCCTGTCGTTTCGGGTCGTGGGCCTGGTCGGCAAAGGTCGGAACTTACACTTCGGCTGCCTCCCGTTCATGGATGACTTTTCCCGCCGCCAGGCGGACCAGCTGGTCGGCGGTGTGGAAATAGCGATCGTCGTGGGAGATCACGATGATGGTCTTGCCCTGCTGTTTGAGTTCGGGGAGCAGCTCGGTGTAGAACACCCGCCGGAAGGCCGGGTCCTGGTCGGCCGCCCATTCGTCGAACACCAGCACCGGGCGGTCGTCGAGCCAGGCGTTGATCAGCGCCAGGCGCTTGCGCTGCCCGGTGGACAGGTCGGTGGTGGTGAAGCTGCCGTCGCGGATCCCCACCTTGTGGGCGATGTCCAGGCGCTCCAGGTACCTGATCGCCTGCTCCGGAATCTCCGTGCGGCCCCTGAGCAGTTCGTCGAACAGGTAGTAGTCGGTGAACACGGTGGCGAACAGCTGCCGGTAGTCGTCCCGCTCGCCGTCGCCGATGGCCTGGCCGTTCAGGCGTATCTCGCCCTGGTGCGGGTTGTACAGCCCCAGCAGCAGCTTGATCAGCGTGGTCTTGCCGCAGCCGTTCTCGCCGACGATGAAGACGATCTCTCCCTGGCGGATGCTCAGGTCGACGGGGCCCAGGTGGAAGGACTGGCCGGCGCTGGCCTGCGGGTAGTCGTAGCGCACCTGGTGCAGCTCGATCAGCTTCGGGGCCAGGTTCGCCGGGGCGCCGCCCGCCCTGGCCAGCAGTTGTGGCTCGGCGGTCGAGAAGCGGCGCGACAGCTCGTTGATGCGCATGAGCGCGACCTTGGCCTGGCTGAGGCCGGGAATGCTGGTGACCAGCTGCTCCAGCGGCGCCTTCATGTAGAGCATCACCAGCACGAAGCCGCCGAGCACGGTCTTTTCCGTGGCGGGCCAGATGGCCAGGAAGGCGATGGCCATGCCGATGACCGCGAAGAACAGCATGGAGCCGAAGCTTTCCGCGCTGATGAAGATCGCGGCGGCGCGGATGTTGGCCTTGCAGATGCGTTCGGTGCTGTCGTGGATCTGCCGGTCCAGCAGGTCCAGGCGGCGCTCGCGCTGGATGCGCAGCTCCTTGGCCCCGGCGGAGATCGCCTGGTAGTGCTTCTGCAGGTCGTCCTCGCCGTCGCGGGCCGCCTGCAGGCTGTGGGTGCCGAAGTGGTGCGCCAGGTACTGCGCGCCGCTGCCGACGACCACCGTGAGCACCGTGACCGCGAGGATCTGCCAGGACAGCAGGGCCAGGTAGCCCAGGCAGCCGAGGGTCACGCTGAGCGCGATCAGCATGGGCGCCACGCTCAGGGCGAAGATGCTCAGCGAGCTGACGTCCTTGAGCAGTACCGGTATCAGGCGGTGGGCGCGGTAGCGCTCCAGCTGCTCGATGGGCGCGCAGAGGATCCGCGCGGCGAGGTCGCGGCGCAGGGTGGCGACCACGCGCTGGCCTATGTAGTTGGTCAGCAGCTTGGAGAGCGTGGAGCAGGCCAGGGTCGTCACGCAGAACAGCGCGAACACCAGCGCGATGCGCAGGTTCGGGCCGCCCTCGATGTTCATCGCGGTATTGATGGTGGCCAGCAGCGCCGTGATGCTGAGGCCGCCGGCGATTCCCAGCAGCACGGAGAGCAGCAGCTGGGGCCAGAAGGGCTTGAGGAGTGTCAGGGTTTCATGGGTGAGGCTTTCGGCTGTGCGGGGCATGGGCTTCTCGGATGCCTGCGGAAGGTCAATGGCATGGCGCGTCGAACTAGAGAGACGATGAACGGCCCGCCCGATTTAGTGCAAAGACGAAGCGCGGGCCGTCCGATTTAGCGGACTGTGCGCCGCTGCGCAGGGCGCGCCGGGCCGGGGCCGGCGGAGGAGGCCGCGGCGCCCGGATAAATTCGCCCCGGGGTCGTTCGTTGCCCTTAGTGAAGAGCGGGTGGCGGGGCTCGATGCCCCGGCCCGCCGTATCCACGGCGCGCGCCCGCGCGCGCCAAGCCGAGCCATGCCCAGGAAAGAAACCACCATGAAGAAACGCAAACTCGCCTATATCTGGTCGCTGCGTAATGCAGCCGCGGACAAGGCCGGCCAGTACGTCCCCTACAAGGGGGAAGAGCGCTACATGAAGTCGGTGCTGGAGTTTCTCGTCGAATCGCTGAACCAGACGTCGCTGGGCGACCACTACGAGCTGGTCGGCGTGATCTACGACGACGATCCGCAGTCGCCGCGCGACCAGGAGAAGATCCGCGACTACGGCTTCGCCTACCAGCCGGGCCGGCAGTGGTTCTACCCGGCCGATCTCGAGGTCCAGGGCAAGCGCCTGAACGACCTGCTGCTCAGCGTGCCCTCGACCTATCGCCGGCACCCGCGCGGCACGCCCGAGCACATCGCCGGCAAACAGGACTTCGAACGGCGCCTGCATGACACCCTGGTGGAGCTGGGGACCGATGTCGCGGTGCTGGACGGGCTGCTGGTGATCCTCGACGAGCTGGTGCGCCCGGGCGCGCCTTTCGCCCGGCGGATCATGAACATCCACCCCGGCGTTACCCGCGAGGACTCGCCCTACGAGCGCCGTGGCGCCTACGCGACCCTCGATGCGTTGCACGGCGCGCGTGGCGAGAAGGTGGTGAACTGGACGACCCTGGAAAAGGTCGCGGTGGAGCCGCTGTACTGGACCGGGGCCTCGTTCCACTACGTGGACAACGGCATCGACTCCGGCGAAGTCTTCCATGACGTGCTGAAGACGCAGATATCCCCCGAGGACAACATCCTCGAGCTGCGCTGGAACAACTTCAACAACAGCCTGTTCCCGGCCCTGCACGAAGGGCTGGCGCTGCTGGCGGAAAAGCAGGGTAACTGACGGGCGAGGGATTGCCGGGGCCGGCACGGCGATAGTCGTGCCGGCCCTGTCGTTTAGAGCTCGCGGGCGACGCGGAAGCCTATCCAGTCGCCGCGGTCGCTCTTGTAGGCATTGTTGCGGTTGCCCGAGCGGGAGAAGATCGGCGCCTCGCCCCAGTCGTTGCCGCGGATCTGCACCAGCTTGCAGTCGCTGTCGATCCAGGCGCTGCCGTCGCTGGGGGCGCCGTTGTAGTTGTCGTGCCAGCAATCGGCGACCCACTCGTAGACGTTGCCGTGCATGTCGTACACGCCGAAGGCGTTGGGCGGGAAGCTGCCCGCCGGCGAGGTGAAGTTGTAGCCATCCGCGGCGCCGTAGGTATTGGCATGCTTGGCGATGCTGTACTCCTTGCCCTCGTCGAAGGGGAACGGGAAGGGCCCGGCGCTGCCGGCGCGGGCGGCATATTCGCGTTCGGCTTCGCTGATCATCCGGTAATGCTGGCCGGTCTTCTTCGACAGCCAGGCGGCGTAGCGATTCACGTCCTCATAATCGACGCACACCGCCGGCTGGCGCGGGCCCTGCTTGTAGCGCGGCTTGCCGGCGATGCATTCGCGGCCGGGGCGGGTGTCGCCGTTGGCCAGGCGCACCCCGGTGGCCTTCAGGTAGGCGTCCAGTTCGGCGGCGGTGACCTGGTAGCGGCTGATGGCGAAGGGCCGGGCGAAGGTCACGGTGTGCAGCGGGCCTTCGTCCGGCTGGCGACCGGTCTCGTCCTCCGGGGTGCCCATGGTGAAGCTGCCGGCGGGCAGCACCACCATCTCGGGGCAGTCCTTGCAATCCTTGAACACGGCGCCCGGCTTGTGAGCTTCGGTGGCGAAGGCGGCGGGGGCGGCCAGGAGCAGGGCGGCCAGGGCCAGGGGCGGTAATGCGTGCATGGCGGTTCTCGTGAAGTGGGAAGTCGGGTCAGGCGAGCTGCGGGGCGAGGATGTCCATCACCCGGTCGATCTGCGCCTCGTCGTTGAGCAGGCTGGGCGCCAGGCGCACCACCGGGCCGACGTCGCGGTCCACGGCGTCGCCGATCACCTTGTGCGCCATCAGGTGCCGGGCCACGGCGTCGCAGTCGCGGCCGTCGACGCGGAAGAAGGTGAAGCCGGCGGAGAGTTCGGGGCTGGCCGGCGTGACCAGGCGCACTTTCGCGTGCTCCGCCAGACGCTGCTTGAGGTAGCCGTTGAGCTGGTGGATGCGCGCCTGGACGTCGGCCTTGCCCAGCTGCAGGTGCAGCTCGAAGGCCTTGCCCAGGGCCAGGCGGTGCTCGAAGGCGTGGTAGCCGCCGGGGGTCATCAAGGTGCCGAAGCTGTCGGCGCGGGTGAAGGTGGGAATGCTCGGCACCAGGTGGTCCTGCAACTGTTCCTCGCGGGCGATGATGACGCCGGTGCCGCGCGGGCCGAACAGCCACTTGTGGGTGCCGGCGATGAAGTAGTCGCAGCCGAAGTCGGCGAAGGTCGCGTCCTCCACGCCGAAGCCGTGCACGCCGTCGACCACGTAGATGATCCGCTCGGCGGCGTCGCGATTGCGGTTGACCTCGGCCACCAGTTGGCCGATCTCGCGCACCGGCAGCTTCACGCCGCTGCCCGACTGTACCCAGGTCATGCCCAGCACCCGCGTCTCAGGACGGATGTTGCTGCGGATGCTGGCGAGGATCTCGTCGGCCGAGGCCCGGTGCGGGTCCTTGAACAGGGGAACCTTGCGCACCTGGGTGCCCATGCGCTGCTGGCGGTATTCCAGGGTGGTGTAGGTGGAATAGTGCTCGTGGACGGTGGTGAGGATTTCCTTGCCCGGCACCACCAGCAGGCCGCCGTAGATGGCCGCGAGGCCGTCGGTGGTGCTGCCGGTGAGGGCCACCTGCGCCGGCTTGACGCCGAAGTAGCGGCCGGCTTGGGCGCGCACCTCGTCCTCGTATTTCCAGACCTCCTCGCGGTCCCAGTCCACCGCCTCGCCGGGGTTGGCGTTGAAGCGCGCGCGCAGCGCGTCTATGGCCTGCTGCACCGGGCGCGGGTGCGAGGCCAGCAGGAAGCTGGCGAAGTGCAGGTAGTCCGGAGCGAGGCCGAATTGCCGGCGCAGGGCCTGCCACTTGTCGTTGCCGGCCGTTTCGGTAGCAGCCAGGGCCAGGTCGGAAGCCTGCAGCAGGGGCAGGCTGGCGGCGAGTAGCCCGGCCTGCTTGAGGAAGGTACGGCGGTCGTTCATGGAATGTCCTTGGCGTGGGTCAGCGGCTGGCGACGGGCGGCTTGGCGCGTTTCTGCACCTCGCCCCATACGCGCAGGAAGTTGCCGCCCCAGAGTTTGGCGATGTCGGCGTCGGAGTAGCCGCGGGTGATCAGCTCGGCGGTGACGTTGCGGATCTCGCTCTCGTCCTTCCAGCCGTCCAGGCCGCCGCCGTCGTTGAAGTCGGAGCTGATGCCGACGTGGTCGATGCCGACCTTCTTCACCGTGTAGTCGATGGCGTTGACGAAATCCGCCAGGCCGGCCTTGGGCTCCTCGTCGAGGATGCCGTAGAGGCTGCTGGCGTACTCGCCGAACTTCTTCTCCGGCCAGATGGCGATCACCGGGTCGCCGGGCATCAGGGCGTAGTCCAGGCCGGCCAGCGGCGGCAGGTCGAAGCGCGCGCGCAGGGCGTCGAGCTTCTCCAGGGTGGGCTTGCTCAGCGGGCGCAGGTAGGCCGGGAAACCGACCACCTGGATGACCCCGCCGCTGTCCTTGATCAGCTGCATCTCGTGGTCGCTGAGGTTGCGGCGGATGTCCACCAGGGCGCGCGGCGCCGAGTGCGAGGCGACGATGGGGGCGCGGCTCAAGGCGGCGACCTGCTCCAGGGCCCTGGTCGACATCTGCGAGACGTCGATGACCACCCCCAGGTCGTTGAGCCGCTGCACCGCCTGCTTGCCCAGGGGCGAGAGGCCGCCGAGGGCGTCGGCCGAATCGTTGAAGAAGGGCAGTGGCCGGGAGGAGTCGGACCAGCTGTTGTTGCCCACGTAGTTGAAGCCGAACATGCGCACGCCGCGGGCCGCCCACAGGTCCAGCTGGGACAGGTCGTCGCCCAGCGGGTAGGCGTTGAGCATGCTCATGACGATGGCGAACTTGCCCTCCATGGCCAGGCGGCGGAAGTCCTCGGGCGTGTAGGCGATGCCCACCCGCTCGGGGAAGTCGCGGACCATGCCGGTGAGAATCTTGTAGCGAATCTCCTGCTGGTGCCGCGCCTCGTCGACGAAGCCCGGCGTCGGCTTGTGTGGGGCGTCGGGGCCGCTCCACATCTCCGGCCAGCCGAAGATCGCCAGGGCCGCGCCGGACAGGCGGCCGCGCGCGGCCTTGACCAGGTCCAGCTGCGAGGGGCCGTCGCGGTCGGCCTCGTTGCCTTCGGTGCCGAAGTCCAGGGGCACGGTCACGCGGCTGTCGAAGGACAGGATGCGCTCGTGCAGCGCCTGGGCATGGGCCATCACATCGCGCGGGTAGGGCTCGGCGCGGGCCAGCAGCAGCCAGGCCGCGACGCCCGCGGCGAGGGCCAGGGCGAGCAGGGGCAGGGTGAGCCAGAGGATCTTTTTCGTGTGGGTGCTAGTCATTGCCGTCCCAGTCAGCGTCGGAGTCGGGTGGCGGGCCCGGGGCAGGGCATCGCCTGTGGGGGAGGACGAGGCGTGCGGGCGGAAATTTAGCGTGGCCGCGGCGCTAAATTTGTCGCCTGGCCGACCGTTCTAGCCTCGGTACAGCTTGCTTGGCGACGGACACAGGACGGACGATGACGGTTTCTCGACGCGGTTTCATGGCGGCCCTGGCAGTGACGGGGGCGGCGGCGTTGCCGACGGCGGCCTATTTCGGCTATCGCGAACTGCAGCGCCGCGAGCTGGACGCGCGGGAGCCGGAGACGCCGGGCGAGGCCAGCCTGGAAACCACCGCCGGCGCCGAGCAGCGCCTGGCCGACCGCCTGCGCGGCATCTGGGACCTGCGCCTGCTCGATGCCGGGCTCGGGCTGCCGGGCCTGCCCGCCGAAGGCCTGCAGCTGATCCTTGACTGCGGCCCCCGCGGGCGCGGGCTGATCGGCTGGCTGGATACCCCCGAGCGCCTGCGCGGCACGGAACCGCCGCGCTACCGGGTGCTGGGCGACCTGGTCGGCGCCAGCTCGGCGAACATTCGCTGGCGCCTGTTGGGCGAGGGCGCGACGCCCAGCCACGAATGCAGCGCCGTGTTCGACGAGGTGTGGGACAACTTCGCCAACGCCGGCGACGGCACCCTCAGCGGCCGCCTCCAGCGCCCGGACCGCGACCTGGCCCTGCCGCAGCAGGACTGTCGCTTCGTCGCCCGCAAGCGTCCCTTTCCCCTGGCCCGCGAGCGCCTGCCGCTCAACGAGGCGCTGCTGGCCTGGCTGGTGTCGCCGCAGCACCGCCTGTTCCACCAGCTCTGGCACGCCTCGCGGGACAAGTGGCACCACCTCGACGAGGCCCAGCGCAACGCCCTGCGCGGCGTGGGCTGGCAGCCCGGGCCGCTGGACGCCGAGCGCGACGCGCGCGGCCGGCACAAGGACCGCAACGCCTCCGGCGTCGACTTCCTGTTCATGCACCGCCGCATGCTGGCCAAGGCCCGTTCGCTGCAGGACCTGCCGTCCTGGACGCGCCTGCCGCCGCCAGCCGTGCCCCTGGAATACGACCGCGCCGGCTTCATCCGCTACTTCGAGAACGCCGACGGCTGCTCGGTGCCGCCGGCCTGGGTGGCGCCCGACGATGACGAATACAGCCAGTGGCTGCACGGCCTGAAGAGCGCCGACGCCTACCACGGCAACTTCCAGGTCTGGGAGTCGCAGTACCAGGACCCGGCCTACCTGGCGAAGCTGACCCTGGGCCAGTTCGGCTCGGAGCTGGAACTGGGCATGCACGACTGGCTGCACATGCGCTGGGCCAGCGTGACGCGCGACCCGTCCAACGGCGCGCCGCTGATGACCGACCGCAACTACGCCGACTTCGCGCCGCGCTGGTTCCTGCGCGAGAACGACTTCCTCGGCGACCCCTTCTCGTCCCACGTGAACCCGGTGTTCTGGTCCTTCCACGGCTGGATCGACGACCGCATCGACGACTGGTTCCGCGCCCACGAGCGCTTCCACCCCGGCGAGGTGCGCCGCGCCGAGGTCCAGGGCACCCCCTGGTTCGCCCGTGGCCGCTGGGTGGAGATCGACGACCCCTGGCTGGGCCCGGCCACCCACGGCTGCGGTCTCTCCGACCTGCAGGCGAGCAGCAGCGACGTGATCCTCGACGTGGAGACCATGAAGCTGGCGCTGCGCGTCATCTTCACCGGGGAGGAGGAGCGCAAGGGCTGGCTAGAACGCACGCCGCGGCGGCCATGGTATGCGCGCAACCTGAAGCTGGCGCAGCGCTGAGCGGGGCGTCCGGCGTGGCCGGTGAATCCAAATCGCGGACAGAGTCCGCTCCTACGGGGTTGCAAGGGAAACACCCGTAGGATGGTGTTGAGCGAAGCGAAACCCATCACCGCCACTGCATGGGTTTTGCTCAACCCATCCTACGCCGCCCCCTTGCAACCCGTAGGGCGCATAACGCCTACGGCGTTATCCGCCATCGTCGTCGGGCATCGGTGTTTGGGCTAACGGCGGATAACCGCGAACGGTTATTCGCCCTACGGTCGAGCATGGTCGTAGGAGGACTCCGTCCGCGATTCGAAGGCCGGATCAGGGGTCGTTGCGCGCCAGGGGCGCGGCGGCGTCCCAGCCGCCCCCCAGAGCCTTGAACAGCCCCACCGCTGCTTGCAGGCGCGCCAGGCGCAGTTGCACCGCGGCGTCCTGCGCCTGGAAGAGGGTGCGCTGGGTGTCCAGCACCGTGAGCAGGGTTTCCGCGCCGGCCTGGTAGCGGCTGTCGGAAAGCTCGAAGGCGCGCTGCGCCTGTTCCAGTTCCTGCTGCTGCCAGTGCAGCTGGCGGTCGATGCCGTCGATGCCGTTGAGCGAGCGCTCGGTGTCGGCGAAGGCGCCGAGGATGGCCTTGCGGTAGTTCTCCAGCAGCTCGCGCTGCAGCGCCAGGCGGCGGTCGCGCTCGGCGCCCAGGCGGCCGTGGTTGAAGATGGGCGCGAGCAGGTTGGCGCCCAGGTCGTAGTAGGAGGTGCGCAGCAGGTCGGAGGCGTGGTTGGCGCCGGAGGACAGGTTGGCCGTCAGCGTCAGGCTGGGCAGCATGGCGGCGCGCGCCACCTGCACGTCGGCCTGGGCCGCCGCCAGCTGCGCCTCGGCGCGGGCGATGTCCGGGCGGCGGGTGAGCAGCTCGCTGGGCAGCCCGGTGCCAATCTGTGGCCAGAGCACGCTGTCGAACGGCTGGCCACCCAGTTTAAGGGCCGGCAGCGGTTCGCCGAGCAGGGTGGCCAGGGTGACCTGGGCATCGCGCTCCTGCTGCTGCAGCAGTGGCAGCTGGCGCTGCTGGGCGGCGACCAGGCCGCTCTGCTGGGCGACTTCCAGCTCGGTGGCGGAACCGGCTTCGCGGCGGCTGCGCACCAGGCGCAGGACCTGCTCGGCGTTCTCCAGGTTGAGCCGGGCGATGCGCTGCTGCTCGCGCAGGGCCAGCACCTGCAGGTAGGCGTCGGCGACCCCGGCCACCAGCGTCAGCTCCACGGTGGCGCGGTCGTACTCACTGGCCTTGAGGCTCTGCAGCGCGCTGCGGTAGGCGGCGCGGCGGCCGCCCCAGAAGTCCACCTCGTAGCTGGCGCTGAGGCTGGCGGTGA
Organism: Pseudomonas sp. JH-2; assembly: GCF_036231725.1. Classification (NCBI taxonomy): domain Bacteria; kingdom Pseudomonadati; phylum Pseudomonadota; class Gammaproteobacteria; order Pseudomonadales; family Pseudomonadaceae; genus Pseudomonas; species Pseudomonas sp. JH-2. The sequence continues at coordinate 44,336 of NZ_JAZAQP010000016.1, read as the reverse complement.
AGGTGTCCACCGCCTCGTTGTCCTCGCTGGCGTCGATGCCGCTGTAGCCGGCGCCGTGCAGCAGCTTCTCGCGCCCGGCGCCCAGTTGCGCGTTGACCTCCGGCAGCAGCGGCGCGCCGGCGATCACCGCGCTGGCGCGGGCCTGGTCGACGCGGGCGATGGCCGCGGCCAGGTCCTGGCTGTTGGCCAGGGCGCGGGCGACCAGGCCGTCCAGCTCGTGGGCGCCGAAGCGCGTCCACCAGAGCTGCAGCTCGCCGCGGCGGGTATCGCCAGCGCCATACTGCCAGGCGGGTGGGGTGGTTATGCCGCTGTCGAGGGGTTGCGGGGCGCCGGCGCAGGCGCCCAGCAGCAGGCAGGCGGGCAGTAGGCTCAGGGCTTTCATCGGGAAATCCGTCATTGGCTGGCCAGGGCGGCCACCGGGTCGAGGCGGGCGGCCTTGCGCGCCGGCATGAAGCCGAACACCAGGCCGGTGGCCAGGGCGCAGGCGAAGGCGCCGAGGATGGCCGCCGGGGAGAAGGCCACCGCCACCTTGGCCAGCAGCAGCGCGCCGCCGATGCCCAGGGCGATGCCGACGCCGGCCAGGCCGCCGACCACCGAGAGCAGCGTGGCCTCGGTGAGGAACTGGCGCAGGATGTCGCTCTGCCGCGCGCCGGTGGCCATGCGGATGCCGATCTCGCGGGTACGCTCGCGCACGGTCATCAGCATCACGTTCATCACCCCGATGCCGCCCACCAGCAGGGAGATGGCGGCGATGGAGCCGAGCATCAGCGACAGGGTGTTCTGGGTATGCGCCTCGGCCTGGATCAGCGCGGCGTTGTTGGTCAGCTCGTAGTCGCGCTGGCCACGGTGCAGGCGCTGCATCAGGCGGTCGATGGCCTTTTCCGTCTCGTGCACGCGGCGCGCGTCGGCGGCGGCGATGATCACGTACTCCGGGTTGCGCGTGCCGAACAGGCGGATGCTGGCGGCGGAGTAGGGGACGGCGATGCGGTTGTCGGCGTCCTGGTCGCCGGAGCTGGAGCCCTTGGCCTGCAGCACGCCCACCACCTGGAAGGGCACGTTCTCGATGAGGATGTAGCGGCCGATCGGGCTGGCGGGGCCGAACAGCTTCTCGCGCACCTTGGCGCCGATCACCGCGACCGTGGCGGCGTTGGCCTCGTCGCGCTCGGTGAAGTAGCTGCCTTCGCTCACCGGCCAGTTGAGGATCGCCGGGAAGTCGGTGTTGTTGCCGCCGACATAGGCGTGGTAGTCGAGGCTGCCGTGGCGCACCACCAGCTCGCCGCCGTTCACCGGCATGGCCTTCTTCACCTGGGGCAGGGTGGCGATGGCCGCGACGTCGTCCAGGCTGACGACGCCCATGGGCGTGCGCGGGTTCGGCGAGTAGCCGCTGAGGTAGATGATGTTGGAGCCGAAGGCGCCCATCTGCGCCATCACCTGGCGCTTGCTGCCTTCGCCCACGGCGAGCATCACCACCACCGAGGCCACGCCGATGACGATGCCCAGCAGGGTGAGGGCGGTGCGGAAGCGGTTCAGCCACATCACCCGCCAGGCCGCGCGGATCGCCTCCAGCAGCTCGGCGCGCCAGGCCCCGGCGGGTTCGGCGCTGCCCTGCAGCAGGCGCTCGCGCAGTTCCTCGGCGCGCAAGCCGGGGGTGGCCGGGTGCGCCGGCGCGCCATTGGCGCTGTCGCTGACGATCTCGCCGTCGAGCACCTCGATGACGCGCTTGGCGCGGGCGGCGACGTCGCGGTCGTGGGTGATCAGGATCACCACGTGGCCCAGGGCGGCCAGCTCGTCCAGCAGCGCCATGACCTCGGCGCCGCTGTGGCTGTCGAGGGCGCCGGTGGGTTCGTCGGCGAGGATGATGTGGCCGCCGTTCATCAATGCGCGGGCGATGGACACCCGCTGCTGCTGGCCGCCGGAAAGCTGCTGCGGGCGGTTGCCGGTGCGTTCGCCCAGGCCCAGGCGCTCCAGCAGCTGGCGCGCGCGGCCATGGCGTTGCAGGGCTGGGGTGCCGGCGTAGATGGCCGGCATCTCGACGTTTTCCTGGGCCGAGGCCGAGGGAATCAGGTGGTAGCCCTGGAACACGAAGCCGAAGGCCTCGCGGCGCAGCCAGGCCTGCTCGTCGCTGTCCAGCTCGGCGACGTCGCGCCCGGCGAACAGGTAGCGGCCGCTGCTGGGGCGGTCGAGGCAGCCGAGGATGTTCATCAGCGTCGACTTGCCGGAGCCGGAGGCGCCGACGATGGCGACGAACTCACCGGGGTGGATGCTCAGGGAGATGCCGCGCAGCACCTCGACCTCGGGGCTGCCGTTGCCGCCGTAGCGCTTGCGTACGTCGCGTAGTTCGATCAGCGGGACGTCCTGGAGGGTTTCGTTCATTCAGCCCTCGCCATTGTCCGGGGCGGCCATCAGCAGGCGTTCGCCTTCCTGCAGGCCGGACAGCACCTGGACGTGCAGGCGGTCGCTGATGCCGGTCTCGACCTTGCGGCTCTCCGGCTTGCCGTTGCGCCCCACCACCCAGACGCGGCGGCCGCCCTGACCGTCTTCATGCAGCGCGGCCACGGGCGCGGTGAGGGTGCCCTGGGCGGTGGCGGCGACGAAGAACACCTGGGCGGTCATTTCCGCCATCAACTGGTGGTCGCTGTTGTCCACGTCCACCAGCACCGTGTACAGCACCACCCGGCCGCTGCCGCTGGAACCGCTGGCGGAGCCGCTGCTGGTGCTTTCCTGGTTGTTCGGGTCCAGCGGCTTGGGCGGCACCGGGAGGATCTGCCGCACCGTGCCGCTCCAGCGCCGTTGCTCGCCGGCGAGGGTGGTGAAGTAGGCCGGCATGCCCGGCTTGACGCGGCCGATGTCGGCCTCGGAAACCTGGGCCCAGACGGTCATTGGCGACAGCTTGGCGATGCGCAGGATCAGCGGCGTCTGCTGCTGGGCGTTGAGCGTCTGGCCCTCGCGGGCGTCCACCGCCACCACGGTGCCGGACATGGGCGCATAGATGCGCGTGTAGCCCAGCTCGGCCTCGTCGCTGCGCAGGGTGGCCTTGGCCTGGTGGATCTGCGCCTGGTACATGTCTATGCGCGCCTGGGTCGCCTGCACCTGCGCGTAGGCGGTCTGCACGTCTTCCTCGCGGGTGGCGCTGGCGGCAGCCAGGCGCTGCTGGCGCTGGTACTGCTGGCGCGCCAGCAGGTGCTGGGCGCGCTGCTCGGCCAGCTGCGCCTTGAGCACTTCGATGGAGTAGCGGCCGGCGTCGACCCGCGCCTGCTGGGTGGAGGGGTCTATCTCCACCAGCAGCTGGCCTTCCTTGACCTCGTCGCCGGGTTCCACGTGCAGCTTGAGGATCTGCCCCGAGGCCTGGGCGCCAACGTCCACGTAGCGCCGCGGCTGCAGGGTGCCCAGCGCGGTGACGCTGCTTTCGATGTCGCCGCGGGCGACGGGGGCGGTGACCAGGTCGTCGGTGCCGGGGAGGAACTGCCAGGCGGCGACGGCGAGCAGGGAGGTGAGGAAGGCTGCGACCAGCAGCGCGCGACCAGTACGGCGGGGGCGTTTCATTCAGGGTTCCGGCCAGGGCTTGGGAGGCCTGCCGCCGCAGGGTTGCGGCCAGGCATGCACTTTCGGGAAGACGAATGATGCCCGGGGAAATTTAGCGCCGATAGGGGTGGCGGAACTTTATCCGCACGCTGTTACAACTGCGCATAGCGGCTGCTGATGCGGATGCTGCCGTTGTCCTGGCGCTGCAGCTCGACCGGCAGCACCCGGGGCAGGGCATTGACCAGCTCCTGCAGGTTGCGCGTGCGGTAGGTGCCGCCGATGCGCAGGTTGGCGACCGCCTGGTCGGCCAGCACCAGCGGGGCGTCCAGGTAGCGGTTGATCAGCGGCAGGGCGGCGGCCAGCGACAGGTCGTCGAGCACCAGGCGGCCGTCGCGCCAGGCCAGCACCTGGGCAGGGTCGGCGCTGGCCACCAGCGGCTGCAGCATGCCGGCGCGGTAGCTGGCCTGCATGCCGGGGGTGAGGCTGCTGTCGTTGCCGTCCTTCCCGCTGCGCACCCGCACCGAGCCTTCGGTGACGGTCACGGTGACCTGGTCCTGGTACTTCCACACGTCGAAGCGCGTGCCGGTAACGGTGATGGTGCCCTTGGCGGCGCGCACCACGAAGGGGTGGCTGGCGTCGTGGCTGACGTGGAAGTAGGCCTCGCCCTGGTCCAGCACCACCTGGCGCACGTCGCGGAAGTTGGCATAGGTCAGGTGGGTATTGAGGTTCAGTTCGACCTCGCTGCCATCGGGCAGGACCACTTTGCGCAAGGTGGCGTCGGCCTGGTAGCGGTGGTAGCTGTCCGGCACCCAGCCCTGCAGCCAGCCCAGGTAGCCGGCTGCCGGCAGTACCAGCAGGGCGAGGGCCGCGGCGCGCAGCTGCTTGCGCCAGGAGCGCCGGCGGCGCACCGCCTGCGCCGGCGGGCGGGGCAGCGGTGGCCGGCGGCCGCTGGTGCGCGGGGTGGGGCGGGCTTCCAGCAGGTGCGCGCTGAGCGTCCAGATATTCTCCACTTCGGCGTACTTGGCCGCATGGCGCGGGTCGCTTTCCAGCCACTGCTGGAACTCCGCGCGCTCGGCGTCGCTGCAGTCCGGCTCGTGCAGGCGCATGCACCAGTGCGCGGCGGCTTGCGCCACGGGATCGCTCGAAGGGGAAGGGGGGGTAGTCATGAAGGGGCCGGTTGAACCTTGCCGCGCCTGTGTCCGGCGCCGCGATGGCGTAGGAAGGATGGGCGCAATTATAGGAGAGCTCGCATCCTACGGAAAGCCGCGCCCGGGCGCCAGCCACCCGAATCCGGCCCGGCGGGGCGCGCACGGAGGGCGCCGGTAAAGTTTCCCGGGTGCGCTTCGTTCCCCTGAATGCCGGCGTCCGGGGCGGAACATCCATGCCCCGAACGCCATGGTTCCCAGTCGTCCTGCGCCATCCGCATCCCACCGGGCCGCGGCGCGCTCGTACAGAGAAGAATCGATGCCCAAGCGTATCCTCCTGGCCGGCCTCGCCGGCGCCTTGCTCGGCCTGCTGCCCCAGGCCCAGGCCGACAGCGCCCGCCCGGCCGCCCTGGCCGCCGACATCCGCTGGACCGCCTACGGCGTGCCGCACATCCGCGCCACGGACGAACGTGGCCTGGGCTTCGGCATCGGCTATGCCTACGCCCGCGACAACGCCTGCCTGCTGGCCGACGAGATCGTCACCGCCCGTGGCGAGCGCTCGCGCTACTTCGGCGCCGAGGGCGAGTCCTCGGCGCAGGTCGGCAACCTCGCCTCGGACGTCTTCTTCACCTGGCTCAACCGCCCGGAGTCCGTGGAGGCCTTCCGCAAGGTCCAGTCCACGGAAGTGACGCAGTTGCTGGAAGGCTACGCGGCGGGGTTCAACCGCTTCCTGCGCGAGGCCAGCGCCGACACCGCCAGTTGCCTGGGCCAGCCCTGGCTGAAGCCGATCGACAGCGCCGACCTGGTGCGCCTGACCCGCCGCCTGCTGGTGGAGGGCGGCGTCGGCCAGTTCGCCCAGGCCGTGGTGGCCGCGGCGCCGCCGGGGGCTGCCAATGCGGCCCTGACCGGCGCGGAAGGCTTCCGCCTGGCCGAGCAGCGCCGCGAGCGCTTCCGCCTGGAGCGCGGCAGCAACGCCGTCGCCGTCGGTGCGGAGCGCTCGGCCAGCGGCCACGCCCTGTTGCTGGCCAACCCGCATTTCCCCTGGCAGGGCGCCATGCGCTTCTACCAGCTGCACCTGAGCATCCCCGGCAAGCTGGACGTCATGGGCGCTGCGCTGCCCGGGCTGCCGATGGTGAACATCGGTTTCAACCGGCACCTGGCCTGGACCCACACGGTGGATACCTCCAGCCACTTCACCCTCTACCGCCTGGAGCTGGACCCGCAGAACCCGCTGCACTACCGCCTGGACGGGCGCTGGCAGCCGCTGGAGAAGCGCGTGGTTAAGGTGCAGGTGCGCGGCGCCGACGGCCAGTTGCAGACGGTCGAGCACACGCTCTACGAATCGGTCTACGGCCCGGTGCTGGTCTGGCCCGGCAAGCTCGACTGGAGCGCCGGCGAAGCCTATGCCCTGCGCGACGCCAACCTGGACAACACCCGGGTGCTGCAGCAGTGGTACTCGATCAACCAGGCGCGCGACGTGGCGGACCTGCGCCACCGCGTGGAGTCCCTGCAGGGCATTCCCTGGGTGAACACCCTGGCCGCCGACGAGCACGGCGACGTGCTCTACCTGAACCAGTCCGTGGTGCCCAACCTGACCCCGGGGCAGCTGCAGGCCTGCGCCATTCCCGCGCTGGTGGCCGAGGGCCTGCCGGCGCTGCAGGGCAACCTCGGGCGCTGCGGCTGGAGCCGCGACCCCGCCGCGGCGCAACCCGGCATCCAGCCGGCCACGCAGTTGCCGGCGCTGGTGCGCCGCGACTTCGTGCAGAATTCCAACGACAGCGCCTGGATGACCAACCCGGCGGCGCCGCTGGAAGGCTTCTCGCCACTGGCCAGCCGCCAGGACCAGCCGCTCGGCCTGCGTGCCCGCTTCGCGCTGCAGGCCCTGCAGGGCAAGGGCCGCATCGACGAGCCCCTGCTGCAGCGCCTGGTCACCGGCAACCACGTCTACGCCGCCGACCTGGTGCTGCCCGACCTGCTGGAGCTGTGCCGCCGGTTGCAGGACGCCGCGCTGTCGCCGGCCTGTGGCAGCCTCGCCAAGTGGGACCGCAGCGCCAATCTCGATGCCGGCCCGGGCCTGCTCTACTTCCAGCGCTTCATGGCCCGCTTCGACGCGCTGGAGGGCGCCTGGAAGGTGCCGTTCGACCCCGCGCGGCCAATGCAGACGCCCAGCGGCATCGCCCTGGACAAGCCTGAAGTGGTGAAACAGGTGCGCGAAGCGCTGCTGGCCGCCAGCGAGGAAGTGAACAAGCAGGGGGCGGGCAAGCGCTGGGGCGAGCTGCAGGTCAGCAGCGCGGCCCAGCCGCCCATCCCGATCCCCGGTGGCGACGGCCACCTGGGCATCTACAACGCCATGCAGAGCGTGCCCCACGGCGACCACCTGGAGGTGGTGAGCGGCAGCAGCTACATCCAGCTGGTCAGCTTCACCGCCGAGGGCCCGCAGGCCAAGGGGCTGCTGGCCTTCTCCCAGGCCAGCGAGCCGCGTTCGCCGCACCACGCCGACCAGACCCGGCTGTTCTCGCGCCAGGCCTGGTCGCCGCTGCCCTTCACCGAGGCGCAGATCGACGCGGACCCCGCCCTCAAGGTGGTGCGCCTGGCGCAATAACGACAAGAGGAGGCGTTTGCCATGATTTCCAGCGAGCTTCTGGCACCTGCGCAGCGGATTCGACCATGCAAGAGGAGGGCGGCGCACCCGCAGCACTGGCTGCGCCCGGCCCAGGGGGACAAGGAGAAGCCAATGATCCAATCCAGAGCCAGCGAGCCCGCGCGGCGGATTCTGGCCCATGCCGGCCTGCGCACCAGCCTGCCGCGGCTGGTGGTGCTGAGCGCCTTCCACGAGCAGGACGCCTACACGGTGGAAGAGCTGTACCAGCGGCTGCGCGAACCGACCAACTCCATCACCCAGGCGTGCGTTCAGAGCACCTTGCGCAGCCTGGGGCGCAGCGGCGTGCTGGTGCGTGATGCGCAGCGCCGCTATCGCCTGGCGCCCTCGTTCTCGATGGCGCTGGACGAAGAGGGCGAGGCTCGCCGTCTGCAGTGATGCGCCCCGCGCGGCCGGCGGGGAAGGGGCGGTGCGCTTCCTCGCGGCTGGGAACTCCTACAGAAAACACTAATGGGACGCATTCTAAATTTCCGTAAAGCGACCTCGTCTTTCTGAAACAAGGCGCCGATGCGGCGCCCCCAATTGGCCGGCGGACACCCGCCGCGCCTCCTGGCAAACGGGCTAAGGATATTGGCAGCATGACCCAGATGATCACCCCCACCTACGACGTTCTCGGCATCGGTTTCGGGCCTTCCAACCTGGCGCTGGCGATCGCGCTGCAGGAGCAGGCGCAACGCGAGGGCCTCGACTACCACGCGCTGTTCCTCGACAAGCAGGGCGACTACCGCTGGCACGGCAACACCCTGGTGGCGCAGAGCGAACTGCAGATCTCCTTCCTCAAGGACCTGGTGAGCCTGCGCAACCCCACCAGCCCCTATAGCTTCGTCAACTACCTGCACCACCAGGGGCGCCTGGCGGACTTCATCAACCTGGGCACCTTCTACCCGTGCCGCATGGAGTTCAACGACTACCTGCGCTGGGTCGCCCGGCAGTTCGCCGAGCAGGCCCGCTACGGCGAGGAAGTGCAGCGCGTGGAGCCGGTCGCCGGCGCCCATGGCATCGACCTGCTCAAGGTGGTCTCGCGCGACGCCGAGGGCCACGAGAACTTCCGCCTGGCGCGCTCCATCGTCCTCAGCACCGGCGGCACGCCGCGCATTCCGCAGGCCTTCGCCAGCCTGCGCGGCGATCCGCGGGTGTTCCACCATGCGCGCTACCTGGAGCGCATGGCCGAGCAGCCCTGCGTGCGCCACGAGCCGATGCGCATCGCCGTGGTCGGCGGCGGGCAGAGCGCCGCCGAGGCCTTCATCGACCTCAACGACAGCTACCCTTCGGTGCAGGTCGACATGATCCTGCGCGCCGCCGTGCTCAAGCCGGCCGACGACAGCCCCTTCGTCAACGAGATCTTCGCGCCCGACTACACCGACCTGGTGTTCCAGGAGCCGGAGAGCGAGCGCGAGAAGTTGATCGCCGAGTACCACAACACCAACTACTCGGTGGTCGACCTCGACCTGATCGAGCGCATCTACGCCATCTTCTATCGCCAGAAGGTTTCCGGGCAGGCCCGCCACGGCTTCCTCTGTCGCCGTCACGTCGAAGGCGTGCGCGCCGACGCCGCCGGCGTGCACCTGAGCCTGCGCGACAGCGCCACCGGCGAGGTGGAGCAGAAGCAGTACGACGCGGTGATCCTGGCCACCGGCTACGAGCGCAATTCGCACCGCGAACTGCTGGCGCCGCTGCAGGCGCACCTGGGCGACTTCCGCGTCGGCCGCGACTACCGCCTGCAGACTGACGCGCAACTGCGCGCCCCCATCTACCTGCAGGGCTTCAGCCAGGCCAGCCATGGCCTCAGCGACACCCTGCTGTCGGTCCTGCCGGCGCGGGCGGAGGAGATTTCCGCCTCGCTGTTCCAGCACCTGCAGCCGCAACCGACCGGGCGCACGGTCTCCGCGCAGGCCGCCGAGACGGCCTGAGGCTGGATCTATCTGCTGGGTGGACATCGTCTTACGGCGGATGGATCGCGGCAACTGCACATGGACTAGACAACGAATGCCGGGCCGCCTGCACTGGCGGCCCGGAGATCAGCCTCAGAAGTCGTAGCGCGTGGTGAACATCAGGTTGCGCGGTTCCCCGTAGTAGCCGGTGTTGTAGAAACCCAGGTTGCTGAAGTACTTCTTGTCGAACAGGTTGTTGACGTTGACCGTGGCGGACAGGTGCTCGGTGACCTGGTAGCGGGTCATCAGGTCCACCAGCCAGTAGCTGCCCTGGGTGTATTTCACCGTTTCGTAGTTCTGGTCGCTGACGTTCGTCCAGAACTTGCTCTGGTAGCTGGCGCCGCCGCCGACGGTGAACTGGTTCAGCTCACCCGGCAGCTGGTAGGTGGTGTACAGGCGGAACAGCTGGTCCGGGTTCAGGGTGCGGATACGGCTGCCGTCCTTGTCGCGGGTGACCGCATGGGTATAGCCACCCTGCAGTTGCCAGCCCGGCAGTATCTCGCCGGCGACGTCCAGCTCGAAGCCGCGGGTCCTGGTGCCGTTGACGCTGTCGTAGGCGATGCCGCCGGAGGGCGTGGCATTGCTGGTTTCGACCGCGAGGTTGTCCTGCTGCGACTCGAACACCGCGAGGCTGGCGTTGAGCCGACCTTCGTAGAACTCACCCTTCACGCCCAGCTCGTAGCTCTTGCCTTCTTCCGGGGCCAGCGGCTTGTCGTTGATGTCACGCAGTTGCTGTGGCTGGAAGATATCCGTGTAGCTGGCATACACCGAGTAGCTGTCGTTCAGGTCGTACACCACGCCGAGGTAGGGCACCACGACGCCGCTCTTGCGGGTGCTCTGCGGGGTGACGGAGTAGCCGTACTGGCTGTCGGAGATCTGCTCGGCGCTGTCGTGGTAGTCGGCCACGCGGGCGCCGGCGATCAGCGCCAGGTCGTCGGTCGGCTTCAGGCGCACGGTGCCGTAGTAGCCGGACTGGTGCAGCTGCGAGTAGTTCTTCAGGTTGGCCTTGGAGCCCCAGTCCGGCTCGGGGAACTTGCCGTTCCAGGTGAAGATGTCGGGGATGCCGGGGTCATAGGGCGTAGGGTAGTCCCAGTAGCCGTTGCCCTTGGTTACCGAGCGCGTGGCGTTGTAGCCGAACACCGCGTCATGTTCCCGGCCGAACAGTTCGAACGGGCCGGAGGCGTACATGTCCACCGAATCGCGGCGAGTATCGCCGGTGTACTTGCCATGGAAGAGGATGCCGTCTTCACCGGTGACCGGGTCCGGGTAGCCGCCGCCGGCGGAGCCCAGTGGGGCATGGTAGCCGCTTTCCTGGTGGTTCAGGTGCAGCTTGAGGGTCCAGTCGTTCTCCAGCGTGTGCTCGAGGGTGGCGAAGACCGTGCGGTTGTACTGCTCCCAGGAGCTCCAGTTGGTGCCGGGGTTGAACGAGCGCGGGAAGTCGGTCTTGGAACCGTCGGAATAGAACAGCGGCACCCCGGCCCAGCTGGAGGCTGTGGGCGTTGTGTCCTGGTAATCCATGCCGATGCTGAACAGGGTGCTCGGCGTCAGGTCGGCCTCCAGGATGCCGTAATAGGTGGAGTTCTTCTGCTCGTAGCGGTCCATGTAGGCGTTCTTGTCCTGGTAGGCCGTGACGAAGCGTCCGCGGATGTTGCCTTCGTCGGTCAGCGGGCCGCCGACGTCCAGCTCGCCGCGGTAGTTGTCCCAGGAGCCGGCGCCCAGGGACAGGTGACCGGCGAAGCTGTGGGTCGGGCGCTTGCGGATCAGGCTCAGGGCAGCACCGGGCTGGCCGCTGCCGGTGAGCAGGCCGGTGGCCCCCTTGATCACTTCGATGCGGTCGTAGATGGCCATGTCGCTGAGGGTCTTGCCGTCGGCGTAGGCGGTATCCAGGTAGGAGGGGATGCCGTCGTACTGGAAGTTGGTGATCTGCGAGCCACGCGCCCAGTAGGCACTGCGCTCGCTGTCGAGCTTCTGCACAGTGACGCCGGGGGTACGCTTCATGACGTCGTCGATGCTGTTGAGGGCGAAGTCGTCCATCTGCTGGCGGGTCATCACGTTCACCGTCTGCGGTGTCTCGCGCGGCGTCAGTACCAGGCGCGTGGCGGAAGCGATGGTGCCGGGCGTATAGGAGCCGCTGCCTTCGGTGATGGTCCCCAACTGATTGCTGAGCACGGTGGTCGAGCCCATCTCCAGCGGGGCTTCATCGTGAACCAGGATATAGCCGCCGTTGGCCTCGCGCTGGGCCTTCAAGCCGGTACCCGCCAGTAGCCGGGACAGACCCGCCTCGACGCTGTAGCTGCCTTGCAGCCCGGCACTGTTGTGGTTACGGGTCTGCTCGGCGCTGAACGACAGGGTGATGTTGGCTGTGGTGGCGAACAGGCTCAGGACCTGGCCCAGGTCGCCGGGCGGGATATGGAACAGCATGGCCTGGCTTTGCGCCAGGGCGGTGCCCGGCAGCATGCCGAGAACCGGCACGCAGCCCACGCCAAGGCTGAGCAGCGCCAGGCGCATGGCTCGGGGCAAGGGCCCGAGGGCGTGCAGAGGGAAGTGCGACATTCGATTTTCCTTTTCGTTGGCAGGTACGCAGCGGCAGCACGGACGGCTGCTTCAGTTGTTGGCCGAACGAGAATGAAAATCGGCAACCCCTTGGCGAGAAATTTTTCTCATTCACGCCTTAGGTAGCTTCTACAGTGACCCAGTAGCGCGTCAGATAGCGCACCCGTACCGGTAGGGATTTCCCCAGGTTCTGCAGGATGATGTCGATCTGATCGAGGCGGTACGCGCCGGACAGGCGCAGGCCGGCGACTTCATTGGCGCAACGCAGTACGCCGTGGCGGTAGCGGTCCAACTCGGCGATGAACTCGCCCAGGGGCCAATCCACCACCGTGAGTATGCCCTGCGCCCAGGTACCGTCGCCGTCGCGTAGGGGCGTGGGCGTGGATACCCGGGTATCGTCGAAGCTGGCCTGTTGTCCGGCGGCCAGGCGTAACGGATGTTGTGGCGCATCCAGCGGGCGCAGCTCCACGGCGTGTTCGAGCACGCACACGCGGGTGTTCCGCGCCTGGCAACGTACCGTGAAGCGTGTGCCCAGCGCGCGGATGCTGCCCTGCGGGGTATGCACGAGGAAGGGGCGGCCGGTCGGGTCGGGCGTGGTTTCCACCAGAATCTCGCCCTGGCGCAGGTACAGCTGGCGTAGATGTTCCCCGTAGGCCACGTCCAGTGCGGTATCGGTGTTCAGAACCACCCGGGTGCCGTCGGTCAGCCGCAACTGGCGGCGTTCGCCAATGCCGGTGCGTTCCCCGGCCAGCAGGGCCGGGTAGGGCACATGTTCCCTTGCCAGCCAGCCCATGCCGCCGGCGCCTATCAGCAATGCGAGTGTCTTGAGTACCGCACGGCGGCGGGAGCGGGCTCCGGCCAGGGTATTCAGGGAGATGTCCGGGGGTAACGAATTCCATTGGCCTTGCAGGCGCTCTATGCGCTCCCAGGCCAGGCGGTGGGCCGGGTCGGACTCCAGCCACTGGCGCCAGGCCTGGCGCTCGGCGTCTCCCGGCGGGCTGGCGGCGAATTGCACGAACCAGGTCGCAGCGGCCTCCAGTACCTTCATGTCCAGGGCCATGCATCAATCCTCGCAGAGCAGCAGACAATGGGTCATGGCCCGGATCATGTGCTTCTTCACCGTGGTTACCGAAACGCCCAGGCGTTCGCCGACGGCGGGGTAGCTGAGCCCTTCGAGCTGCACCGCCAGGAAGATCCGCCGGGTGCGCTCGCCCAGGCCATCGAGCACGGCGTCGATGGCAGTCAGCGTCTCGAGGATCGACAGCCGCATCTCCGGCGAGATGTCCAGTGGTTCCGCCCGCGCAGCCAGGCTTTCCAGGTAGGCCTGTTCGATGGCGCGGCGGCGAAAGCCGTCGATCATCAGCGCGCGGGCAATGGCGCTCAGGTAGCTGCGCGGCTCACGGATGGTTTCGCAATCGCGCGAGGCGAGCACGCGCATGAACGTGTCCTGCGCCAGGTCCGCCGCATCATGGGCATTGCCCAGGCGTTGCCGCAGCCATTGCCTGAGCCATCCGTGGTGTTCTGTATAGAGCCTCTGCAGGGAGGAAGACATGGTAGGCGAATGCATTTGATGTGAATGAATCGCATTCTCTATTTCTCCCGTCCATTGCACAAGCATAGCGGCAGCGTATGCCCTTGCGGATATGGCGCAGGGCGGCGTAGCCGGCCTTTGGTTTTCGTCGGACGTCCGGCAAGGCTGCCATTGTGCTAGGGCTTGAGCTTCAGTCCCTTCACCGAATGCGCGCGCTGTTCGTCCAGCGAGTTGTAATAGGTGTTCTGCGTCGTGCTCAGGCTGTTGTGGCGCAGGTCGGCCTGCAGGTCCTTCATGTCGCGCAGCGGTGCATCGAAGGTGGCCGAGGTGTGGCGCAGCCAGTGCAGCGAGACCGAGCGCAGCTGGTCCACCTCGTCGTCGCTCCAGCCCTCGGCCGCCATGCGCTGCAGCGCGCGGTCGAACAGCGCCTGCAGGAGCAGCCGCACATGGCGGTCGGATAGCCCGGCGCGGCCCTTGAGCGTGCCGATCAGCGGCGTCCGTTCCTGGGGCGAGGGCAGGGGAGGCAGGCCCAGGTGGCGGCGGTAGCGGGCCAGGTAACCGTGGATGTAGTCGTCGCGCACGCTGATGCGGGCGGCCTTGTTGCCCTTGCCGACCACGTGGAACCACCAGTTGCCGGTGCTATCGCGGCGGAAGTCGCCCATGCCCGGCGTCCAGTTGTCGCGGCCGATCAGGTCGGAGATGCGCAGGTACATGGCGAACAGCGTGGCCACGATGAACAGCGTGCGCTCGTGGCTGGCGTCCTCGGCAGCCATCAACTCGGCCGTCTCGATGACGTAGCTCCACTGCAGTTGCGTCAGCGAGCGCGAGGCCACGTTCAGGGTGTTGCGCTGCTTGTAGATGGACTTCTGCTTCACCGCGCGGAACGGGTTCACCTCGGTCAAGCCCTCGTCCATGGCGTGCTGGAAGAAGCTGCCGCACACGGCGAAGACCTGCGCCACCGAACCCTGGGACATGCGGTACGGGCGCAAGGGCAGGGGGCTCATGGCCTCGCTGGCGAGCTTGCGCTCGCGCTTGGCCAGGGTGGTGCTGAAGGGGCGCCAGGCGGGGTTCGGCACATGGCTGTCGGACTCCAGCTTCTTGCGGCCGCCCATGCGCATGAAACGCGACTTGATGACCGGGCCGACCCAGTCGGCGGGCGGGTTGAGGCAGAACTCCATGAAGGCCTCGGCGTCGCGGCGGCGCAGGTCGAGCAGCGGCTTGCCGGCCACCAGCAGGGCCCATAGCAGCAGGCGCTCGACGTGGGTGCGATAGGAGGTATAGGTGGCCTCGTTGCCGCCATAGGACTTGAGGAAGCCACGCACGGCGAAGTAGCCCTCGATGGCCCGCACGTCTTCATCGAACGCCTGCAGGTAGCCGCGCACCACGGGCAATTCTTCGCTCAGCTGCATGAAGTTCAGCTCATGGAAACGGGCGAAGGTCTCGAAGAGCGGTTGTGGCGATTGCGGCATCGTCAAGGCTGGGAATGGGGAAAACGGTGGTCGCACCGGGGTAGCGTGCAATATCCAGGTCTGGCTGTTATCGGATATTACTTGCGCGCTAACGAATAGCCCCGGCGGGGCGGGAAGCGACAGGCAGGAAAACCTGCAACCTGCATTCTAGACAGCTTGATCCCTACAGGTCGAGGGGCTGTGAGGCGATTTTCACATGTCGCGGCAAGGCAGCCATTGCAACGCCCATGGCCGCTGGAGGCCGGTTGGGACAGGCGCTCTGAATGTCTCGCCGCGATCAACCGGGCCTGGATGACTGGTTGCAGCTCTGGCTCGGGTTGGGGCTGCGTCGATGAATCCCGCCAACCCATAGAACGCGGATCAGCGCCAATGCAGCCTGAGGTCGGTTGCGTGTCGCTGTGACAGGCGAACTGCACGAACGGCTGATGTGCCTGCGTGAAAAGCGTGACGGGGGAATGGCCACGAGGCTTGCAGATTTCACGTAGCGTCGCGCTGCGTTGGTGTTGGACCAGGGCTTGAACGGATGCCGGCGGATTCGCTCGGGGAATCTGGAATGATCGAGCACTGAGCATGAGCACTGAGCTTGTGAGCGAGAAACCGAAGGCCACGATGGATCGACAATACGAAGCCGGTTCGACAGGAAGGCAGAAAGAGAAACGGGCAACGGGCAACGGGCAACGGGCAAGCAGCAACAATGGTGATTGAGCGTAGACGAAGCAACAGTTGGTCGATCAGGGGGGACGGTATCGAAGCCGGCAAACAAGCGGTTTTCCCTGGTGAATTCTGCAGGGGCCATCTGCACCTGCGCTTATCCATGACTTCGCATAAGATATATTATGTTAAATTAAGTATCTGCCAGGATATCGAACGCAGACACAGCTTTACCACTGCTGCTCGAAGTTGAGTTGTGACCGTCGAGGTTTCTGGACAAAATCGCTTCTCACCTCCCTCGGCTCTATTTTTCGACGCGTCGATGCAAACCGCTTCTTTGCCACCATCTACAAAGATGGCAAGGACGTGGTCCGGGCGACCGTGTTCATCGGAAGCGGCTTCGGATCAGGCATTCACTATCTCCAAGGCCAGTCGATGGAGAGCAATTCGTACAATGAGTCTTTATCAGTCGACGCTGACGACCAGGCGCTCTACCTGACGCCACAGGGAATGGCGGCTTACGGTCGGCGAGACCAAAAGCTTTCCCAGGAAGACGCTGCAGAGATGCTATGGGACATCGTTATCGCCCCTCCCCTCTGCCGGCTCTTGCTCAGACACTTGGGATAACCTGTCTGGCATGCTCAATCTGGTCTTGCGAGTACGTGCCAGCAAAGGCTTCTCGCTATCGGCCGAGGCGTTTGCGGATCTCATCGAAGGCCCGCTGAATCACCCTCTGTTGCTCTGGGTCGATCTCGAGTTCACGGCATAAGGGCTGCCACCCGGAAAGGGCGTCGAGAGTCTGCTCGATGTAGAGGTCCGGCTTCAGGTAGCTGAAGGGAGCGCAAACCTGCTTCAGCTGCTTGCGAGTGGCCAGGCCGGCACCGTTGAAAGAGGTTGTGTGCTCATCCGCATAACCACGGACCGGGGCATAGGTCAGGTCATAAGCTGGGGCCAGTGTCCACCGCCCCTGGTCGTGCAGGAACGCGAAGTTCTTGGCGTGGTCGTCATGGTTGTGGGTCAGGGCGTTGAATACCATTAGCCTCGCCATGCGCTCGACCTCTGCCGCATGGTTGGTGATGGCGTTGGTGGCTCTGAGTAAATCCGAATAATCCAGCGATGGCGCACGGTAATCGGCATAGAGAATACCGCTAGCGGTCATCATGTGGATTTTGCTATCGCCGTTCCGGTCGAAGCGATGGGCAGAAAAGAAGCGCTCGGTTCCGGTCGATGACTGGACTGTGAGCAGATTGCTCGCGGCCATCTTCACCCCGGCACGTTCTGCCAGCCGCGAGTAGGCGAACTCGATCGCTCCGGTATCACGATGCTCGGTTGGTGTCCTGAATTTCACCAGCCAGTGCTGGTAGCCGGCCGGAAGGTGCTTGAAAGACGTACTGCACCGCCTTCCGTCCTGGGATAGTGCAACGACCACCTTGGGGCGGGCTCCTGCAGGGGAGCCACCTGCCAAGCGCAGAGTATCGAGAGTGGCCGAGGTTTCTCCTTCGTAGACAGCCTGGGACTCCTGGTAGAGCTGGGCCAGGTCAATATTGTCTTCGTCGGTGGTGCGCTCGATGACTGGGCGATACTCCAATGCGCCCATGCCCCTGTCGGCCATATAAGCTAGTCGATCTAGAGGGGAAATGTCCCTTCGGTCCTTGCCATGCCTGGCAAGGAAAAAACGGTCCATGAGCAGCATGCCCCAGCCGTCCGGGAGGGAGTCGGCCAATGCGCCTGGTAGACCAGCGAAAAGGACTGGGTCCGCAGCTTTCTGTGGTTGGGTGGTGAAGTCCATGTTCAGGGGGGACAGGTTGAAGCCTTGTGTCACCCACTTGGGGTGATAGGCGAAGTAGATGCCCTGTCGGCTGGCGACCAGTTCCCCGACAGGTTCGCCAGCCAGCAGTATCTCCACGGTGTTGATCGGCTTCATTGGCGCCCCCGAGTGCGTCCTGCCTGTTTGATTTCTTCGAGCGATACTGGACGCTCATGCTTGAACAGTTCCGCGAATTGACGGGTAGCGCCAAGCGCAGTGGCGATGAGCACCAGGGCGTCGAGGGTGATCTGCCCGCTGGACTCGAACCGCTTGATGGTGGACTCGGAAACACCTGCCCTCAACGCCAGGGACTTGCGGGAGAGGTTCTGTGCCAGTCGTGCCTCCCGAGCGTTGGCACCGATTTTCTGGGCTAGCTCGCCGGGGGCAAGCAGGGAATGGGTCAGGGCCACGGCAGCCTCTCATTTAACGGGTCATATATGAATTATTATAGGCATTAATCCGTAATATTGGTTCATATATGGATAGTTAAAAATTTGTACTCCAGAGTCACGCCATGCTTTGTTGCACCTTCAGGGGTTCGCAAGGCTGCACCTAAGCCGCCCCACATGAAGCTGCGGTGCCACCGTTGGCTCCCCTCCTCGCTTTCCTGGCTTCACCGCTTCCAGCCGGCAAGCCGAGGACTTGGCCGCCAGGCCCAGCCAACCAAATCCTTTTCCGCCTTGTACCCTCAGTCCCGCCTGAGCGCCTGGATCACCAGGCCCAGCGCCGGCGAAACATGCCGTCGACTGGCGTAGTACAGGTGGTAGCCGGGAAACACCGGGCACCAGTCCTCCAGGACCGGGACCAACCGCTTCGCCTCGATGTGAGGCGCAAGAAGGTCATGGGGCACGTAGGCCAGGCCGACGCCATCGATCGCGGCCTGCAGCATGTGGTAGGTGTTGTTGAACACCGCCTGCCCACGTACCCGGACCTTGACGCTCTGCCCGTCCTTCTCGAAATCCCAGGCGTACAGGCCCCCATGGGTGGGCAGCCGGAGGTTGATGCAGCGGTGCCGGGCCAGGTCCTGCGGCGTGCCCGGGGTGCCGGAGGCCTGCAGGTACGCCGGCGAGCCGGCGACCGCCATGCGCAGTT
The DNA here is from genome assembly GCF_036231725.1 of Pseudomonas sp. JH-2. Taxonomy (NCBI): domain Bacteria; kingdom Pseudomonadati; phylum Pseudomonadota; class Gammaproteobacteria; order Pseudomonadales; family Pseudomonadaceae; genus Pseudomonas; species Pseudomonas sp. JH-2. The sequence continues at coordinate 25,976 of NZ_JAZAQP010000016.1, read as the reverse complement.
CGGGGGTGAGGCGGACGGCGATCATGTCCTTGTCGACCAGGTCGCCTACCCGCACGCCGGCATCGAAGCCCTGTGCCGCGATGTCGACCAGGGCGTAGTCGGTGCACAGCTCCACCTCGATGTCGGGGTACTGCTCGAGCAATGGCAGGAGCCGTGGCCAGAGCACGGTCGCGATCGCGTGGTCATGCGCGGTGATGCGTACCTTTCCCGCCGGCTTCTCGCGCCATGCGCCGAGCGAGTTCAGTTCCTGCTCGATCTCGTCCAGGCGCGCCGCCACGGTCTCCAGCAGCCGGCTGCCCGCCTCGGTCGGCGATACGCTGCGGGTCGTGCGGGTGAGCAGGCGCACGCCCAGGCGCTCCTCCAGCCCGAGGATGGCGTGGCTCAGCGCCGAGCGGGACATGCCGAGCTGGGCGGCCGCTTTCGTGAAGCTGCGTTCCCTCGCCACCAGGACGAAGGCTTGCAGGTCGTTGAGGTTATCGCGAGCCATAGGTGAATTTAGTGCACCAAAGCATCCTGGATTTGCCATCTACAAAGCTAATCGACTTCGTTCCAGACTGAAAGCCTTCCTGGCATTCCCTGCCAGTGCCCTCCTCTTTCAGCCATGGTGATTCACATGCAACTCAAGCGCGCAGGCTCCCAGCCCTCCATCAAAGGCCCGGCGGAATGGTTCACCGGGACCGTTCGCATCGACCCCCTGAACGCCCCGCCGGCACCCTCCCGGGTTTCCTGCGCGAGCGTCACCTTCGAGCCCGGCGCCCGCACAGCCTGGCACAGCCACCCGCTGGGCCAGACGCTGGTGGTGACGGCAGGCTGCGGCTGGACGCAATGCGAAGGCGAACCCATCGTCGAGATCCGCGCCGGCGACGTCATCTGGTGCCCGCCCGGCCACCGCCATTGGCACGGCGCTTCGGCGACCACGGCGATGACCCACATCGCCATCCAGGAGGCCCTGGACGGCAAGAACGTCGAGTGGATGGAGCACGTCAGCGACGAGCAGTACTTCGCCGGGCCTGGCGCGGCCTGAGCCTGGTGTAATGCTGTTCACTAGGGTACGTACCTGCAGCCCATTGGGGCTCTAGCGACATCCATGTCGCATGACCTCCTGAGCGCCGGTTTCGCTCGGCCTTCTGAAGGGGCGTTCCGATGCGCTCGGTTGTTTCACTGGAAACCCGTAGGGCGCATAACGCCTACGGCGTTATCCGCCGAATCGCGGACAGAGTCCGCTCCTACGGTTCCAGGAAGCACGGTCGTAGGAGCGGACTTTGTCCGCGATTGGATTCACCGGCTACGCCGGACGCCCCGGTAGCACGGCCAGCGGCGGATAACCGCGAACGGTTATTCGCCCTACGAGCTTGCCGGCTGATGCTGCGTTATCCGACAGCTCGGGACAGCCCCCTCTCCCTTCAGGGAGAGGGCTGGGGAGAGGGGACGGACTTCGCTCACGCACCTCTGCCAACCCTGACGCCGCACCCCCTCCCTAACCCTCCCCCGCAAGCGGGAGAGGGGACCGTTCGGCGCGAGGCGAAACCACGAAGCTCCCGGGCTCCCCGTAGGGCGCATAACGCCTACGGCGTTATCCGCCATGATCGCGGACAGAGTCCGCTCCTACGGTTCCAGGAAGCACGGACGTAGGAGCGGACTCCGTCCGCGATTGGCCTCCGGCCGCGCCAATCGTCAGGCATCGGTACCCGGGCCAGCGGCGGATAACCGCGAACGGTTATTCGCCCTACGAGTTTGCCGGCTGATGCTGCGTTATCCGTTCACACCGCAGCGGATCCCTGGCGTGCTTCGCCCGGGACACGGAAAGCTCGTCGGGCAACGACACGTCGTTCTTGGCGGCGAGGACCTCGGCCATGACGCTGACCGCTATTTCGGGCGGCGTCTTGCTGCCGATGTAGATACCGATCGGCCCGCGCAAGCGGCGCAGCGACGCCTCCGTCTCGCCGAAATGCTCGATCAGCCGCTCTCTCCGGCTCTGGCTGTTGCGCCGCGAGCCGATGGCGCCGATGTAGAAGGCCGGGCTCTGCAGGGCCTCCAGCAAGGCCAGGTCGTCGAGCCTGGGGTCGTGGCTGAGCGCGATGATGCAGGTGCGCAGGTCGGGCGAGAACGCCCTGACCACGTCATCGGGCATGCCCCTGGCCCGCTCCACCCCCTCCACGCTCCAGGCGTCCAGGTACTGGACCCTGGGGTCGCAGATGGTGACCTTGAAGCCGTTGAACAGCGCCATGGTGGCGACGTACTCGGCCAGCGCGCCCGCCCCGATCAGCAGCATGCGGTAGCCGGGCCCCAGGGTGTTGACCATGCGCCTGCCGTTGAAGAGGAACTGCTCCGGCGTCGTGGTGCCTTCGACGGTCACCTGCCCGCTATTCAGGTTCAGGATGCGCCGCGCCAGGCTGCCCGCGTCGAGCCGTGCGAGCAACCGCTCCAGCGCCGACAGGGACGGCATGAACTCGAGCACCAGCTCCAGCGTGCCGCCGCAAGGCAAGCCGAAGCGATGGGCTTCATCGGCGCTGATGCCGTACTGCACGAGGGCCGGCAAGGCTTCCGGCAGGCCGTCGCCACCATAAGCGGTGGTATAGCGATGGATCAGGTCGTCTTCGATGCAGCCGCCGGAAACGCTGCCGGCCACCCGGCCGTCGTTGCGCAGCGCCATCATCGAGCCCACCGGCCGCGGCGACGAGCCCCAGGTGCGCGCCACCGTCACCAGCAGCACCCGTTCGCCGGCGGCAAGCCAGTCGCGGGCGGTACGCAGGACCAGCAGATCGATGCTTTCCATGGGGCCTCCGGGAAAAGTCAGCCGTCCAGGGTGGCGTTGTCGATCACGAAGCGGTACTTGACCTCGCCGCGGAGCATGCGCTCGTAGGCTTCGTTGACCTGCTCGACGCGCACCAGCTCGATGTCCGCGACGATGCCGTGCTCGGCGCAGAAGTCGAGCATCTCCTGGGTCTGCGGGATGCCGCCGATCATCGAGCCGGCGAGCGTGCGGCGCTTCATGATCAGGTTGAAGACGTTGGGTGAGGTATGCGGCGAGGCCGGCGCGCCGACCAGCGTCATGGCGCCGTCGCGCTTGAGCAGCACCAGGAAGGCGTCCAGGTCATGGGGCGCCGCCACCGTGTTGAGGATGAAGTCGAAGCTCTTGGCGTGGGCCGCCATCGCCTCCGCGTCGCGCGATACCACGACCTCGTCCGCACCGAGCTGCAGCGCCGCCTCGCGTTTGCCCTGCGAGGTGGTGAAGGCCACGACGTGGGCACCCATGGCATGGGCCAGCTTGATCCCCATGTGCCCCAGGCCGCCGATGCCGACCACGCCGACCTTCTTGCCCGGCCCGGCGCCCCAGTGGCGCAGCGGCGAGTAAGTGGTGATGCCCGCGCACAGCAGCGGCGCGACCGCCGCCAGTTGCGCCTCGGGATGGCGGATGCGCAGCACGTAGCGCTCATGCACGACTATCGCCTGGGAGTAGCCCCCCTGGGTCCAGCCGGGGGCGTCCGGCGTCGGGAAGTTGTAGGTGCCGACCATGCCGTCGCAGTAGTTCTCCAGGCCGGCGTCGCAGTCCTCGCAGTGCTTGCAGCTGTCGACGATGCAGCCCACGCCGACCAGGTCGCCGGGCCTGAAAGCGGTGACCTGCGCGCCGACCGCCGCCACCCGGCCGACGATCTCGTGGCCGGGCACGCAGGGATAATGCGTCCCTTCCCACTCGGAACGTACCTGGTGCAGGTCCGAGTGGCAGATGCCGCAGAAGGCGATGTCGATCCGGACGTCGTGGGCGCCGGGCAGGCGCCGGGTGATGCTCAGCGGCTCCAGGGGCAGGTTGCCCGCGCGGGCGCCATAGGCTCTGACTTGCATTGAAGAATCCTCCTGCATTGCGTGAGGTTCATTTTCCCGGTGGAGCCGATCGAAGCTGTAGACCATTCCGCTGGTTTTCTTGCCTGATCCTCCAAGGCCTCCTCCCGGCGGCTACTTCAGGTTGTCGCGGAAGAAGCGGCCCAGCTTGTCGAAGGGGATCAGCTCCACGCGGTCGTAGAGGTCGACGTGGCCCGCGCCGGGGACGATGTACAGTTCCTTGGGTTCGCCGGCCAGGCGGTAGGCCTCTTCGCTGAACTCCCGGGAGTGCGCCTCTGCCCCGGTGATGAACAGCATGGGGCGCGGCGAGATGGTCTCGATGTCGTTGAACGGGTAGACGTTCATGAACTTGGCGTTGCTGCTCAAGGTCGGGTGGGTGGTCAGCTCCGGCGAGGCGCCCGCCGGGGTGAACTCGCCGCGCGGGGTGCGGTAGAAGTCGTAGAACTCGCGCTGGATGGCGGGCGTGTCGGGGCTGAGTTCGTGCACGGTCCCGCTGGTGTACAGCGTCTTGCCGCCGCTGAACTCCACGTAGCGCTGCTGCGCCGCCGCGGCTATCACCTGCTTGCGCTGCTCCAGCGTCTGCCCGTGCTTGAGCCCGTTGCGGTTGGCCGCGCCCATGTCGTACATGCTGACGGTGGCGATCGCCTTCATGCGCGGGTCGATCTTCGCCGCGCTGATGACGAAGCTGCCGCTGCCGCAGATGCCCAGCGCGCCGATCCACTCGCGGTCGACGAAGGGCCGGGTGCCCAGGAAGTCCACCGCGGCGCTGAAGTCCTCGGCGTACAGGTCGGGCAGCACGGCATTGCGTGGCTGGCCCTCGCTGCCGCCCCAGAAGGACAGGTCCAGGGACAGGGTCACGAAGCCCTGCTCGGCCAGCTTCTGCGCGTACAGGTTGGCGCTCTGCTCCTTCACCGCGCCCATGGGGTGGCCGACGACGATGGCGGGGGCCCTGGCGCCCTCCCCCAGGCCCTTGGGCAGGAAGAGGTTGCCCGCCACGTTCAGCTGGTACTGGTTCCTGAAGACGACCGGCTGCACCGTCACCTTGTCGCTCTTGTAGAAGTTGTCTGCACCCTTGGACATATCGGCCCCCATGGCGGTGAACGAAGCGAGCAGCAGTCCAAGCAACACGATGAGTCTTTTCACCGGACCCTCTCTATTCGGTTGGCGGGCGGCGCGCGCCCCTGGTTGAAGAACCCCTCTGGCGAGGGGATGGGGGCATTCTCGCGCAAGCGCGAGCCATTGATTAGGTAATGAATGCTTAATGCGGTTATAAACTGAGCTAATCAGTTGATTCAGCGGAGCGCGGCATGGCCAGGCACAACTTCAACGACCTCATGGCCTTCGTGGTGGTGGCCCGGGAAGGCAGCTTCACCCGGGCGGCGGCGCACCTGGGGGTGACCCAGTCCGCCGTCAGCCAGGTCGTCTCCGGGCTGGAGGCGCGGCTGGAGATCCGCCTGCTGACGCGCACCACCCGCAGCGTCTCGCTGACCGCCGCCGGCGAGCGCCTGCTGCAGGCGATCGGCCACCGCTTCGACGAAATCGAGTCCGAGCTGGACGCCCTGACCGAGCTGCGCGACAAGCCGGGCGGCACGGTGCGCATCACCTGCGGCGACCACGTCCTGAAGACGACGCTGCTGCCCAGGCTGATGCCGCTGCTGCGGGAATACCCCGACGTCCGCCTCGAGTTCGACATCAACTACGGCTTCCGCGACATAGTCGCCGACCGCTTCGACGCGGGCGTGCGCTTCGGCGAAACCCTCGACCGGGACATGATCGCCGTGCCCATCGGCCCCGACCTGCGCATGGCCGTGGTGGCGGCGCCGTCCTACTTCGCCGACAACCCCATCCCCAGGACACCCAGCGACCTGGTGGGGCACCGCTGCATCAACATCCGCTTTCCCACCTATGGCGGCGTGGATGCCTGGGAGTTCGAGCGGCGGGGCAAGAAGCTGAAAGTGCACGTGGACAGCCAACTGGTGTTCAACACCACCGTGCACGTGGCCGACGCCGCGCTCGCCGGCGTGGGCATCGCCTACCTGCCGGAGGAGGAGTTCGCCCCCCACCTCGCCGAAGGGCGCCTGCAGCGGGTGCTGGAGGACTGGTGCCCGGCCTTCTCCGGCTACCACCTCTACTACCCGAGCCGGCGCCAGCCCTCCCCGGCCTTTTCCCTGGTGCTCGACGCGCTGCGGATGGAGCGCCGGCAAAGGCGCTAGCGCGCTTGGCGAACGGATCGAAGCATTGATTAGGTAGACTTATAGCCGCTTTAAGCATTGATTAGCTAGTCATGGTCGCCCTTCTACGGGAGCATTCACCCACGAAAAAGTCACCCGCCGCCGGCGAAGGCCACATCCTTCATTGCCGGCGCGCCCACAGCCCCAGAAGAAGTCCATGAAAGCCCACACCCTCGATGCCCCCACGGGCACCGCCGCCACCCCGCAACAGACGCAACCGGCCTACTGGAGCGGCGTCTTCGCCATGTCGCTGTGCGTCTTCGCGCTGATCGCCTCCGAGTTCATGCCCGTCAGCCTGCTCACGCCCATGGCCGCCGACCTGGGCGTCAGCGAAGGCATGGCCGGGCAAGGCATCGCCATCTCCGGCGCCTTCGCGGTGCTGACCAGCCTGTCGATCTCCGCGCTGGCCGGCACCCTCAACCGCAAGACGCTGCTGCTGGCGCTGACCGGGGTGATGGCGCTGTCCGGCGCCGTGGTCGCGCTGGCGCCGAACTACCCGGCCTACATGTTCGGCCGCGCGCTCATCGGCGTGGTCATCGGCGGCTTCTGGTCGCTGTCGGCGGCCACCGCCATGCGCCTGGTGCCCGCCCGGCAGGTGCCGCGGGCGCTGGCCATCTTCAATGGCGGCAACGCCCTGGCCACCGTGGTGGCGGCGCCCCTGGGCAGCTACCTGGGCGCGGTCATCGGCTGGCGCGGCGCCTTCTTCTGCCTGGTGCCGGTGGCGGCGCTGGCCCTCGCCTGGCAGTGGGCCAGCCTGCCGTCCATGCCGGCCGGGGAGCGCTCGCCGGGCGCCGGCAACCCCTTCAGGCTGCTGGGCAACCGCGCCGTGGCGCTGGGCATGGGCGCCTGCGGGGCCTTCTTCATGGGGCAGTTCGCCCTGTTCACCTACGTGCGGCCCTTCCTCGAAACGGTGACGCGGGTGGAGGTTTCCACGCTCTCGCTGATCCTGCTGGTCATCGGCGTGGCCGGCTTCATCGGCACCCTGCTGATCGGCACGCTGCTGAAGCGGAGCCTGTTCGGGCCGCTGATCGTCCTGCCAGCGCTGATGGCGGCGATCGCCCTGGCGCTGATCCCCTTCGGCGCCTGGGCCTTCGCCGTCGCGGCCCTGCTGGGCCTGTGGGGCCTGCTGGCCACCGCAGCCCCGGTCGGCTGGTGGAGCTGGATCGCCCGGGCCCTGCCCGGCAGCGCCGAGGCCGGCGGCGGGCTGATGGTGGCGGTGATCCAGCTGTCCATCGCCCTGGGCTCCACCCTGGGCGGCCTGCTGTTCGATGGCAGCGGCTACCGCGCCACCTTCGTGGCGAGTGCGGCGGTGCTGCTGCTCGCCGCCCTGCTGGGCTGGCTCACCTCGCGCGCGCAAGCGCCCCGGGGCGCCTGAGCCCTGGCCGACGCGCGCGAGGCCGCGTCGGCCAGGGCCCGGATCAGGCGCTGAGGCTTCTCACCCAGCGCCGATAGCGCCAGCTGCGGACCTGGGTATCCAGCTGCTGCTCCAGCAGCGCCAGCGCCGGCGCGACATCCGGGTTGGCCAGCTTGCCGAGGCTCAGGCGGCGCAGCTGGTGCTTCACCATCGCCATGTAGCCGACCGAGGCCAGCACCTTGTTCTTCCAGGTGATGGGCCTGAGCACGGGCGCGTTGCCGAGCCCGGCCCGCCAGTCCTTCGGCAGATTGGGGTCGATGGCCAGCGCTGTGCCCATGCCCACCATGTCGATGCCGCTGTCCAGCACCTGCTCCGCCACCGGTAGCCGGCGCACGCCGCCGGTGACCATGACCGGCATCCGCGCGACGGACGAGATGTCCTTGGCGAACTCCAGGAAATAGGCTTCCCGGGCCAGGGTGCGGCCGTCGCGGGCCTGGCCGTGCATGGCCGGCGCTTCGTAGCTGCCGCCGGACAGCTCGATCAGGTCCACCCCCAGGGGGTTGAGCAGCGCGATGACCTTCTTCGCATCGTCCGTGCTGAACCCACCGCGCTGGAAGTCGGCCGAGTTGAGCTTCACCGCCACGGCGAAGCTGGCGCCCACGGCCGAGCGGATTTCCCTGACCACGTCGAGCAGCAGCCGGGCACGGTTCTCCAGCGAACCACCCCACTGGTCCGTGCGCTTGTTGGTGATCGGCGAGAGGAACTGGCTGAGCAGGTAGCCGTGCGCGGCATGGACCTGCACGCCGGTGAAGCCGAAGCGTTCGGCGAGCACGGCCGTCCTGACGAAGCGTGCCTGGACTTCGGCGATGTCCTTCTCCGTCATCGCCCGTGGCGGGATGAACTGCCTGGAGAAGTTGCCCAGGTCCATGGGCACCTCCGAGGGGGCGATGGTGTCCTGCTTCAAGGCCGCAGGCATCTGGCGGCCCGGGTGGTTGATCTGCATCCACACCTGGGCACCCTGGGAGCGCGCGGCCTGCGCCCACGCGCCGAAACGCTCGCCGAAGCGCCCGGACTCCAGCACCACCCCGCCCGGCCCGGTCATGGCGCGGTGATCGACCATGACGTTGCCGGTGATCATCAGGCCTACCCCGCCCTCGGCCCAGGTGCGATAGAGGCGGATCAGCGCCGCCGAGGGGGCATGGTCCCTGTCCGCCATGTTCTCTTCCATGGCGGCCTTGGCCAGGCGGTTGGGAATGACTGCCCCATTGGGCAGGGTCAACGCAGTGAAGGGGGTCATCACGGGCTCCAGGTTTGGCGACTGCGCTACCGTAACCTTGAAGTCAACTTCAAGGTCAAGAGGCTTTTCCACCGCCTCGATGGCCATCCCCTCCCCCACGCATCGCCAGGGAAAAAGCCCCAGGTCCATCTCTTGACCTTGAAGTTCAGTTGAAGGTTAGGGTGCCTTCCGCAAGCTGCTGGACAGCATGCCCCAAGCCTCATGCCCACCCCTGGAGACCCTCGACAGTGAAACTCGGAAGTGTTGCCGCAATAGCCGGACTTTTCGTTACAGCCTCTGCCTGGGCTGACGCTACAGCGACGAACAGCCAGCCGGAGAGCACCCTAATCGACATCGCGGGCCATGCAGTCCCCGTGGTGAAGGGCGGGCTGTATGACCGCTACCGTTCCAACCCGCCCCTCTCGGTCATCGCCGCCGAGGCGCCGGATGTCGACCTGAGTTGGTTCAAGGGGCTTGCCAAGACGAAGGCGGACATAGGCTTCGAATCCTACTCGCCGAACTTCTACTACAGGAACAGCAGGGTCACCGCCGTCTATACGGCGGACCTGGCGAAATTGAAGGAACTGATGCCGGCCAGGGTACTGGAACAGGTGCAGCCGCTGCAGGTATGGCCCGGGCGGGGCCTGGTGGCGTTTACCGCTTATTCCTACCATTACTGCGACAACGACAGTTATAACGAAGTCGCGCTTTCCATCATCACCAACAAGCCCGGCAAGTCCAACCTCGGCCCCATCACGCTGATCGGCCAGTCGCTGTCCAGGGACTATTGGGGCTATGTGCTCAAACTTCCGGTGAATACCGAGTTGGCAAGAGTCCGCGGCGTAGTGGGTTACAACTTGCCGAAGTGGCTCACCGGCATCGATGTCAGGGAAGACGAGCGCAGTGTGGCCTACGACATCGTCGATAGCCGTACCGGAAAAGTGGATGTCGTGTTCAAGGCCGACAAACTGGCCGCCCTCTCGAAGGATGAAGAGTGGGTCACCAACAGTTTCACCAATACCGACCCGAAGGGTGAGCTGACCTATGGCTATGCGGTTTCTCGCCAGCTCAGCCATGCATCCAGCAGCGACGGGGATTCGGCGCGGCTGATCCTCGGCGACGGGGAACTTTCCGCCTACATCAAGGCGTTGAGGCTCGGAAAGATGATGAAGTACGAATACGTTCCGCAGTTCCAGAGCGCGCTCTATGCGCCCAGGCCGCTGAACACCCTCGTCGGCAAGAACTGACGCCGCGGCGTCAGCTGCAAACACTCGAAGTCAGGCCCGCATGGCCTGACTTTTCTTTTCCGCCGCCACATCCATTTCCTGGCGCAGACGGTCCAGCACCCGCTGGGTGTTGTCGGCGCATTGCATCCCTTCGGGCTTGTTCTCGATGCTTTCGATGGCCACGAGCAACTGCGCCTTGCTCTGCGCCAGGCGCTTCTGCAGCACCTCGATCTCGCCCACCTTGCACTTGAGCCCCTCCAGCAACTCGTCGTGCTTCCAGCCACTGGCGTTGAGTGGCAGCAAGGGGCGAATCTCCTCCAACGAGAAGCCCGCGCTCTGGGCGCCGGTGATGATCTCCAGGATCACCAGCGTCTCCGGCGCGTAGTCGCGGTAGCCGTTGGCCTTGCGCTCGACCGAGTTGATCAGGCCGCTCGCCTCGTAGAAGCGAATGCGCGAAGGCGCCAGCCCACTGAGCTTCGCCAGTTCTCCAATTCTCATGCAGCACCCTCGGGGAAAGCGTTGACCTTGAAGCTTACTTCAATCCTACAGTGATCGGACGGCCAGGCGATGAAACGGCCCGAGCCGTTCGCGCACTCGCCTGCTCTCGGCTTTGCATGGGACGAAGAGTCCCGGATCGATGCTTCCGAAGTTGAAGAACTTAATATCCTCTGCCATTGGCAAAGAGCCGGGCATGGCTGATCGTATATATCCAACCCTTGACTCTCCTGAATCAACCTCCCGTTCACAAAACACTCTCGATGATATGTCGAAGCCGAAACTGGAAGAGTTCCTGAATAACGGAAGGACGCCAGTAACTGACATCGGCTGAACGCTTTCGGAGAAAACCGTCTTTTCCTGTCTGCAACATTGGCGTGCAAAAGGAAGTTGAACTTTACTGAACCATCTTCCTCGGGCCGATAGTTGGCCTGCGGGAAGTGTGGCTGCCTGCATGCGCGCAGGCGCCGGATGAGAGGAGGTTCCGTCCATGGCAAAGGTGTTGTGCGTTCTCTACCCCGATCCACTGGCCGGCTACCCTCCCCGCTACGCCCGCAGCGACATTCCGCACATCGGCGTCTATGCCAACGGCCAGACGGCGCCGTCGCCGCAACCGCCGCTGGGCTTCACGCCCGGTGAACTGGTGGGCTGCGTTTCCGGCGAGCTGGGCCTGCGCGCCTACCTGGAGCAGGCCGGGCACGAGCTGGTCGTGACCAGCGACAAGGACGGCCCGGACTCGGTGTTCGAGCGCCACCTGCCCGACGCCGAGGTGGTCATTTCCCAGCCGTTCTGGCCCGCCTACCTGACCGCCGAGCGGATCGCCAAGGCACGCCGGCTGAAGCTCGCCGTCACCGCCGGCATAGGCTCCGACCACGTGGACCTGGCTGCCGCGGCGGCGGCCCACGTCACCGTCGCCGAGGTCACCGGCTCGAACTGCGTCAGCGTCGCCGAGCACGTGGTGATGATGGTGCTGTCCCTGGTGCGCAACTACCTGCCCGCCCACCAGGTCGCCCATGACGGCGGCTGGAACATCGCCGACTGCGTGGCCCGCAGCTACGACGTGGAGGGCCTGCATTTCGGCGCCATAGGCGCGGGGCGCATCGGCCTGGCCGTGCTGCGCCGGCTGAAGCCCTTCGACCTGCACCTGCACTACACCCAGCGCCACCGGCTGGCCCCGGCCATCGAGCAGGAGCTGGGGCTGACCTACCACGGCGACGTCGCCTCGCTGGTGGCGGCGGTCGACATCGTCAACCTGCAGGTGCCGCTCTACCCTTCCACCGAGGGGTTGCTGGACGACGCCATGCTCGCCCGGATGAAGCGCGGTTCCTACCTGATCGACTGCGCGCGCGGCAAGCTGGTGGAGCGCGACGCCGTGGTGCGGGCGCTGGCCTCCGGGCAGCTCGCCGGCTATGCCGGCGACGTCTGGTTCCCCCAGCCCGCGCCGGCGGACCACCCCTGGCGCAGCATGCCGTTCAACGGCATGACGCCGCACATGTCCGGCACCTCGCTTTCCGCCCAGGCCCGCTATGCCGCGGGAACCCTGGAAATCCTCCAGAGCCACTTCGCCGGCAGGCCCATCCGCGAGGAATACCTGATCGTCGACGGCGGCACGCTCGCCGGCACCGGCGCCCAGTCCTACCAGTTGAAATGAGCCTGCAAGAGGAGCCACGCGTGTCCAGAGCCGTTCCCCAGTCGGTCACCGCCCCGCTCAGCCGGGCCGCCATCTTCCTGGTGCTGACGATCGACCCCGGCCAGGCCGGCGAAACCGCGGTGCGCGCCCTGTGCGCCGACCTGGCGGGCCTGCTGCGGGCCATCGGCTTCCGCGCCCCGCAGGGGCAGCTGTCCTGCAACCTGGGCTTCGGCTCGGCGGCCTGGGACCGCCTGTTCGGCCTGCCCAGGCCGCGCGACCTGCACCCCTTCCGCGAAATCCAGGGCGCGCACCATGCGGTGTCCACCCCGGGCGACCTGCTCTTCCACATCCGCGCCGAGCGCATGGACCTGTGCTTCGAGCTGGAGACGCAGATCATGGCCCGGCTCGGCGACGCCGTCCGCACCGCGGACGAGGTGCACGGCTTCAGCTATTTCGATGCCCGCGACCTGCTGGGCTTCGTCGACGGGACGGAGAACCCGAGCGGCCAGGCCGCGACGGACGCCACCCTCGTCGCCGGCGAGGACGAGCCCTTCGTCGCCGGCAGCTACGTCATCGTGCAGAAGTACCTGCACGACCTGGCCCAGTGGAACGCGCTGCCGGTGGCCGAGCAGGAACGGATCATCGGCCGGCACAAGCTCTCCGACATCGAGCTGGACGACGCCGTCAAGCCGAGCAACGCCCACAACGCCCTGACCACCATCATCGAAGACGGCGAGCAGCTGGAGATCCTGCGCGACAACATGCCCTTCGGCGACATCGCCAAGGGTGAGTTCGGCACCTACTTCATCGGCTACGCCCGCTCGCCCCGGCGCATCGAACGGATGCTCGAGAACATGTTCATCGGCCAGCCCCCGGGCAACTACGACCGGCTGCTGGACTTCAGCCGCGCGGTGACCGGCAGCCTGTTCTTCGTGCCTTCGGCCAGTTTTCTCGAACAGGTAACCCCGGATGCCGCGCCTGCCCTCCCCGCCCTCCCCGCACGGGATGGCGGGCCCCCGGACGGCCCCCGCGATGGCTCCCTCGGCATTGGCTCACTAAAGGAAGCAGGCAATGAATAACCTCCACCGTGAACTCGCCCCCATCTCCGACAAGGCCTGGGCCCAGATCGACGAAGAGGCCACGCGCACCCTCAAGCGCCACCTCGCGGCCCGGCGCGTGGTCGACGTGCCGCCGCCGGGCGGCCTGGCCCTGTCCGCGGTGGGCACCGGCCACCTGCATTCGCTGCAGGCGCCCGGCGACGGCATCCAGGCCGCCCAGCGCGATGCCCGGGCGATCGTCGAGCTGCGCGTGCCCTTCGAGCTGAGCCGCCAGGCCATCGACGACGTGGAGCGCGGCTCGGACGATTCGGACTGGGACCCGCTGAAGGCGGCCGCCCGCAAGCTCGCCTTCGCCGAGGACCGCGCGGTCTTCGATGGCTACGCCGCGGCCGGCATCCAGGGCATCCGCGAGGCCAGCAGCAACGCCGGCGTGGTGCTGCCGGCCAACGTGCGCGGCTACCCCGGCGCCGTGGCGCAGGCGCTGAGCCAGCTGCGCCTGGCCGGCGTCAACGGCCCCTACGCCCTGGTGCTGGGCGCGGACGCCTATACGGCGGCGAGCGGCGGCAGCGACGAGGGCTACCCGGTCTTCCACCACGTGGAGCAGCAGCTGGACGGCGGCATCATCTGGGCCCCCGCCCTGGAAGGCGGGTTCGTGCTCAGCACGCGCGGCGGGGACTTCGAGCTGGATATCGGCCAGGACATCTCCATCGGCTATGCCAGCCACACCGCGACGAGCGTGGAGCTGTACTTCCTGGAGACCTTCACCTTCCGCGTGCTCACCACCGAGGCCAGCGTGGTGCTGACGCCCGGCAAGAAATGATCCGGCCGATGGCTGATCGCGGACGGAGTCCTCCTGCGGGTTCCCGCGAACGCGGGAGCCCAATGGACAACCCCATGCCCACCTCCGGCCTCAACTGTAGGAGCGGGCCCTGCCCGCGATTCGCGCGCAAGGCGCGCTCCTACAAGGGTACGGCGCCTGGGCAACCCGTAGGAGCGGACTCCGTCCGCGATTGCCCCCAGCCGCGCGAATCCTCAGGTGTCGGTGTTCCGGCCGGCGGCGGATAACCGCGAACGGTTATGCGCCCTACGTGCCTTCCGGGACCCGTAGGGCGCATAACGCCTACGGCGTTATCCGCCGTTGCCCTCCCCGGCTAGCTGAGGATCCAGGACTCCACCACGTCCTCGCCGTAGGCGTCCTTCCAGCCCAGCAGCGTCTTGTGGTCGCGGTTGTTGGTCCGCACCGTCTCGCCGGTATGCGGGTTGCGGTACACCTTGCGGGCGCGGATCTTCTGGTATTTCGCGCCCTTGGCCTGGTGGCCGTTGGCGATCCAGTCGACGTCGGTCTCGAGGATCTCGATGACGTCCTCCAGGCTCTTGTCGTACTCGCCCATCAGCTCGCGGAGCGATTCCACGAACGCCTGGTCGGCGTGGTCGGCATCCTGCTCGTGGGCGTCGTCGTCACGGATGGCATCTTTGTCGTCTTTCATCGCAAGGCTCCGTTATCGGTATCTGTCCGGGCCGGCATGGGCGGCCCGCTGGAATTCGGAAAAAAGCGTCCCCGCGCCGGGGGTGGCCGCGCTCGGGCGCGGCCACCGCCAGCTGTCGTATGGCTCGTAGGGAGTTAGTGGTAGGCGTCTGCGGCGGTGACCTTGCCGCGGAACACGTGGTAGCTCCAGAAGGTGTACATGAGGATGATCGGGATGATGAACAGCGCGCCGATCAGGGCGAACAGCTGGCTGGACGGTGGCGAAGCGGCCTGCCAGAGATCGATGGCCGGCGGGATGATCTTCGGCCAGATGCTCACCGCCAGGGCGAGGTAGCCGAGGAACATCAGTACCAGCACGCTGATGAACGGCAGGTGCGAATGGCGCTTGCGCAGGTTCGACTGGATCAGGCACATCGACGCCACCGCCAGGGCAGCGATCACCGCGAAGAGCACCCAGTGGCGCCCGGAGAACCACAGCTGGGCGATGTTCGGGTGCAGCCAGGCGGTCCAGGCGCAGATCACCACGATCACCGCCGCCAGCAGGTAGGTCAGCGGCCGACTGTAGTGGCGCATGCGCGACTCCAGCATGCCCTCGGTCTTCACCAGCAGCCAGGTGCTGCCCAGCAGCGCGTAGGCCAGCACCAGGCCCACCCCGCAGAACAGCGGGAACGGCGACAGCCAGTCCAGCGGGCTGCCGGCGAACTGCCGGTCCACCACCGGGATGCCGTCGATGTAGGTGCCGATGGCCACGCCCTGGAAGAAGGTCGCCAGGAAGGAGCCGGCGATGAACGCCTTGTCCCAGATGTGGCGCTTCTGCGGCTTGGCCTTGAAGCGGAACTCGAAGGCCACGCCACGGAAGATCAGCCCGGCCAGCACCAGCACCAGCGGCAGGTACAGCGCCTCCAGGATCACCGAATAGGCCAGCGGGAAGGCGCCGTAGAGCGCGGCGGCGCCCAGCACGGCCCAGGTCTCGTTGCCGTCCCACACCGGGGCGACGGTGTTCATCATCACGTCGCGTTCACTGGAGTCGGACACCAGCGGGAAGAGAATCCCCAGCCCCAGGTCGAAGCCGTCCATGATCACGTACATCATCAGCCCGAAGGCGATGATCACGCCCCAGATGACCGACAGGTCGATGCCTTGAATACCCATGTTTCAACCTCCCCTCAGCCGGCAACCGACATAGGTCTGCGGACGCTGGAGTGCCCGGCGGGCTCGCTCACCAGCGGATCGTTGTCGTGGTGCAGGCCCGGGCCCTTGCGCACCAGGCGCATCATGTAGCCCAGGCCGACGGTGAACACCGAGAAGTAGATGACCACGAACAGCGCCAGGGTCAGGCTCATCTGCGCGACGTTGTGGTTGGACACCGCCTGGCTGGTGCGCAGCATCCCGTAGACCACCCAGGGCTGGCGGCCCATCTCGGTGGTGAACCAGCCGGCCAGCAGCGCGATCAGCCCCGAGGGACCCATCGCCAGCACCAGGCTCAGGAAGGCGCGGTTGCGGTACAGCGCGCCACCGCGGCGCAGCACCAGGGCGGCCAGGGCGCAGAGGATCATCAGCATCCCCAGCCCGGCCATCAGGCGGAAGCTCCAGAAGATCACCGCGGAGTTCGGCCGGTCCTGCGGGGCGAAGCTCTTCAGCGCCGGGATCTGCTTGTCCAGGCTGTGGGTCAGGATCAGGCTGCCCAGGTACGGCACCTCCAGGCTGTAGCGGGTCCGCTCGGCCTGCATGTCCGGGATGCCGAAGAGGATCAGCGGCGTCGGCTCGCCCGGCCTGTTCTCCCAGTGCCCCTCGATGGCGGCGATCTTCGCCGGCTGGTGCTCCAGGGTGTTCAGGCCGTGGGCGTCGCCCACCAGCACCTGCAGCGGCGCCACGCCCAGGACCATCCACATGGCCATCGACAGCATGGTCCGCGTGGCCGGGTTGTCGCGCCCGCGCAGCAGGTGCCAGGCGGCCGAGGCGCCGACGAAGAAGGCGGTGGACAGGTAGGCGGCCAGCGCCATGTGCACCAGGCGGTAGGGGAAGGACGGGTTGAAGACGATCTTCAGCCAGTCCAGCGGCACGATGCGCCCGTCGACGATGTCGATGCCCTGGGGCGTCTGCATCCAGCTGTTGGACGAGAGGATCCAGAACATCGAGATCATGGTGCCGATGGCCACCATCACCGTGGCGAAGAAGTGCAGGCGGCGCCCCACCCTATCCCAGCCGAACAGCATCACGCCGAGGAAGCCGGCCTCCAGGAAGAACGCCGTCAGTACCTCATAGGTCAGCAGCGGCCCGGTGATGCTGCCGGCGTAGTCGGAAAAGCGCGCCCAGTTGGTACCGAACTGGTAGGCCATGACCAGGCCGGAGACCACGCCCATGCCGAAGTTCACCGCGAATATCTTCGACCAGAACTTGTAGAGGTCCTTGTAGACCGGGTTGCCGGACTTCAGCCAGAGCCCTTCGAGCACGGCCAGGAAACTCGCCAGGCCAATGGTGATGGCCGGGAAGATGATATGGAAAGAGACCGTGAACGCGAATTGAATCCGCGCCAGGTCCAACGCCTGTATGTTCAACATGGCGAAACCCTTATTGATCGCTCATTGAGTGACGGCAGGCCCCAATCGCCTGCCGTATGGGAGTCCGTCTCAGGCGACAGTCGAATGGATCAGGCTGTCTTCCCGGGCTTTCTCGATCCTGATCGCGATGAACTTGGAAGTCGGCGTGAAGGTGCGGTCGCCATAGCTTTCCAGCGGTACCAGCGGATTGGTTTCCGGGTAATAGGCCGCCGCCTGCCCCGCCGGCAGGTCGTAGGCCACCAGCTGGAAGCCGCTGACGCGACGCTCGATGCCGTCTTCCCACAGCGATACCAGGTCGACCTTGTCGCCCGGGGCGAAGCCCAGGCGGCGGATGTCCCGCTCGTTGGCGAAGACCACCTCGCGCAGGCCGAACACCCCGCGGTAGCGGTCGTCCAGGCCGTACAGGGTGGTGTTGTACTGGTCGTGGGAACGCAGCGTCTGGAGGATCAGGTCGGGCCGCTCGCCGCGCGCCAGCACCGCCTGGTTGACCAGCTCCTGCGGCAGTTCGCTGGGGGTGAAGCGGGCCTTGCCGCTGGTGGTCTTCCAGACCCGCTCGGCCGCGTCGTTGCCCAGGTGGAAGCCGCCGGGGTGCTGCAGCCGGGCGTTGAAGTCGGCGAAGCCGGGGATGACGTCGGCGATCAGGTCGCGGATGTGCCCGTAGTCGGCGATGGCCCAGTCCCAGTCGATCGGCTGGTTGCCCAGGGTGGCCTTGGCGATGCCGGCGATGATCGCCGGCTCCGAGCGCAGGTGCGGCGAGCGCGGCTTCAGCTGGCCGTGGGAGATGTGCACCATGCTGAAGGTGTCTTCCACGGTGACGCCCTGGGGCCCGTCGGCCTGCAGGTCGACCTCGGTGCGGCCCAGGCACGGCAGGATCAGCGCGTCGCGGCCGGTGACCAGGTGCGAACGGTTGAGCTTGGTGGCGATGTGCACGGTCAGCTCGCAGTTGCGCAGCGCGGCGTGGGTGCGCGGGGTGTCCGGGGTGGCCTGGGCGAAGTTGCCGCCCAGGGCCAGGAACACCTTGGCGCGCCTGGCTTCCATGGCCTGGATGGCCAGCACGGCGTTGTCGCCGTGGCCACGCGGCACCTTGAACTTGAAGCGTTTCTCCAGGGCGTCCAGCAGCCAGGTCGGCGGCTTCTCGTCGATGCCCATGGTGCGGTCGCCCTGCACGTTGCTGTGGCCACGCACCGGCGACAGGCCGGCGCCGGGCTTGCCGACGTTGCCGCGCAGCAGTTGCAGGTTGACCACCTCCTGGATGGTCGGCACCGAGTGGCGGTGCTGCGTCAGGCCCATGGCCCAGCACATGATCACCCGCTCGGCGCGGCGGTACATGCGCGCCGCCAGCTCCAGCTCGGCCATGCTCAGGCCGGATTGGCCGACGATGTGCTCCCAGGGGGTGGCGTCCACCGCCGCCAGGTAGGCGTCCAGGCCGCTGGTGTGCTCGCGGATGAAGGCATGGTCGAACACCGGCGGCTCGCCGTTGGCTTGGGCCTCGCGTTCCCACTGCAGGAGGAACTTGGCCATGCCGCGGAACATCGCCATATCGCCGCCCAGGGCCGGGCGGAAGTAGGCGGTGTTGGTCGGCTCCGAGCCGTTGCTCAGCATCTCCAGGGGGTGCTGCGGGTGCTGGAAGCGTTCCAGGCCGCGCTCCTTCAGCGGGTTGATGCAGATCACCTGGGCGCCGCGGTGCACGGCCTCGCGCAGCGGTTCGAGCATGCGCGGGTGGTTGGTGCCGGGGTTCTGGCCGATGACGAAGATGGCATCGGCCTTCTCCAGGTCGTCGAAGACCACGGTGCCCTTGCCCACCCCGAGGGTTTCCGCCATGCCCAGGCCGCTGGCCTCGTGGCACATGTTCGAGCAGTCGGGGAAGTTGTTGGTGCCGAAGGCGCGGACGAACAGCTGGTAGAGGAAGGCCGCCTCGTTGCTGGCCCGGCCGGAGGTGTAGAACTCCGCTTCGTCCGGCGACTTCAGCGCCTTCAGGTGCCTGGCGACCAGGGCGAAGGCCTCCTCCCAGGTGGTTTCCACGTAGTGGTCGGTGGCCGCGTCGTAGCGCATGGGGTGGGTGAGCCGGCCCTGGTATTCGAGCCAGTAGTCGCTCTGCCCGGCCAGCGCGCTGACGCTGTACTTGGCGAAGAAGTCGGGGTCGACGGAGCGCCCGGTGGACTCCCAGTTGACCGCCTTGGCGCCGTTCTCGCAGAACTTCACCAGGCCGTTCTCGGGGGACTCGCCCCAGGCGCAACCGGGGCAGTCGAAGCCGCTGTTCTGGTTGGTCTTGAGCATCGCCCGCAGGTTCTTGACGGCGTTCTCGCTGCCCAGCCAACTCTTGGTCACGCTCTTGAGCGCGCCCCAGCCGGCGGCCGGCGCGGTATAGCTCCTTATGTGTTCGTCTTGGCTCATTCAGGCATTCCTCGATTACACGCAGAGAATGAAAGTTCTCAGGCAGAAAAAGGCGACACTACGGGCGTACCGATATCGAACTCCGGACGAGCAACTACTGCGGGCGAAACTTCTTCTTCGCCGCGAATTGAAGTTGCATTCGGGTTCATCTTCCAAAGCCTTGGCCTGGAAACCGGAGAGACATTGGCTCGCCTTGTGATCTCAGGCTATTGAGAACCAAGCATTGCGTCCAATCGAAATAAATTACGCCCTGATCAGAACCGTCTATCAGTCCTCCCGCTCCCGATCCAGAGCGCTTTCCAGAATAATGGAGCCACTTGATAGAGCGTTCTTATCAACCGGTAATCAAAAGCAATTTGACGCTCCAATAGTGGCTGGCTAGCCTCATTCCGAAGATCGCCAGGTTATTGATTGAAACATCAATGCATGCGTGCAAAGAGCAATGAGCGATCAACTCGAGAGGCAACTCTGAATTGAACAACACCACTGGCGAACTCATCGACGGTTTCAATCGCAAGATCGATTACTTGCGCATGTCGGTGACCGACCGCTGCGACTTCCGCTGCGTGTACTGCATGGCCGAGAACATGCAGTTCCTGCCCCGCCAGCGCATCCTCACCCTCGACGAGCTGTACCGCGTGGCGGAGCGCTTCGTCGCCCTGGGCACGCGCAAGATCCGCCTCACCGGCGGCGAGCCCCTGGTGCGCCAGGGCATCGTCGAGCTGTGCGCGCGCATCGCTGCCCTCCCCGGCCTGCGCGAGCTGTGTATGACCAGCAACGGCTCGCAGCTGCAGCGCCTGGCGCAACCGCTGCACGACGCCGGCCTTGCACGGCTGAACATCAGCCTCGACAGCCTGGATGCGCAGCGCTTCAAGGCGCTCACCCGCACCGGCGACCTCGACCAGGTGATCGCCGGCATCGACGCCGCGCGCCGCGCGGGCTTTCGCCACACCAAGCTCAACTGCGTGGTGCTCAAGGGCCGCAACGACCACGAGGTGGTCGACCTGGTGCGTTTCGCCATCGACCGCCAGCTGGACATTTCCTTCATCGAGGAAATGCCCCTGGGCGTCATCAGCGAGCACCAGCGCGGCGAGTCCTATTGCTCCAGCGACGAGGTGCGCGAACGCATCGGCGAGAAGTTCAGCCTCATCGAATCCGCCGAGTCCACCCAGGGCCCGTCCCGCTACTGCCGCCTGGCCGAGGCGCCGGACATCCGCATCGGCTTCATCTCGCCGCACAGCCACAACTTCTGCGGCAGCTGCAACCGCGTGCGCCTGACCGTCGAGGGCCGCCTGCTGCTGTGCCTGGGCAACGAACATTCGGCCGACCTCAAGCAGGTGCTGCGCGGCCACCCCGGCGACGCCGAGCGGCTGGACCGGGCGATCCGCCAGGCCATGCGCCTGAAGCCCCAGCGCCACCACTTCGAGGTCGGCGGCGAGGTGCAGATCCTCCGCTTCATGAACATGACCGGCGGCTAGCCGCCCCCGCGGGAACCCCCATGATCGTCCAACCGCAACCCGACATGCTGCGCGTGCTGTTCACGCTCAAGGGCTCCATCGCCAAGCGCATCGCCTTCCGCAGCCTGATGGTCACCCTCCTGGCGGCGCTGATCGTGCTGGTGGAGGAACACCACCCGGCGTTCTTCGCCCGGGTCAACGCCACGCCCTTCACCCTGCTGGGGCTGTCGCTGTCGATCTTCATGAGCTTCCGCAACAACGCCTGCTACGACCGCTGGTGGGAGGGCCGCAAGACCTGGGGCTCGATCGTCATCGAGATGCGCTCGTTCATCCGCGAGAGCGTCGTCATCACGGACCAGGCGCTGCGCGAGAAGCTGCTGCGCGCGCTCTGCGGCTACGCCCACGCGCTCAATGCACGGCTGCGCAACGAGGACGAGCTGAAGGCCGCCCGCCCCTGGCTCGCCAGCGACACGCCCATCACCGCGCACAACGTCACCGACGGCATCCTGCAGCACGTCGGCAGCGTCTGCTCGCAGCTGGCCGAGGAGAAGCGCATCAGCGAATGGCGCTACCTGACCCTGGAGCAGCGCCTGGGCGCCTTCACCGATGCCCAGGGCATCTGCGAGCGCATCAAGGCGACGCCGATCCCCTTCCCCTACACGCTGCTGCTGCACCGCACCATCTACATCTTCTGCATCCTGCTGCCCTTCGCCATGGCCGAGCCGCTGGGCTGGATGGCGCCCATCTTCACCACCATCGTCAGCTACACCTTCTTCGGCCTGGACGCCATCAGCAACGAGCTGGAAGACCCCTTCGGCCGCGAGGAGAACGACCTGCCCACCGACGCCATGGTCCGCATCATCGAGCGCGACGTCCTCGGCGCCCTGGGCTACCGGGACCTGCCGCCGCCCCTGCAGCCGGTCGACTACGTCCTCAGTTGAGCGCGCCGAGCCGGGCGCGGTACGCCGAGGGCGGCATGCCCTCCCAGCGCTTGAAGGCGCGGCGGAAGTTGGCCAGGTCGGTGTAGCCCAGGGTGTAGGCGATCTCCTCGATGCTCAGGTGGCCGGCCTTCAGGTGCTCGATGGCCAGGGTGCGGCGCACGTCCTCGAGGATCAGCCTGAACGAAGTGCCCTCTTCCAGCAGGTGCCGGTGCAGGGTGCGCGGGGTCATGTGGAACAGGCGCGCGGTGACCTTCAGGCTGGGGAAGCCGTTCTGCTTCTCCAGCATCGTCCGCCGTACCCGGGCGCCCATGGTCGCGGTCTCGCCCAGCCTCGCCAGCTCCCGCCGGCATATCGCCTCGGCCTCGCGGAAGGCCGCGGGGTCGGCCAGCTTCAGCGGCTGGTCGATGGCCGCCAGGTCCAGGCTGAAGCCCGCCCAGCGCTGCCCATAGGCCACCGGGCAGCGGAACAGCTCCTCGGCCAGCGCGGCGTAGGGCTGCACCGCGAAAGGCAGCCGGACCTGGCGTAGCGGGCAACTGCCCAGGGTCATCGCCTCGAAGATGTTGCTGACCGCCAGCATCACCGCCTCCAGCACCGTGCGCTCGATGTCGCCGAGGGCGTAGCCGGGCAGGAAGCGGACATGCACCTGCCCGGCCTGTTCATCGCACTCGTAGCTCAGGCTGACCAGCGTGGTGCGCAGGGCCAGGTAGCGCTGCAGCAGCTCCAGGGCCTGGCGCAGCGTGCCGCTCTGCATCGCCGCGTAGCCCAGTATGCCGTGGGTGTTGGCCACCAGGCGCTCGCCGATCAGCAGCCCCAGCGCCGGTTCGGCCGTCAGCGCGATGGCGTCGCGCAGCAGCTGCTGGAACTGCGGGAAGCCGAGCTGGAAGCCCGCCTCGTCGAGCTGGCGCTCGCTCAGGCCGCTGCGGGCGAACCACGCCTGCGGGTCCTTCTGCATGGCCCGCAGCTGCTCGGCGATCTGCCGCAGGTAGGGCATTGGCAACACGAAGTCCGACAAGGGCTCGACCTCACAGGGTTCCAGGGGCGCGAAGATGTCAACAAATGACCCCTGGAATGTCAATCGGGAACCTCTCCGCCGTCCGCCGCCGCCCCTAGCATCGAAGCGTCCCAACCCACAACGATTAGAACGGAGGACGCATGTTTGCCTTTCTGAGCCGAAACCGTGCGGCGAACGCCTCGATCAACGGCGCCAGCATACGCGTCGAGCCTGGCGAGACCCTGCTGCAGGCCGCCTTGCGCCAGGGCATCGATTTCCCCCACAGCTGCCGCGTCGGCGGTTGCGCCACCTGCAAGTGCCGGCTGGTACGGGGCAAGGTCAGGGAACTGACCGAGACCGGCTACATCCTCTCCGCGCAGGAACTCGACCAGGGCTACATCCTGGCCTGCCAGAGCGTGCCGCGCGGCGACGTGAGCATCGAGTTCGACGGCGCGCAGCAGGATACCCGCCAGGTCCGCGGCAAGGTGGTGGCGCAGGACAGGCTGACCCACGACATAACCCGCCTGACCCTCCAGCTCGAAGCGAGCCTGCCCTACAAGGCCGGGCAGTACGCCGAGCTCAGCCTGGACTGCCTGCCCGGCCACGCCCGGAGCTTCTCCTTCGCCTCCCCGCCCCGGGCCGACGCCAAGGTCAGCTTCTTCATCCGCAAGGTGCCCGGCGGCCAGCTCACCGGGCTGGTCGACAGCCGCCCGCTGCTCGGCCAGGGCGCGAGCCTCAAGGGCCCGCTGGGCCAGTTCCAGCTGCGCCCGGCCGAGGCCCCGCTGCTGCTGGTGGCCGGCGGCAGCGGCCTGGCGCCACTGCTGGCCATCCTGCAGGACGCGCTCGCCAGCGGCGTGCGGCGCCCGGTCACCCTGCTGTTCGGCGCCCGGCAGGCGCACGACCTCTACGCCCTGGAGGACATCCATGCCCTGGCCCGCCAGTGGCCCGGCCCCTTCCATTTCGTCCCGGTGCTGTCCGAAGTGGACCATCAGGCCCCCTGGGACGGCGCGCGGGGCCTGGTCACCGAGCAGATCCCGGTGCTGCTGCAGGCCGGCAGCCACGCCTACCTGTGCGGGCCGCCGGGGATGATCGACAGCGCCAGCGCCCTGCTGGAACGGCACGGCGTCGCCCGCGAGAACATCCATGCCGACCGCTTCACGCTGCAACAGGCTCCGTGCGCAACCACGGAAAGTGCCATCCAGTAAAAAGTGCCATCCCATAACAAGAGAGACGCCCATGAACGCGCTGCACTACCTCAAGTACTTCCTCTTCCACGCCGTCGGCCTGTTCTCGGCCGCCGCCCTGCTCGCCGGCGGCCCCTGGATCACTTACGGCCTGGTCGCCGTGCTGACTCTCTACGTGATCGGCGACCTGGTCTGCGGTGACGACACCACCACGCCCGAGTTCAGGCACCCGGGCATCCTCACCTTCCAGCTGTGGCTGGCATTGCCGCTGCTGTGCTTCATCGTCTTCGCGGCGCTCTGGGGCGTCAGCGACGGCGACTTCCTCGGCTTCGGCGCCGCCCTGGGCCAGGCGACGGGCTACGACCTGCTCGGTGCCCGGGCCGCCACCGGCATCGGCCAGCACGTCGCGGCGTGGATCCTCACCGGCCTGATGATCGGCACCATCGGCACCATCACCGCCCACGAGCTGACGCACCGCACCTGGGACCCGGTCTCCATGCTCATCGGCCGCTGGCTGCTGGCGTTCAGCTTCGACACCCTCTTCGCCATCGAGCACGTCTACGGCCACCACCGCTACGTCTCCACCACCGAGGACCCCGCCACCGCGCCCCGCGGCCGCAACGTCTACGCCCACGTGCTGATCTCGACCCTCAGGGGCAACCTCAGCGCCTGGCACATCGAGAAGCAGCGCCTGGCGCGCAAGGGCTACTGGCTGCTCGGCTGGCGCAACGCGGTCCTGCGCGGCCACGGGATGAGCCTGCTGCTGGTGGCCGCCGCCTACGCCATCGGCCAGTGGCCCGCCGCGCTCTTCTTCATCGCCTGCGGGCTGTGGGGCAAGGCCCTGCTGGAGATCGTCAACTACATGGAGCACTACGGCATGGTGCGCAACTCGGCCACCCCCGTGCAGCCGCGGCATTCCTGGAACACCAACAGGCGCATCAGCTCCTGGACCATGTTCAACCTGACCCGCCACTCCCATCACCACGCCCAGGGCGAAGTCCCCTACCAGGACCTGAAACCCTTCCCCGACGCGCCCATGATGATCGGCGGCTACCTGACGACCATCATCGTCGCCATGCTGCCGCCGCTCTGGCACAAGCTGATGACGCCCAAGGTGCTGGCCTGGGACCGCGAACATGCCAGTGCCGAGGAGCGCCAGTTGGCCGCCGCCGCCAATGCCCGCAGTGGTATTGCGGAGCTGGTGAAGTATTCGAGCTATCCATCCCGTTCCTGATGGCAGTTACGGGCAAGTTCGGATGTTCCGCCTGGAAATGAAAGAGAACACTCCCGGAATATTCGTCTGTAACTTGCATTCCACTCTTCGCCGAGGGGCGGTTGACGCCCGCCCCTCGGCGTTCGGGCATTTCTGAAATGCATATTTGAAACTTCCATTGACTTCGGCTCTTTTCGAAAAGCAATAACCTTTCGCTTGTTCAACCAGGAAAATTCATACCTGGCAAGATCAGTTTCGAGTATCCGCTAATGCACTTCGCGTTTTGCTCCTCACAAAAGTGAAATATCGCTTGACACTTTTGCTGCAGTTTGGCGTCATGTCATCCGCCTTACGTAGCAAGAAGAAGCGCACCTGTTTCCATACACGCCATATTCATGGCGTTTTTTTACAAGTGTCGCTATATAAAAAAGTAAATAACGGAATAAAACACTTTCTGCTCGGAGTCAGGCACAACACTCAAGCCGTTATTAGGAGCATTCACATGAAGCGATCCACCCTCGCCCTGGCCATCGCCACGGCGGCCCTCGCCCAGCAGGCCAGCGCCGGCGGATTCATCGAGGACAGCAAGGCCAGCCTCGGCCTGCGCAACTTCTACATCAACACCGACAACCGCAACGG